>CAZGGJ010000077.1:0-2524 GCA_964525315.1 uncultured Candidatus Saccharibacteria bacterium | reverse complement strand
ATATTATGCAAGTACTTTTGAGTACAAAATTGGTTCATTATCCCCTGTTTTACCCAGTTATCCACAGCGGCTAAGCACCCCTCTGCTCCAAGAACCAGGTGAATAGCACTGAAGCATGACTACTTGCGCTGCCGCGTGTCTTTGGTTTTAGGTTTTTACAATATAGTTCACGGCCATGTAGGGCTGGTAGTTGCTTATGGCTGTAGGCGAGGCGCTACCAAAATCGAGCGTGACCGCATCATCTCCACTACCGCTTGATGAGCCCGCATAACCTCGAGCCGAACCTGCCTGGAATGAGCTAAATACACCGCTGCTTGCACTTACGTCCGTAGCACTTGACTGCGTTGCCATGTCACGGATTTGACCGTATATTCTCGGTATGTTTGCTTCCACTAGTGTATGTGATGGCGCGCCACCGGTTTCGCCGAGCACATCAAAACTAGTGTTGGTCGAGTCGTAACCGACCATAGTACGGCCTTTCATGTTCGGAAGATTAAAGGTCGTGCTCCCATCACCAGCGCCATACGTCGTCCCAAAGATCGCAAAGAGTGCAGCGTATGTAGTACGCGAAACGGCTTGGCCGTCGAGCAATAGCCACCCTGCCGGAGCTGAACTTGACAGCGTTTGGCTGATAACACCTGTCGGCGTACAGTTGCCTAGGTTCTGTAGACAAAATATATCGTTGGCAGAGATTGTCGGTATGGTAATGGTGTAGTTGCCAGACTGCGTAGAGCTCGTGATGGTAACCGTATTTGACGACCCATCCGAGAACGACAACTTTGCTGCTATTGAAGCGCTGCCCAGACTTAGTTTCGACGCTTCGATGCCAAGAATACCTCCACCGCTCACTCCCGTACCGCTACTACCGATAATACGCACATCGTAATCCGTTGCAGTTGCGCCGACATGAAAGTCCATATACGGCGTACTGGCAGTGCCGTCCGTTCGGCCAATCTCAATTGCATGATTACCGGCACCAGAGCTAAGCGTTATACGCTGGTTAGCAGTCTGACCGATAATAATGTTGCCGCTCGTAAGCGTTGAGCTTATGCTAACTGTCCCCGTAATATTCGTGTTGTCTTGCAGCTCAATGGTACCGACACTGTTGAGGACGATGTTGCCACTGGTTGTGGTGGTAAGATTCAGATTGGCGCTAGTCGAATTAAGCGCTTGGTTGATATCGGTTGGGGAGGTTAAATTACTAAGAGTCTGGTTGGCACTGTTTGCGCCACAGCTTGCCCAACTTGGTGCGGCATTCGAGCCGGAAACCAGACACTGGTTTGCCGTAGACGTACCGGCGAGAACTTGCATTTGTGTCGCGTTCGTCCATACTATACCGCCATTGCTTGCTGTGAGACTCGCATTGGTACCACCGCGTGTAAGTCCTAGTATGCCACTAGTAAGAATGCCCGTGTCGGCAGTGACATTCTGAAGTACACGGCCAGAAGTAATGACCGTGGTGCCACCGATAGCTACATTGCCGCTGAAGTTTACGTCGCCGCCTTGGACATTCAGGCGGTATGAGCCTGGGGTGCCTGTACCGATACCGAAGTTGCCTGAGTTATCCACTACAGTCCGTGGGGCATACGTGCCCGATGAGGAGTCGAATGCCAGGGTACCGGTCGGTGCAACCGTGGTAGAGGCAGGATTCTGGTAAACGGTAGCGCCGAATGACTGCGTGATGTTGTAGCTGATCGTCGTGAAGGCAGCCGCGTTGTGCTGCGTATAGATAGACACTGAGCCGTCAGCTTCGGTGTAGGCGACAATGCGAGCATTCGCAACCATACTACCCTTCAGGTCATATTTATAATTGAAGCCATTCCGGTTGCCAAAAAGTATGGTGAACGGCGCTTTGGCCGCTGAGCCCCAGCCCGCATCAAATACACCTTCTACTTGTACATGGTCGTATGTGCCGGCATTAGATATTGGCAACGTAGCTATCTTATAGTAGGTAGTTGAAGCAGGAGCTGATTGAAGGAATGAATGGCCCCAAAGGGTTTGCTTGATTTGAGCAGTACCACTAGCCGTTATATTTCCGATATTCACTAGGTTACCACTAGCGTCGATACGCTGAGTACCGGCACTAGCACCGGTATTAATGCCTGTCGTACCGTTAATGGTAGTGCCCGTAATCGTACTTGTGACGGCAAGCGTACCAGTGACATTCGTGCTGTCTTGGAGCTCAATCGTACCAGCACTATTGAGGACGATGTTGCCGCTAGTGGTGGTGGTAAGATTTAAATTATTGCTCGTGGAGTTCAATGCCGTAGTACCGATATTGACACTGCTGAGGTTGCTGAGAGCAGTGTTAGCGCTACCAGCCGTACAGCTACCCCAAGTCGGCTGACCAGTGCCGCTAGCTCCACTCAGGAGACACTGTCCTGAGCTTGCAGTAGTACCACCGTATACATATTTTGTACCATCGCTGTACACGATACTGCCTGCACCACCGATGGCGCCACTGTTGTTGGTACCGCCGTTCGCAACGCCGAGCGTGCCGCTCACCTGGGTGCCGAGGGCGACC
>CAZGGJ010000076.1:0-2550 GCA_964525315.1 uncultured Candidatus Saccharibacteria bacterium | reverse complement strand
ACATGACGCTTCGGATGATGCTATAGAGCAGCGTGAAGAGGCCGCCGAACATAATACCATCGGCCAGCATTCGTAATCTCTTCTCAAAAATTAAACTGAGCGACAAAAAGACGACCGCTGCAATTAGCGCGGCAATTGATACGTTTCGGCTGTACGGTTTCATCTTATCTTCGAACTTACGATACTCGGCTTGATATTTTATCTCTGCGGCTTGCTGCTCTTTTGTGGGTTCTTTTGTGACGACCTCTGTCGTTATCGGGTAGCGGGGTTCTTCCGGCCCGAGATAAAACGTGTTGATGCCGAACCCGACGAATAGAGCGAGTAAAACGCCCAAAAATAATGAGTACACGAACCTGATGATACTAGTAGATGAAGCCATATTGGTACTGTATACCTTTGCTTACCATAATCTGTAGGCTAGGTCACAAAACCCTTCACATAAAAGGTGCCGCGCCGGGCGACACCTTTAGACATTGTAATGACGGGACTCTATTTTTTACGAAGGATTTTGCGTGCCACGTCCGCCGGGGCCGTGACCGCGACCACCGCCCATGACGAGGTATGCGTATTGCGTGTCAATCCCCTGCTCTTTGAGCCACGTATTAAGCGCGGTTTTGCGGGTTTCCATTTCGGTTTTACGCTCGGCATCGGTCTTGGTGCTTGATGTGTCACTGGCGCGGTCGGCGTCCCGCTGTTTTTGCAGCTCGGCTCGCTTGGCGGTGATGGCATCGGACTGCGCCTGCGTTAGCTTGCCGTCTGTGACGAGCTGCGCCTGCGTTGTTTTGAGCGCGGCTTCACGGCTTGCCTCAGTTGCGGCGTGCTGTTCGTCAAACACTGCTTGGACGTCGCTCGTTTTGAGGTTAAACTTTTTGGCGATGGCCGTGACGAGGCTCGACATCGGGTTGGTCGTTGTTGATGACGTTGTAGCAGCACTTGCCGCACCCATACCGATGAGTCCTGCAGCCGCGACACTTGCGGTTACTCCCGCAATCGCGAGCGCTTTGTTTATTCGTTTCATAGGCATACTCTCCTTCACTTAGCCGCTGCTTATGCAACGTAGTGTCAATAGTACTTGCCGAGCATGAGAGAACGCTGAGGCCTACTCAACACCAAGGGCTGTGGTGCTGCGTAGTTTGCGGTTGGGTATGAAACTGACAGTAATGAGGGCGACGCACATGAGCACGCCAGACACGAGGAACACCCGTCGCAGCGACTCGGCAAAAGCGTCGATAACATCTTTTTTAAATGCGGTTTGCTGTGCTTTAAATGCCTTGAGTTGCGCTTGCTGCACTGGCGCAGGGGCTGGTGACTTGGCTAAACCTTCGGCGGCAACGGTAGCGATGGTTTCGCGCTGTGCATTTATCATAAGGAGCTTGTCGGCACTAATCTCGCCGCTGAGCATTTGGGCAGCCTGAGGGGCCTTTTGTAATGTTTGTATGTAGGGGATATCTTTAGGCTGGCCGAGTGCGCTAAGGATTCCGGCCGTGAGCAAGCCACTGAGGACGGCCATGCCGATGGTAGAACCAAGCCCGCGGAAAAGCTGCACACTGGCGGTGGCAGCCCCGAGGTCTTTGTGTTCAAACTCGTTTTGCACGGCTAAGTTCAAGATAGGCATAGCCATACCAAGCCCCAGCCCAGCGAATGCCATGATGATGGCTTCTTGCCAGTATGGTGAGCCGGGGTTGAGTGTTGTTAGCGCAAATACACTGGCCGTACCCAGCGCAAAGCCGGTCATAATGAAATACTTGTAGCGCCCAACGCGGGAGACGAGCTGGCCTGTACCGATAGAAGATATCATCATACCACCGACCATCGGCAGGAGCATGAGGCCGGCACTCGAGGCAGTAGCACCAAAAACTTGTTGATTAAACTGTGTCAGGTACATAATGGCTGACATGAAGGCCGCACCAAAAAGTAGCGCTGCGCTAATCATGAGCGTGTATGTCTTGTTGGCAAAGAAACGGAGCGGGATGATGGGCTGCGGTGCTCTGCGTTCAACTTCGACGAAAATGGCTGCGGCGATGATAGCAATTCCCCACAAGATGAGTTTGATAGTTGCGAGGCTGGTACCGCCATCAATCAAAGCGCGGAAGACTGTCTCGGTATTGTCGACGGCGAGCACGAGTGAGCTGAGTGCGATAGTGATAAAGAGTGCGCCCCAGTAGTCGGGCTTATGGACGGCATCGTGCTTGATGCTTGGGCAGAACCGGGCAATGACGACCGCCGCGACGATGCCGATGGGCACGTTGATAAAAAACGTCCAGCGCCAGTTGGTGGTTAGGCCAAACAGCTGGTGGCCATCTGTCAGCCAACCGCCGAGCAGCGGGCCGATAACTGAGCTCATACCAAAAACAGCGCCAATCATTCCCTGCCACTTGCCGCGCTCTCGTGGGGTGAAAAGGTCGCCGACAATGGTAAAAGCGTTGGCCATAATCATACCCCCACCGATGCCCTGGATGGCACGTGCGGCGATAAGCATAGTCATGGTATGGGCACTGCCACTGAGGAGTGAGGCGAGCGTAAAGGTGATGACACCGATAATCAAGATGA
>CAZGGJ010000075.1:0-2579 GCA_964525315.1 uncultured Candidatus Saccharibacteria bacterium | reverse complement strand
TCCATGTCGGCGCGGACTTTGGCGGGTTTTTGCTTGGTGGCTTTTGCCATGATGTCGATGAGGGTTTCTTTGGTGCGGACGGATTCACGGAGGGAGATTTCCTGGTCAGTCACCTGGCCGCGCGTGCCGCCATGCGGCTGATGCATCATGACGCGGGCGTTGGGGAGCATGTAGCGCTTGCCTTTGGCGCCGCAGGCGAGCAAGACTGCGCCAAAGCTTGCTTGGAGGCCAATGCCATACGTAGCGACGTCAGGGGCAATGAAGTTCATGGTATCGACGATAGCCAGGCCGTCGTAGACGCTGCCGCCAGGGCTGTTGATATAGAGCTTAATGTCGGCCTTGGGGTCTTCGTTGGCGAGGTGCAGGAGCTGCGCCACTACCACATTGGCTGTCTGCTCATTGACTTCGTCGCCTAGGAAGATGATGCGGTCCTCAAGGAGCCGCGAGTAGATATCATAGCCGCGCTCGCCGTCGCGGGTACGGACGATAACGTTTGGGACGAGGTAGCTACTGCTCATAGCTTCAGTATAGCACAGAACTAGCACTCACGTCAAGAGAGTGCTAGTTTCGTTATTGCAAAGGGTCTATTTTATCGTACGAAGTTGCTTGAGCTGCGCAGGCAAAGTCTCTGTGCTAAGAGCCTCGAGAGCCTTCTCTGCCCTAGTCTCCTCATCGGTGCCGCCGGGCGCATAAGCCACCTGCTGGCGACTATTGTACGTGTAGGCATACTTCCCGACTATGGTACCTAGTATGTCTCCGTCGCGAATAGCTTGACTCATTGTCTTGCCTGCTGTCACTCGCGAGTCGAATTCGGCTGCATCATTACCCACCTCGATACGCTCTATGTAGCCTACTGCCTGAGTGCCGGTCTTTGCCTTGTCATTGAATAGCGCTGATTCAGCAACCCTAATTTCGTACACCTGTCGTGTATCGCTATCTGCTTCCTTGGCGGTCAAGCTCGTAGTATCGTCGGTAAGAGGTATTTCGACGTTCCATCTGCTGAGCGCAAGCGTTTTCTCCTTTTTCTCTGGAGTTGTTGTGTTGTTTTGGGCCTGTGTGGGCGCTGTAGTGTCTTTGGTGGCATTTTGATACCACACAAACCCAAGCGCACCTATTAGCGCAATAACAATTACGATAAGTATCATCGCCACTACGTCGCCACGCTCAGAGGTAGTTTGTGTGTTTGGCATAGCCCATCCTTTGTTAGTAAGTATGAGCTATAGTATAGCGAAGCTTTGCTGAGAACAAAAGCTTTCGTGCGGCTACTTTGTGTTGAGCTCGACCAGGTGGTTGATAGTCAGCTCAGTGGCAAGATTATTTGCGATGTCGCGGCGGACTTCAGGGGTATCGAGCTGCTTGAGGGTCTCAGGGCTGTTCTTGTACTGCTCTTTGAACTCGGCAATACGCGCGTCAATAGCGGTGTCCTCAGCGGTGATGTTCTCGAGCTTGCCCACCTCAGCGAGTGCGAGTCCGGCTTGGACGCGCGTATCGGCAATCTCGCGAGCTTCCTTGTCGACCCACTCATCCTTGGACTTGTAGCCCTTGCCTTCGAGCCATTGGTCGAAGCTGACGCCTTGGTACATGAGGTTCTGCGTCATGTCCTGCTCGATAGATTGCAGCTGGTCCTTGCGGAGTACTTCTGGCACAGGGATACTGCTTTTGGCGACCAAATCCTTGACGAGCGCATCGCGCAGTTCGTCGGCAGCTTCGCGCTCTTTGCGGGCGGTCAGTTCTTTGCGAATGTCCTCTTCTAGCTCTTTGAACGAGGTTAACGGACCGGCTTTGGCGGCCAGTTCGTCATTTGCCTCTGGCTTGACTGGCTCGACAAGCTTCTTTAGCGTGGTCGTGAATACGACCTTTTGGCCTGCCAGGTCCTTGGCGTGGTAATCCTTGGGAAACGACAGCTCGAGGTCGAATGTCTCGCCAGGCTTGTGGCCGACGATACCTTCCTCAAAGCCTGGGATGAATGAGTTCGAGCCGAGTGTCAGCGGATAGTCGTTGCCAGTGCCGCCATCGAAGGCGACGCCGCCCTGCTTGCCCACGAAGTCGATGGTCGCTTCGTCGCCTAGCTTGGCGGCACGGTCGACTTCTTCTTTGGTAGCGAGCTGGGTCTGGATGCGGTCGATGACTTCGTCGACGTCGCTCTTCGCGACACTTATCTTTTCCTGCTTGGGTGCTTTGAGCTTCTTGTAGTTGCCGAGCTTGATTTCCGGCATGACTTCGGCCTCGGCCGTGAACTCGAGCGTGTCGCTAGGGACAAACTTCGTGACTTCGACCTGCGGGCGCTCAAGCGCGCGAATGTCTTCGCTGGAGAATGCAGTAGCTACGGCCTTGGACACGGCGTTGTCTGCAGCTTCGGTGACGAGGGCGGTCGGGTCGACGTGCTTCGCGGCGACGCTTGGGGGTACCTTCCCCTTGCGAAAGCCAGGAACTTTGACTGATTTCGCAAGCTTGACCAGGGCGACCTTTTCGGCGTCGGCGAGCTCTTCCTTGCTCAGAGTGATAGTAAGTTTGACTTTGGTTGGGGAAATGGTGTCTCGGGTAATCTTCATGAGTGTTTATTATAACAGATGTGAGGG
>CAZGGJ010000074.1:0-2701 GCA_964525315.1 uncultured Candidatus Saccharibacteria bacterium | reverse complement strand
CGACAACGCCGGTCTGCTGCTCCGCGGTATCGAGCGCGAGCAGATCGAGCGCGGCCAGGTGATTGCCAAGCCAGGCAGCATCACCCCGTACACTGAGTTCGAAGCCGAAGTCTACATCCTCAAGAAGGAAGAAGGCGGCCGCCACACTCCATTCAGCAAGGGCTACAAGCCACAGTTCTACTTCCGCACGACTGACGTCACCGGTGAAGTCGAACTCCCAGCTGACAAGGAAATGGTCATGCCAGGCGACACGCTGACCTTCAAGGTCAAGCTGCTCGCTCCTATCGCCATGGAGCAAGGCCTCAACTTCGCCATCCGCGAAGGCGGCCGCACCGTTGGTGCTGGTGTCGTGACCAAGATTACCAAGTAATCTCCTCGGCCACAGCCTACAAATACACCCCTGTAAAAAGGGGTGTATTTTATTGAATGAAATTCCTTCCTCGACACGTATAATGAGTGCAATGAACGAACAACAGATTATAACACTCGCGCAGAGCGGCGAACAGCAAGCCTACCGGCAGCTGGTCGAACGCTACCAGACCGGGCTCATCATCTACTGCGAAAACATCCTGAAGAACCGTCAGGATGGGGAAGATGTAGCCCAAGACACATTTGTCACGGCGTACTATTCACTCGCCAAATACCATCCAGCGAAAGCAGCGTTTTCGACGTGGCTGTACCGCATCGCCGCCAATAAGGCAAAGGACCGCCTACGCAGACGCAAGCAGCACATCGATATCGACCTCATCGAAGACATAGTAGGGCACGCTGAATCGCTGTCAAATGCCGAGAAGCAAGAGGTGCGCGACAAGGTGATGAGCCTACAACCACCAGAATATGCGACTGTCATCCAAGCCTACTTCTGGGACGGCAAACGCTACGAAGCTATTGCCGAGGAGCTTGCTGTGCCAATCGGCACTGTTTCGACCTGGATAACACGCGCTAAAGCCAAACTACGAAAGGAGCTCCTATGAAGAATATCATTCACACACTTATACTATCCCGCCCAGATGACGCCCCAGTAGAGCAGTCATTTACCGACAAGGTCATGCAGCGTATTGCGACAAAGCAGCCACGACGCAGCCACGTATCGCTACTACGCGCTAGCCCAGTTCTCACCGTCGTAGCGGTCGTACTAGCCATCGGGTTGCTGTCTGGCGCTGCCTATGCAGCCGTCACCTACTTATGGCCGGCACCTAGCGTCGATGTCGGCACGCCGACCGAAAGCGTCTCTGGCCGCAAGGAAGTACTTATAGAGTCCGAATCATGCGGCGATGAAGCGACGCTACAGCGGTATGAGCTGAAAAAGACCGCTACTATAACCCCTAAGGACCTGCCGCGGGTGGCCAAAGCAGAGTGCGAGCTGGCAGCCATCAACAAGTGGATAATGAAAGAATTTCCGTCCACTCCGCCTCCGTTAGACCAAGCAGTTCTTACCCAGCCAGGCTATGAATCGACGCAAGCCTCAGTGCTTCCAGCCCACATAGCCGACAAAGTCCAAAGCATTTCGGTAGACAAGCTCGTAGTTGCTGCCAAAGACAAATGGAACCCATCCGTCACTTATAGCCTCAGTCAAAATGTAAAATATATTGCCGACCGCCAAGCCAAAGACATACACAGTATCCATCCCGGCGACCCTATAATTGTCGTCATCAAAAACACCGTCAAAGTTCGCAACGACGCAGATTGCACTCCCAAGCACTGCGGTGCCAGCTCAGTATCCTCGCATGATGAAGTGCTTGCAATCGTTAAACTCGAGGGTACCTACGATGACTACCGGCATGGCAATTCACTTACGAAGCTCGTGCCCTGCATGGGTAACGAGGAGGACTACTGCCATGAAGGCCAAGGAGGCATCGATCTGGTCAATAATTATCGCACCCAACGGTATGCAATTGACGAATCGGGCAAACACAATATCATTGAAGGCACCGTTACTGCACATGACAGTTCATCCGTCACTATACGTACTACCTCAGGAAGACTAGTGAGAATTGGTACGGACGAAGATATCATTGCATCCTTCAATACATATCGATCAGCTGATTACGAGGGAACGACCCTTGCCATAGGCGATACCCTTGTCATCAACTATATACAGACGAGCGACGTCGATAA
Source organism: uncultured Candidatus Saccharibacteria bacterium (assembly GCA_964525315.1). Taxonomy (GTDB): domain Bacteria; phylum Patescibacteriota; class Saccharimonadia; order Saccharimonadales; family Saccharimonadaceae; genus SZUA-359. The sequence continues at coordinate 583 of CAZGGJ010000074.1, read as the reverse complement.
GCAAACCATTCCAGTAGACACTGTCACCGATATTGATGTCATGCTGGAAACGCAAAGTAAGGGTGATCCTATCAATAAATACTAATAACTACCGTTCGTCAGCGTCCTTGATTGCGAACGACAAGGCCAAGACAGTTGAACGTTCTTGCCAAAACCACTGTTCTGCGCTATAGTTTATCTGTAATACCATCACTCCGACAACTCGGCCAGCCGTGACAAGATACGAAGCGAGCAGAGGTTACGGGGTATAAGTGAAAGGATTTCACACTATGGCAGACGCCAAAAAAACAACCGACGGAGGCCTGCGCATCCGTATCCGCCTCAAAGCTTATGACCACAAGGTCATCGACGCTTCGGCCAAGCAAATCATCGAGACAGCCATCCGTACCGGCGCTACCGTCGCTGGTCCTATCCCGCTGCCAACGCGCAAGAGCACCTACACCGTATCGAAGAGCCCTCACGTCTACAAGATGGGCGGCGAAGCCTTCGAAATGCGCGTCCACAAGCGCCTTATCGACATCACCAACGCAACACCCAAGACCATCGACAACCTGCAAAACCTCAGCCTGCCAGCTGGCGTTGA
>CAZGGJ010000073.1:0-2724 GCA_964525315.1 uncultured Candidatus Saccharibacteria bacterium | reverse complement strand
TCGGTAGTGACGGGTGTGACGTCATCGCGCGAGGCACCACTCTTTTCAAATACCTCTTTGGCGATGTCAGCCCAGCTGGCTGGCGTACCGTCGTTTGAAATATTGTAGGTGCCGTAAGGGGCCGAGGTGTCAATAAGGTGTTTGATACCCGCTGCAAGATCCCCAGTGAAGGTAAGGCGGCCAATTTGGTCACTAACGACACTTGGCTTTACGCCACGCTCGGCAAGGTTAGCCATAGTACGTACAAAGTTATTGCCGTCGCCAATGACCCAACTCGTACGGGCGATGTAATGGCGTGGGGCGAGGCTGGCAGCGATGTCGCCGGCGGCTTTTGACTGGCCGTACACGCTTAGTGGCGTAAATGGTTCGTCTTCGTTATGTTCTACCGCTGTGCCATCAAATACATAATCAGAAGATATGTGTACAAGGGTGATGTTGTTTTCGTTAGCAATGTTAGCGAGGTTAGCGACGGCTGTTGCATTTGCTTGCCACGCATCGCGCCGTCCTTCTGGGGTTTCGGCTATATCAACGGCAGTGTATGCAGCGGCGTTCAATATGACACCATAGTCACGCCAACGGCGTGCTGTAACTATGTCTGGTGATGAAATATCAAGCGTATCGCGGTCGACACACTCGGCATCAGGAAAAATCGCCTGAAAGGCACGGCCTAGTTGGCCATTTGCGCCAACAATGAGCGTCTTTTTGGGTGTGATAGGCACGGTATCTTTCAGCAAGGGGTGGTTTTTGTCTTTTTCGGAAACCTCGCATTCTTCGATTGGGATAGGCCACTCAATGCCTAGGGATTCGTCGAACATACTTACAAACGAATACTGAGCATCTGCCGACCAATGGTCGTTTACAAGATAGCTATATACGGTGTTATCTTCGAGTGTTTGGTAGCCATTGGCAACGCCGCGGGGAACGAAGATTGCCTTTGAGGGGTCTAGTTCGGTGGTAAACGTTTTGCCGTAGGTAGTGCTGCCTTCGCGGATATCTACCCAAAAACCGAATATCTTGCCAGCACCGAGCGATACGTATTTATCCCACGGTTCGGCGTGGATGCCGCGAGCAACGCCGCGTTTGTCGTTAAAGCTAAAATTATTTTGCACGGGGCCAAAATCTGGCAGTCCAATAGCTACCATCTTTTCGCGTTGCCAGTTTTCTTTAAACCATCCGCGGCTATCGCCGAATACAGGTAGATCGTACACTACCAGCCCCTCTATAGGAGTTTTGGTAGCTGTTAGTTGCTTACTAAACTCAATTTCGCTCATTGTAGTTTCCCTTCTGATTCTAATGTTTTTAGGGCCTGAACGGCGTGAACGATGTCGGTATTATGCACCTCTGATTCGTCGATTGCACTAATAGGTAGTATAACAATTTCGGCGACGTCATCGGAAGGGGTGAGGGTGCGCGTGGTGCGCAGGTGTGCCCAAAATATCGTCGATAGTACAGGCATATATTCGCCATCAAACAGATAGGTAGATTCGAACGAACCGATGTAGTGTAAATCGCCGTACTCATTACGCTCAAGCGACAACTCTTCGCGTAGCTCGCGTTCAGCGGTAGTTTCGATAGATTCGGAGCCATCAGCAAACCCGCCAAAGGTGTCGAGCAAGCCTTTGCCTGGGTCGATACCGCGCCGCGCTAATAGTACTTGGCCATCGTCGGCAATCAGGAAGACTCCAACTGTGGGCGCGGCGTTGGCAAACAGTTGGTGCCCGTTTGTGCATGTATATGCATGGCCGCCCTTGTGAGTGAGCGGTGTCCCGCAGCGACGGCAGAAGTTCATTTCCATACTGATTAGTCGCTTGCCTCGAGTGTATGGGCTAAGTAGTCTTTTGCCAGAAAAAGTGCCGCAATACTTTCGGTCGTCGCAATTTCACCGGTTCTGATCATATCGAGCGCTGAATCTAACGGGAGCTTTTTGATTGCTTGAATCTCACTAGCATCAAAACTCTCTGTGTTTTCTATAAAATCTTCAGCTAGTAAGACAGTAGAGCGAAATGTTGTAATGCCTATAGCGGTGCGGGCTTTGGAAAGCAAGGTGACTTTTTGCGCCTCTAATCCAGCCTCTTCCAGTAACTCCCGTTTAGCGGCAGCCTCTTCAGTTTCTCCTTCGTCAACACGACCAGCTACTACTTGCCATGCAAGCTCTTGAGTGGTGTAGTGCTCTTGCTGCACCAAGTACGTGTTGCCTTGGCTATCAACGGGAATAACAAATACAGTATCGCTTTTTGAAGATACCACGCCATACAACCCGTCTTTGCCATTTGGCATAATGACTTCGTCTTCTTTTACGACAATCCACGGGTTTTCGTAGGCTATCCGCGATGATTTAGTCTGCCAAGATGACATAACTTACTGGCCCTGCTTTGCGTAATTTGCCTCAACAGCCTTTTTTTCAGCCTGCCACCAGTCGGTATTAGACGTATACCAGTCGATAGTCGCCTGTAGACCTTCGCGCAGATTGGTATAGCGCGGGGTCCAGCCAAGCTCGGTACGCAGCTTGGTGCTATCAATTGCGTAGCGCTGATCGTGGCCGGGGCGGTCATTCACGTGTTCGTAGGCATCGCGCGGCTTGCCCATGAGTTCAAGAATTGTTTCGAGCACGTACTTATTGTTTTGCTCACCGTCAGCGCCGATCAGGTAGAGTTCGCCGGCTTTGCCATTATCCAAAATCGCATGCACGGCAAGATTGTGGTCGTCGACATGTATCCAGTCGCG
>CAZGGJ010000072.1:0-3014 GCA_964525315.1 uncultured Candidatus Saccharibacteria bacterium | reverse complement strand
CAATAAGCGTACCGGCGTGACCGTAGGCGGAGTGTTTTTGCAGCGAAATGGTATGCCGCTCATGGCGCAGCCGCGTGAACTCGAAGACTTCGCCGTTCGCATCGCTACCGACCATCTCGACGTCGCCGCGATTGCCGAGTGGCTCGCGGCTCACACTGTGTAGCCGTGCTACAATGGCCTATATGACAGCCGACCAACAAGCAGCACTCGATGCCTTGCAAGCAGAGATTATAGCCCAGGGTGTATGCCCAGACTTGGCCGCCAGTGCTACACAGCTGGTCATGGGAGATGGCAATCCGAGCGCCGATATTGTATTTATCGGCGAAGCGCCGGGCAAGAGCGAGGACGAGCAGGGATTGCCGTTTGTCGGTGCGGCAGGGAAGTTTCTCAATGAAATGCTTGAGGCTGCCGGTCTCCAGCGCAGCGACGTCTATATCACCAACATCGTGAAGTACCGCCCGCCAAACAACCGTGACCCCGAGCCAGAGGAGAAGCGCGAATTCTGGCCCTACCTCATGCGCCAGCTCGAAATCATCCAACCGCACGTAGTCATCACTCTCGGCAGGCACAGCGGCGCAGCCTTTATACCCGACCTGCGTATCTCGCGCGACCACGGCCAGTCTCGCAAAGTGAAGTACCACGACTCCGAATTCCTCGTCATCCCGCTCTACCACCCAGCGGCTGCACTCTACAACGGTTCCATGCGCCAAGTGCTCATCGATGACTTCCTCGTGGCGGCCGAGCAAGCAAGGGCAGTCTAGTAAAGCTGCGCGTGCGTACCAACGGCGAGGAAAAACACTAGGGTATCGCAATCATAACGAAAATGAATGCGCAGGTCGCCGCCTGCGCTGATGGACCACGTGCCGGCAAACTCGCCTTTGAGCTCGTGGAGGCGAAGGGAGCGGGCTTTTGGGTTTTGGCGAAACAGCTCAATCGTCGCAATGACCTTGGTCTGTTTCTTTGGCGGCAAAGCTCGCCATTGTTTGATAAATTGCTTGGAAAACTGCCGGTTGGCGTTACTTGAAAGCATTTTTGAATGCCTCCGCTAAGTCCTCATCAGGACCAACGGTGATATACTCGCCGCGCTCATACTCTGCCTCTGCTTCGCGAATCATCTGCACGATTTTTTGGTCGTACTTTGGCGTCAACGTCACCGACTCGCGGTGCATCGCCTCGCGGGCCGCAGCCAGCATGAAGGCCCCTGTGCTCAGACCAAGGCTATCGGCAAATGCCGCAATGGCTTGCTTGGTTTTGTTATCGGTACGGATGGCTATCTGTGTGTTGCTCATATAACAATTGTATATCATTTGTATAACAATTGCAATAGATTTTATAGCAAAACATCATAAAATATTGCAAGAATTATCAAAAAATGCTGAGGTACTTGACAAATCGAGAGAGAGAGTAATATAGGCGACAGATAAACCATAACCAAGAAAGAAGTCCACCACAATGAGCGAGCAGCACCCACACGATAGAGAGCAAACCGCGAACCCTAATAAAAAAAGCCTGAAGAGGAAAGTAGTAGAAGCAACGGCGGGTACGCTTGCAGTTACAGCTGTAGTAGGGGCTGGCGCTGGCCTGAAGTCATGGCAGGAAGGCCGCGCCGCGGCGTACGAGGCCGAAGCACGCGCCGAAAAGGAGGAGCGTACGGCCGCCCTCGCTGCCGAAACGCAGGAAAGTGTACGTGTTGTAGCCGAAGCGATAGCTCGCATCAATCCTAAAGAGGGTAAAAATGAAATTTATTGGAATGGTAGTGGCGACCAGGTTGCAACTATGTTGGCTAAGCAGTCGAATGGTGATGATATGGTAGATCTGATAGCATCGCTAAACTTTAGCGCTGGTACTCTTGACACCTATATCACCAAGACTGTGGCCTTTTCTGATGATACTTCATGGCAAGAGCAGCTTAGTTCCCAGTTTGCTGTATCCCCTGGCAAGTTGGCCGAGGCCAAGAAAGACGGCGTGCTAACGAAAGCTGAACTAAAAGGCATGCTTGAGTCTGATACCCATCCGACAAGAGTGATCTATAGTAGTACCGAGATTGGTCGTGATGGTGGTGAGGACAAGGAGTCGTGGGTTATGAGGCAACTAAGTACAGGCAAACTTGTCGATAGTCGCGAGGCGGCAATGAACCAAGATTGGGATGATACAGCAACGCTGCACAATCTGACGCTTCGCTGGGGCGATGTGCATGATTTGAACAAGGCCGTAATCGAAGCGACTGAAGCCTGAGCTAACAAATACCCCCAGAAAGCCTGGCTGTGCGCCGGGCTTTTATGGTTTCCTTCGCCACAAAGGACAATCCTTAACAGATGTAATAAGCTGTTCATGTGCCTATGCTCACATACCGATTGACAACACGTCCTTGATTTGCTATACTGAAACTACTTTCAGAGAGGGAATCGTACACTTGTCTGACACCTCTCACCTCTGAATTACGATAATGAACTATACAAATAAAGGAGAATAGTATTCATGGGTCAACGACGACTCTCTACGCCGCAAGCTGACGATGTATCCAAGCGCCCCGGCGGCCAAAAGAAAAAATCAAACAACACGGTGCTCAACGCCACGACCACTCGCAAGGGCGAAGTCTTCCGCGCGCAGCGCCGCACCAGCGAAAACGTCAATCTTCGCTCGAGCCAGCACGTCATCAATGTGCCGGTCAACAAGTCGATTTACAACGGCTATGAGGGCCGCCAATTCAGCCTCAAGGACCAGCCCAAGGGCCCACGCCCGGCACGCCCTACGCTGAAAATCATCCCTATTGGTGGTGTCGGCGAAATGGGTATCGGCAAGAACATGACGGCCTTTGAGTTCGACGACGAAATCATCGTGGTCGATATGGGCTTCCTGTTCCCGGGCGGTGACTATCCGGGCATCAATTACATTACGCCGGATGTTACATGGCTCGAGGAAAACAAGCACAAGATTCGCGGCCATATCTTCACCCACGGCCACCTCGACCACATCGGTGCCTTCCGTCACTTGGCGGCCAAAATCCCGGCACC
>CAZGGJ010000071.1:482-3038 GCA_964525315.1 uncultured Candidatus Saccharibacteria bacterium | reverse complement strand
GTGCATGTGGTCATCGGCGAAATGGTACCAAAAAATCTGGCGCTGGCCGGCCCTACTAAGTCTGCACTGGTACTGGTGCCGCCACTTTACTATACCGTGCGGGCAATTCGGCCTGTCATTGGCCTGCTCAATGCCATTGCTAACGGTATACTGCGTATGCTGGGTGTTAAACCGCGCGATGAAATTACGAGCAGTTTTAGTCGCGACGAAGTAATTGGCTTTGTGAAAGAATCGCACCGCGAGGGACTATTAAGTGCAGAGGAAGAGCAATTGCTATCGGGTAGCTTAGAGTTCGACAATCGGACAATCGCGCCGGTAATTACATCGGTGGATAAGCTTATCGTAGCAAGCCCTAAGCCTACTGTGGCCGAGCTGGAGAGGCTGGTGCGCGAGACGGGCTATTCGCGCTTCCCGGTTGCTAAGACGAAAAAAGGCGGCTTTAAGGGTTATTTGCACATTAAGGATGTACTAAGCCTTGAAAACGGCCAAACTGTCGGCTCAGTAATTCGCAGACTCCCTACGGTAGCGCCCTCAGATTCGACCCAAGCAGCGCTGCGTACCATGCAGCAGACGGGCGCGCATGTTGCCCAAGTGGTGAATAATCGCGGGCGGTTGATTGGCGTAGTGATGCTGGAAGATGTGCTTGAACAGCTGGTGGGAACCATCCGTGACGAAACGCAGCATCAGGTAGCGAAATAATCTTATATACAATTGAAGAGCCCGCCACCACGGAGCGCCGTAGTGGCAGACTCTCCGTAGTAGCGGGCGCCAAGCCTTTGATTAGCGTGGCTCGATGGGGTGATCCCAGTCGCAGTCCGTGACCCAATAAGGGCCGGATGTCATCCACGAGATGCACTGCAGTCTGTTACCATTTGACAGTTTTACGTAGGTGAAACTGTCGATGACGACGTAGTCGGCGCCTGCCGGGACTGTGCCGTCGGTCGAGAACGGACGGCCCCAATCACAGGTGTAGACATCGCGCGGGCCTCGCGTAGTCGACTTGATACACGTCAGTACCCGGCCATCAGGTAGCCGCGCATAGCCGATGCTAGCGGGCTGGGCCGACTCGGCCGTGGTGGCTGGCGGGGTGCTGCAGCCGGTCAGGACAAGTAGGACAACGGCCCCTAGGGCTGCAAGCACGGTGGTGATGCGACGCATCTTGGTTCCTCTTTCCTAGAGTTGTAGGGAGTCCTCCATTCCGTTTTGAATCAGGACACCCATGCTAGACAATAGACACCATGAAGAAAGCATCAAAGATAACAGATGCCGAACGCAGCGAAATAGAGATATTGCACACAAGAGGCTACTCGGCACGCGCCATTGCGCGTGCATTAGGGCGTAGCCCTAACAGCATCGCCACTGAACTACGGCGCAACAGTTACCGTGATGGACGGTACGTAGCGACTGGAGCGAAGCAGAAAGCCTATGTCCGTCGCAAGTATGCGCGCTATCAAGGCAAGAAGATTCAGGAGGATGACGAGCTCCGCTCGTTCATCATCCAAAAACTCACCGACGCATGGAACCCCGACGAGATAGCCGGGTATCTCAAGGCTCATCCATATCTCGGTATGTATGCCAGTAAAACGGCCATCTACGAATGGCTCCACAGTAGCCAGGGTCAGACATATTGCCTCCTGTTGCACAGTCAGCGCTACCGTGCTAAGCGACGCAAGCCACACAAAACAGCTCGGCTCATGATCCCCGATCGCACCTCCGTAACCAAGCGGCCGCTAGCCGCTTTGGATCGAGGTGAAGTTGGCCATTGTGAGTACGACAGTGTTGTGAGTAGCAAGCGGTCTGGCAGTACTGTCGCCCTGGCAGTCGTCGTGGAACGTTCATCGAGGCTCGTACGCGCCTGTCTTGTGCCAAACCTACGCCCGGCTCAGTACGCCGAGGCCATTGCTCGTCTCACGAGCGACCTCGCTGTCCGCAGCCTAACAACCGACAATGGCATCGAAAACCGACACCATACACAGGTCACGAAGAAGACGGGCGCCCCCGTCTTCTTCACCGATCCTTATAGCTCGTGGCAGAAAGGTAGTGTCGAGAATGCCAACAAAATGCTCCGTCACTACTTCCCCAAAGGCACAGATTTTAGTACTATACGTCAAACGGATGTTGTTGCTGCGCTTGAGCGCATCAACAACAAGCCCAGGAAAATCCTGGGCTATAAAAGTTCATTACAAGTTGCAAAAGAGAAAGGACTGATTCTGGAGGGGGGTGTCCTGATTCGGGGGTGAATTCAGCTAAGTAGGCATAAACATATTATACACTATTTTAAACTTTTCAGGGATAAACCCTTATTGAAACCCTTATTGAACCCTTATTGAAATGGTGAATGTTTTGTTTATGCTTGAATTAGGGTACTGCAGCGTAATAAAATGACGGCATTATAAAAGATTGCCGTGGAGAATGAAGTATGTCGGAGTTCATGAAGGGTGTAGCGGATGGCTTAAGGGCCGCCGAAGAAGCGGAAGTGCAGGATCGGATTAATAGAGAACAAGAGGCGGCACGCCAAGCACAAGTGTATGAGCGCAACAGAGAGCTCGCGTGGGA
>CAZGGJ010000071.1:0-472 GCA_964525315.1 uncultured Candidatus Saccharibacteria bacterium | reverse complement strand
TTTCCGCAGATTAAATTATGGGAGCGCGTTCTTGTTGCCGAGGAGTATGTTCCGGCAAGAACTAGCACGTCACCGCTGGGGCATAGAGTTGAGCTGCCTGAAACAATGCGCAAAACATATGAGAAGCAGTATATTAAGGATGCCTGGATCCTCTTCAGGCACGGTGGGTATGGCTTTATCTCCGACGATGCGCTGGCGCTATCTGAAGACGGCGAATACTATATTGTTTCAGAAGCTGCGTCGGCTCAAGTGAGGGATATTGGGGAGTTGCCGACGGACGAGTGTGCTAAAATCATAGACCACCCCGAACCAATGAGGGTCGAGGGTTTACTAGAAAGCTATGCTCGTGATGCGATTGTAGAGAGGGTGCGTAATGGATATGTCCCCCATTTTGATCGTCGTCCCTGGTAGTCGCCTGCTTTTATGTGTAGTTTAAGGGTTTACTTAAGATTTAGGCCTGTAGTCGCCAATC
>CAZGGJ010000070.1:2837-3085 GCA_964525315.1 uncultured Candidatus Saccharibacteria bacterium | reverse complement strand
TTTATGCTGGTGGTGGTATATACTCGAAGTAGTCTCGTTTCAACAAGAGATGGCACCTGTTTGAAACCCAAATTAGTTTCAGACATCAAACAAAAACGACCTGCTCTGCGAGACGGGTCGTTTTTGATTTTAGAGAGGCCTCAGGAGGGCACTATCGGCTCCTGCCGTCACCCTGAAGTTGACAAGCTTGACTCAAGTAGGCACAAACCACTCACTACTAATGAATAGCAACAGCCATGTTCGCATCA
>CAZGGJ010000070.1:0-2827 GCA_964525315.1 uncultured Candidatus Saccharibacteria bacterium | reverse complement strand
CGCTACTGCCTGGTTCGCTGCACCGGCACGCGAGGCGTTGTAGGTCATGTAATCGGCCGTCCAGTATGTAGGGCCCGTGATAGGGTCGTGGATATAGAACCCAACTGGCTTGCTCGCCGTACCCTTAACGCCCACGACAAGCCGTACATGCATGGGGATAGGACCGGTTACTGTGCGTCCTTCGGGGGTTTTCCAGGTCTTTTGCGTTGCAGACTCATTCCAGATGCCCCAAAGTATCACTGGATTGCCCTTATATATGTGGTCGGCAACAAACCTCGCACTCACACCGTACTGCACCTGCGCCCCACGACCGTAGCTTCGGGCCGCACCGGCCACAGGCTCGGCGTAGACGCCCCAACCAGTTCCCTTGCCCTGATCGCCCTTCACATCGCCCACAAACTGCTTCTGCGGATCGTCCCAGACATTATTCTTCTTATCAAGCGGCCGCGGATCGTAGCCAAATCGCTGCAGTATCGACCAGTCGCTGGGGCTGCCCGCACCTTTGTAGGCCAGCGCCATGCGTAGCGAGGCCGCTTCGCAGCTTTGGGCGTACGCCTGGTAGTACATTGGTACGCCAAGCTTCTTTACGGGTATTTCAGTAGTAAACGATACCGAGTACGTCTCGACGCTCGGCAAGCCAAATTGCGGCTGTACGCCCGGTTTGACGCGTGCTGTTACTCGCTGCTGGATGCTCATCTGCGTCACCACGACGGCAAGCGTGTTGCCTTCCCATGTTTTGGCGCCAACCTTGCCATCTGTGACTTCAAAGCGTTGCTCGGCACTCGCCTTATCGACTGGCTGGTTGAAGGTGAATCGAATCGTTTGCCGCGCACGCGAAAGTTCCTGGCCATACGGCGACATACCGACGATAGCCACATGGCCAGGCGTCGCAAACGTCCGCGAGATAGCCTTCTCCAGGATACCGCCGGCCTTGGTGCGAAGTCCTTTCTCGATGGTGTAGCCATATGTCTTCCCGGGCTCGACCGCTTGGGGTGTAAATTGGTACGTCTTGTCATCGGTCCAAGCACCTTGCCCAGGGACAGTAAAGCGAATCAAATCACTCCGTGGCTCCATCGCCTCGGCAAACTGAATCGTTGCGGTGTCGGTTTTGCCGAAATGCGTAGGTTTTACATACTGTGTCACCTTAGGCGAGGCAGCCACCTGCACTGTCTTGTCTATCAGTACGCGACCAGCCTTTTTGTCGACAAGTTTGAGTATGAGCTGCTTGCCCTGAGGTAATAGGCCGGTAGCGAGCTTCCAAGTATATACCGTGCCCTTCACTTCGCGCTGCAGGGCGAGCGCCGGCTCCGAGACGAGCTCCAGGTCAAGCAGCGACTGGTTGCCTGGAGCTGTATGCACCGTAAACACCGAATCAGCTGCAAGCCGAGGCGCATCGCTAAACGATGTACTAGCTATGCCAGGTGCGGCCTCCGTCTTCAGCGTAGCCGCCGGCAGCTCAACCCTGGTGCCCAGTACGCGCCTTACCTCATGGAACGACACCCTATAGGTTGTCGAGGTAGTGAGCGGCGCGTCGGGCGTAAAACGAAGCGCATCAGGAGCAAATACGTGTCGCGAATGCTCCCATGTGCCACTTATACGTGGCTCAATCGTAATTGCATCGAGAGGTATATCCAGTAGCTTTTGGCTAACTTTTATCTCTAAGGGAGCGGCTATAGCCATTGGGTCTCGAGCGTATTCCAGAGCAACCTTGCCATGCGTCATTAGACCGCCGTACGCCGTGACAGCTACGAGTAGGCCACCAAAAACTCCAAGAAGTAGCTTGCCCTTCTTGCTCCGTACAAACCGTGTGAACACGGTCGTTTGTTTGGCCTTAGGAGTAGTATGCTTCATATTTTTATTTTTGTGAGGGTACATAGCAATTATACCATGTACTTACAGCTAGTTCATCGTGCCATATCTACAGCACACAATAGACTCTACAGAACAAGCGACGCCTACCCCTGGGGCTTGCAGGCCCCAACTCAAGGCTAGCTAGCGAACAACAACGTTAAATTCTTCTGATACGTAGACAACTGATACTTGCATTGTTTTTCCTTTTTCTTTTACCACCGTTAGTAGGCTTTATTGTACACAAAGCTTATGCAGTTTACAAGAGCATTTTATGAAGAATCTAAAAGCATCCTAGAGTCTCACCAGTGGAACTACTGAAAAGTGTACCTGTGCTAGCACTGCTAAAACGATGATAATGAGGGGTAGGATATACATCATAAATATACGTAGCCTCCGTCGACGCTCACCTCGTACTACAATTCCAATTTTCTCAAGCAGCCATTCATAAAAACGTTTCGATGTGTCCCCAGGAAATTGCATATGTGACAGAGGACAGCCACGAAACACCCACAAAATTGCCAAATGGACTACGACTCCCAGAATAATAATTCGATAATCTACCCAAAGCCAAGAGGAATAGGCAGTCAGGAGTAGCAGGAGGTGCGCAGAGACTACTAAGCGATACTTCATAGCCCCACTTTATCATGCAGAACAAAATAAGATAAAGATAAAGCCCATCCTGTTCGGATGGGCTTTATATAATTCGGCACCGTGCTAGTTTCCCACTTGTGGCAGTATAATCGCCGCTGTGAGGCTTAACTTCTGTGTTCGGAATGGGAACAGGTGTTTCCCTCACGCCATGGGCACCGAAGTAAGGTTTTTTGACGTACGCTTTTTGGCTCCGAATATATGGGAGTGGGTCGTCTAAAACCTCGCTTCGATGTCCTTGCATGTTGCTTCTCAGCACGGATTGTAAAGTTGACGTCTGATGCGTGATACGCACCAATTACTAGTTAAGTCTGTCCGTGTTGCCACG
>CAZGGJ010000069.1:0-3098 GCA_964525315.1 uncultured Candidatus Saccharibacteria bacterium | reverse complement strand
ATATCCGCATGCCCACTTAAGGCACACGAATTTCAACTAAAAAAGTGACAAGGTCAAAGGAAAGGCGTTTTCACGCCTCTCCTCCTCAGTCAGTGCTGCACAGTAACCTGCTTCAGCTCCGCATCCACAGCGATGAAGCTGCAAATCACCTTACCGCAATAGAACCCTTCAATCGGCGTGGCAGAATCGAAGCCAATCACCCCGTTGACCGAAGCACCCTTTCGCGGACGGCGAATTTCGCGCACGAGGGAAGAGAAACTGTAGGTGACAGGATCGACATGTCGGTTGCTGAAATTAACCACAATGCCGTGATCCGTTAGCACCACCTCGATATTGCCCAGGCATCCGTCTGGAAGCTGAAGACGGCACCCCACTTGCAGAACTTCTCTCTTACCCTCCCCAGGAGGGATGGAAGAGAGTTGTACAGCTTGGCGTGCCGGGCGACTCGAAGCACCAAAGTCGTGATATACAACTTGTGCCATCTTGATGAACTACCTTTCTCTTAGCGGTTAAGCTCAGTTTAAACTCAGCGACGCTCGATCTTAATTTGCCCGCCGTTCTCATCGATCCGGATTTTTCCTGAGAAACCGCCACCTTTGCCATCGTCGATGGTGATACCACCGGTGAAACCGGAGTCCGGCTTGGGCTTCGTTTTCTCCTGATAGTCACGATAGAACGATACTGCAAGAGCGGTAGCCAGAACAGCAACCAGCACGATGAGAGCGGTTTGCTTCTTGCTCATTTGGAATTCCTTCCTTTTGGTTCGAGCGCAGACTTTTAGCCAGTATGAGTGCCAGTCTACAAAGCACTACATAACACAACAACAGTGTCAGAATATTCTCGTGATGGTGTAACAGATGCTGTTGTGTTGGCGTAGATAGAAAGCAAGTTTAGTTGTAGTGGTAATACTTATCTTTCTCCTAAAAGACTCATGATGTAAATATTCAGAAGCCAAAAATTTATCTATGACCCCTGCGCTAGATGCGCTAACTAAGGTTAACCCAATTGATAATAAATCGACTCATTGAGTTTACCAATTTCATCACTCCGAGAAGTTAAACTAAGTCCTATAGTAAAATTAGGGTTGAAAGCAAAACATTAGCCTAGGATTAGAAATGATAAGCTCGCAAAAAAACACAGAGGAGCGATTTTTGAAATCGACTCCCCTGCTGAGTTCATTCAGACTAGTTCAGTTTCTTGAATTCGTCGAATTGATTTCGACTTACTCGACCTGCCAGCGCGCGACGTAGCGGAACGAGGCGCGGCCAGGCTTGTCGGCAGTGGTGGCAGGAACGGTCATGATGCAGCGAGCACCAGAATCGTCCGGGTTCCAGATCCCATGCTGCGGATACGAGGCCCACTTGATCTCGGTGTTGTCGGCCAAATGCTCATGAACGCAGACCGACATCGGCTTGTCGCCGTAGTTGAAGAGCGTAACCTCGCGGTCTTCCTCGCGGAAGCGAGCCGGCAGATCGGTCTTCTCCTCGGTCGCCTTCTTGCGCAGCTCCTGGGTGTGATGCGGATCCTCCTGAGAAGAAAGAAGAACACGCACGCCCTTGAGATCGCGAGCCGGAGTGGACATATTGAGCGAAAACGCCTCGTTGGGACTCACGCGATCCTGCAGCCGGACCGTCTCGGTCTTCTGCATCTGACCGGCGCTGTCGGCTTCGAGCACCCGGATCTCGCCAGGAGGCAGAGCCATGCCGAGCTTGGAATCAGCGTTGTTCTGCAGCTTGAGCACAACGTGGACCGGGACCTTCGGCATCTCCGCCTCGGTGAGACCACGCAGCTCGCCGTAATAGCCACCATGCATGTGGTACTCCTGAATGACCGGAACGTCAGCCGAAAGTACCAGAATGGAGTTGACCGTCTCGCCGTGGGCGATGGAAATCGGCTCGGGCAGCACATAGAGCTTGTGCTCGCCGACCGACTCGGAGGAAGGAGCGTCAGCCGATTCGAGACCGCCACCAGCCATCTCGAGCGAAGCTGCAGCCGGCGCCGCGGAGAATGCGCGCATGCCGCCCTTGGCCATAGACCCGTTGTAGCTGCCGATGAGCTTGAAGCCGGCGTCCTTGAACTCGGTGCCGCTGTGGTTGCTCAAAGCCACGTAGCAGGCAAAGCGAGTCAGCTTGCCGTTCTTCGCGTCGTAGAAGATCTCGTACCAGGGGTTCCAGGCGACGCCTTCCGACTCGTAGAGACTCTTGAGCTCGTAGGCACCAGATTCGGTGACCTCCAGGTTCATCGCCACGGACGGAGTGCTCGAAAGTCCCTCGGGCAGTCCCTCGGGGAAGCCGACATTGGTGGTGAAAGGAACGATGCTGCACTCGTCGTTCATGCCCTTGAGCACGAGACGATTGCCGTCGAGCACGCAGAGGAGCTCGCCGTGCATGGTGTCGGCGTCATCGAAAATGCCCTCGGCCACAGTGATCTTCTTGCCGATGCTGGCGCGAAGAACCGACTGGAGGTTCAGGTTGGGCTGACGGTGAGTGATGTTGCGCAACTTCGCCTTGCCGGCACCTTCAATCGAAACGATGGTGTGAGTGCCAGGAAGAAGCTGTGCAGGCAGACCGCCGAGCACGAGACTGACGGCGCCGGCAGCGAGATCGACCTTGCGACTTTCGCGAACGACGCACGCTCCGCCCATGTAGGCAGTCAGTTCGGTGGTAGAGGGAGAAGCCGAGAAAGCCTGGGTTGAGGACTTGCTCATACTTTGTTTTCCTTTCGCTGTTGGATTTGCGTATTACCTACGCACGTGTATCAAGCCAACTCATCAGCAAAGAGATGATTCGGCTTGGTTTAGAGAGAAAGAGTGGCAGTGATTAGAAACTCAAAGAGCGAGAGACGAATAGATACAGCTAACTTAGATCAAAAGCTCTTGCGTCTTCAAGCGCAGTATCTTGACTCAGCGAATCACTCAACGGGCCTTTGAACACTAGAGCCGCAGCCGCTTGACTAGCAACTCCATAAAAGCTTCTAAGACTTTAAAATCTAACACAAATATGATCAAAAGCGCTTGGCTAGCCCGGCTTTGCTAGCCAAGATGCCAAAATGGTTCAATCGAGAATATACAAAATCGTATTTTCATAATTCGAGCCTGG
>CAZGGJ010000068.1:0-3128 GCA_964525315.1 uncultured Candidatus Saccharibacteria bacterium | reverse complement strand
AGTAGCGTATAAAAGAGATTGAACGGCTGGTTATTGATGCTTACCGATGAATTGAGCGTCGGAAACAAACGATGCACCCTATCAGGCGTCACGCCAACGATACCAGCTTCTTCTCGGGCCTCACGTAGCGCTGCGGCTTCGAGGGTCTCTCCGCTATCTGCGCCACCAGACATTATCTCGCGGCTCCAGCGGCCAATCCTTCCTGCTCTTGCTGCCGCTTCCAGGCTACCACTGGTGTCGTCTGGCCGCACATGAGGATAGCGCATTTGGTCAACCAAGACAGCATACGCATGGTTCTGGACGACATCAATAGCCAGGAGCGACGCGCCAGGCGCTGTCTTGTTGACCACCTGATGACCAATGCTGCCATCGGGCCTCTCGACAACATGTACCTTGGTATTGACATAGCGCGCTGCCCCTTCCGGCGCAGGAGCAGTCGTCAAGTCTACTACCTCGAGTAGGCGCGACCCCCCTCCATCAGGATAAGGGGGCAGCTGTTGAGCAGCATCGTGATACACGGCTGTCTGGATTGGTGCTTCGGTATGTAATGTCATGAATCGTAGGTTTATTTTTATAGTCTATATTATCATTATAGCAAATTATAGGCATTTTGTCAATGGCAATACTGCTGATGCCTCGGCTCCCTACTTGGCCTGCGCCGCAAAGTTATTCGCCGCCAGCCAGGCATCGGGTGACCCGCAGTCTAGGTACGTACCGCTTGTCTGGCCCACTGCTATTTTCTTGCCGCTGGCAATATATGCGTTGATGGCATCTGTCAGCTCGAATTCACCGCGCACTGGGTTGGCCGGCAGGGTCCGCGCGAGCTCGAATAGCTCTTTGTCCAAGATATAGAAGCTGGCGTTGTTCAAGTTGCTCGGCGCTTCCTCGCGCGTCGGCTTCTCGACGATACGGACGAAATTTCCTTCGCTATCGGCTTCGATTGCGCCGCCTTTGGAGATATCCTCCCATGACACCTCGACGCCATAGAGCGCAGCACCCAAGTTTTTTTCCTTGGCAAGCGCAATGAGGTCGGCAGTGTTTGAGCCGCCATCATCGCGCAGGAAGAACTGGTCGCCCATGATGACCACGGCCGACTCGTCATCCGCGATGAACTCGCTGCACAGGCCAACCGGCACACTCGTGCCGTAGCCGCCTGTACTTGGCTGGATGATAAAGTGCGTATTCACGGTACTCAGCGGCGCGACAAGCGGCAGCTTGTCTTCTTTGCCAGCGCGCTTTAGATAGTCGTTGAGTGGGATATTCGTACGGTAGTAGCTCTGCAGCTGGCTGCTCTGCTCGCCTACCACGAAGTATATATCAGTGATGCCAGCCTTGATAACGTCTTGCACGACATAATCAATTACTGGGCGCGTGCCGATGGGCAACATGCATTTTTCGATGGCTTTGGTGATAGGGAGCATGCGGGTGCCCCACCCTGCTACTGGGATAATTGCTTTGGTAATCATAAAGTTATTATACCATATTTAGTCAAATTACTCGTCGTTGCTTAGCCAAACCCACTCGGGGTCATGCCGAATGTCGTCTTCGATGCGGCTCCAGTCACGTTCGAGTCGGTCGGTATCAAGCGTTGCCTCCAGCTGCCAATCGTCGTCGTGGACGCGCGCGGCGTTCTCGATAGCTTCGAGCAGTTCGTCTCCGTCGCTGACAACCGGCGACAGTTGCATCGCCCGCGTATTCAGGCGAGGGAGTTGTATACGAAAGAGTGGTTTTTTGAGTGTAAGCATAGTGTTTTTGTGTTTGATGATAGTACTCTTTCACTATAGCACAAGCTTTATTTTTTGTCAACTATCTCGTGCTCACGCCTCAAAGCCCCCGGATGTCACCCTGAAAGTGGTCCAGTGCTAGCGGCTGCCCAGTACGTCGGCAATCTTCTGCTTGGCCGTAGCGACCGTCTGCTGGTCGGGTACCATGACATACAGCGGCTGCGCGCCCATGCTATAGGTCGGACTCATCGCGCCACTACCATCGACGCTAATGGACTCGACGCTCCAGCCTCGCAGCGTGTCCAGCTGATGATTGGCCAGCTTCGCCAGGTTTTCTTCGCCGATGTTCGTCTGTACTGCTCCCTGGACGGCATGCAGTATCGCCTGGTACCTCAGGAGGTTGCGTGGGTTGTTCATCTTGCTGATGATGGCTTCTATCACGCGTTGCTGGTTGCGGCCGCGCTGCCGATCGCCCTCGGCGAAGCTATAGCGTTCACGCGCAAATGCCAGCGCGGCTTGGCCATCCATATGGTTGTAGCCGACGCGGAACGACTTGAAGGCATAGTCAGAGTACACCTCTACCCCGCCCAGCGCATCGACGATTTCTACCAGCGAGTCGAAGTTGACGCGTATATAGGCGCCTATCTTGGTGTCGTACAAGTCCTCCAGCGTCTGGCGCGACATGTCGACGCCATAGAGCCCGGCATGCGTCAGCTTGTCCTTCGTGCCAGTTGTGCCGTGCAGCTGTACATAGTAGTCACGCGGGGTATTCACCAGCAAAATCTCGTTTGACTGAGGATTGACCACCACCAGCATATTGACGTCGCTGCGCGCTACCGTGCCTATCTTGCCGTGGGTATCGATGCCGCTGATGTACACTACGAACGGCTTGGTGACGTCTAGCTGGCTACGCTGCGTGCTCTTGACCCGTATCGTGAAGGTCGCGAGCACCTCTATACTGTCATAAAACGCCAGGCTGTTGTCGTGTAGGACGCTCATGTAGGCGCTACTTAGGACGGCAGTGTCGGTCTTTTTGTCGTCGACGGCAGCGACGATGGCCGCAAGGTTGGGGTGGCTTGTCGGCGCGGCAGGCGTCCTAGCCCCAAGCTCGGCCTGGACCTGCTCGAGATATTGGTCGCTGCCAAGCAGCGCGGCCGTACTGGCGCTGGCGAGGGTTATCTGGCGGTCTTTTTTGGCAATGATGCTGTATGTCTCGGTGCTGTACTCTGCCTGTTGCACTTCGCTCAAAAACCCATGGAGCGTCGTCGTCGTTGCCAGTACGCCTGCACATATGAGGCTTATCAGGAGCGACAGCACGATGGACGCCACGCTCTTGGCCCTAGACAGTTGCTTGCGTAGCTGCGCACGGAGGAGCACCGCCATACCTATGGCAGTCAGTAGCAC
>CAZGGJ010000067.1:0-3256 GCA_964525315.1 uncultured Candidatus Saccharibacteria bacterium | reverse complement strand
TGCGGAAGATGGTACGGCCCTCTTGAACGGCGCCGACGAGTGTATGGAAACTATCGTCAAGCAGGACTATATCGCTCGACTGTTTGGCGACATCGGTGCCGGTCATGCCCATGGCTACTCCAATGTTGGCGCGTTTGAGGGCTGGGGCGTCATTGATACCATCACCAGTGACGGCGACAACAAGGCCACTTTTTTCGGCTAATTCGACGATGCGGAGTTTGTCTTCGGGGGCAACACGGCTAAAGATTGTTCCACCGCGGCGGATATGCTCGAGAATCTGCGCATCACTTAAGTTGGGTAGTTCATCGCCTGCCACCACAACCAAGTCGTTATGGCGGTCAGCCAGCTTGGCTTGGACGGCAATCGCCCGGGCGGTCACGGCAAAATCACCGGTGATAATCGAGACTTTCATGCTGGCGCCGCGGGCGGCAACCATGGCTTCGGGCACTTCTTCGCGCAAAGGGTCAACCATGCTGACTATGCCGAGGAAGGTCAGGTCACGTTCGGCGGCTTCGAGATGCTCGCGGCGGGCGTCAAAGCCCTTGGGGAGTACCCGGTAGGCAAACGCGAGGTTGCGCTGCGCACTGGCGGCATGTGTTTCATTGTAGTCGGCGAAAAACTGTCGGTCGCGTGCCGAAAGGGAACGGACGTGTCCGTGGTCCCAGAGGTCGCTCGACTGCTCAAGGACGCTTTCGGGGGCACCTTTGACGAAAAGATACAGCTGGCCTTCGACCTCACGCACCGAGCTCATACGCTTGCGAGCGCTGTCGAAGGCGTACTCTTTGTGCTCGCGGAACTGTGTCACCAAGCTAGTTGGCTCAAGCCCAGCTTTGCGCGCCAACGTGATAAGCGCACCTTCGGTCGGGTCACCGACGACATGCCACTCGGCATGCTCAGCATCGGGCGGATTAACCAGAGCATTACTTGCCAGCGCTCCCGTCTCGAAAAAGAGGTGCAGGCTCTTGAGTTTGGCGCCGGTTAATGGCTTGCGTTTGTCGTCAACTATAGCGCCATTGGTTTCGTAGCCCGTACCGGTTACAGCGTATTCTGTCCTGCCGATGAGTAGTTGCTCGACGGTCATCTGGTTCTTGGTGAGGGTGCCGGTTTTGTCAGTCAGGATTACATTGGTCGCACCAAGCGTTTCGACGGCGGAGAGTTTTTTGACGAGGGCTCGTGCCCGCGCCAGCTTGTTAGCCGCGCCCGCTAGCGCGGTGTTGATTTCAGCCGGCAGACCCTGAGGGATGATAGAGCTTGCGATGCCGATGGCAAACAAAAAGGCTGCTTTATAGGCAAGCCCGGCGTAAATGGCGATCGGTAAGAGCACCGCGCACAGTACCACCGTGCCTTGCGTCACGCGCGTGGCGATATTGGCCATTTCACGCTGAAGCGGGCTCAGTAGCTCGTTTGTTTCTTGACTCAGCCCAGCGATACGGCCGATTTCGGTGTGCATGCCGGTACCAATCACAACGCCCAGTCCTTCGCCGGTTGCAACGGTCGTGCCCATAAAAACGAGGTTTTGACGGCTAGACAGCGGTACGTTGGCACTGAGCGCATGTTTGAACTTACGCGTTGGGTTACTTTCGCCAGTTAGCGCAAAATCGTTGGTACTAAGTTCATCTTCGGTGATAATACGTAAATCTGCCGGCACACTATCGCCAGCCTCGATATGGACGATATCACCCAGTACAAGCTCGGTCGAGTCAATCTCGCTTAGCTTGGCGCTCCGTAGCACGCGGGCATTGGCGACCACCAGTCGTTGCAGCTCCTGCAGGGTGCGTTCGGCCTTGAACTCTTGTAAGAAGCCAATGGTCGTGTTGAACAGAACGAGTGCGAGCAAAACGAGCGCCGTGCGGGCATCGCCAAGGTACAGCGACAAAACGCTACTCGACAGCAAGAGCACAATCATCAGGTCTTTGAACTGCCGCAGGTAGGTAATCAGCAGCGATTCACGCGCATCGACGACTAGCTCGTTCCGCCCCTGTGTTTCGAGCCGCTCACGGGCAACCAGCTCAGTCAAACCGTCGCGCTTGCTGTGCAGCTGCGCCAATGTCTCGTCTGGGCTCAGACGATAATAATGCAACAGCTTATCAACACTCCCCACCTCGCTCATACCACCTAGTATAGATGATTGCCGGTGAAAACGTTACCACAAACTGCCTATGCTTGCACTACGGTGCAGAACAGGTATTATTGTCATACAATGGCAGGCCAGAAAGCTTCAGAGCGAAACTTGTTGAATTTTGACGCAATCCGTAGCGCCGACCTTAACAAAGTGTTCAAAGAAACACTGCCAGCCGCCAAGACCGCTCAACTCGAAGTTTTTTTCAAGCAAAGACCAGTTGCTATAGTCGGGCAACTTCTCGACGGTGTTGAAGATTACTGCACGCAAACCACTATGCAAGAGCCTGCCGACGAAAACGAGGTCTCAGAGTTGTTGGTTGACAGCAAACGAACTCGGCAGTACTTAACCGCAAGAAAATCAGAGGAAGACCCGCTTAGACTCGTGTATATAACCGAGGACAAGACGCCAATCGTAATGGATGCGACTGATGAGCAAGCACGCGCCAGAAATCTCATCGCCAGAGCAGCAAAGCTTATCACACAGGTAAGTTTTTTTGAGGATTTTGGCGTGCCACCACAATTCGAAAAAGATGCAGCTCGTTATGCTGATTTCAAGGATGTCGTGCTGCGGCTACACTATAACGACAAAATCAACTTACAAGTTACAAATGGCATTCTTATGATGTCGGGTACCGAAAAGCCTACTAAAAATTTTGGTATGGTGAATGAGGCTATAAAACGAAGCGTGAACTTATTACGCACCCGCATGGACAAAAAGCAGGATATTCCGGCGCATAAGATACAATACCCTGCAGCCTTTGATGAGGGGTGTGACTACCTCACTATCATGATAGGTGATAAATCCGCCCCAAAGACGAAGACATTTCAAGCGATTGCAACTGAGCTGCGATTTATTTACAACCCTCAGAAACCTGGTACCCCTGATCAGCAAAAAGAATTATTTCTTCAGCATATAAAATCCGTATCAGGTTATGCACTTGAAGTGCTCTGTACATATCGTTAACAAGTTTAGAGGTAACTGAGTTACACCTGTTATTAAGGCAAAATGGGCGTATACTAACAGGTATGAGTGAGGCTACGAAACGTAAGTTAGCAGTGATTGATGGTAAGTCGGTGTTTTACCGTGGGTACTACGCGATGCCAAACCTGGCGACCAAGGACGGTACGCCGACCG
>CAZGGJ010000066.1:0-3294 GCA_964525315.1 uncultured Candidatus Saccharibacteria bacterium | reverse complement strand
CTGTCGTTGAGCGGCTGCTTGCGGAAGCGCCGGCCGAGACACTCTCTATCGACAGAGTGACGTTGGCGGAACTGACGTATGTACTGCGCGGCCGAGGCTATGATCATCGGCAGATCTATTTGGTTATCGAAGAGCTTTCGTACTATCCGGCTGTCATGCCGTTTTCAGATGAAGACACGGCGGCGCTGCGTTACTATGCCGAGACGACGCTTGATTTTGAAGATTGTGTTCTCGTGGCGTTAGCAGAGGTGAGGCAGTGGCAGATCGGGTCTTTTGACAAAAAACTGTTAGCGCGGGCAGCGAAAATCCGTCAATAAGGCGCGGGAAGCAGCCTAATCCACCTCAATTTCCTCGGCTGCCTTATAATGCCCCAGGACGGTGACCTCGCAGCCGAGACCGGAGAGCTCGTTGAGCGCAATGTCGAGCTGGCGCTTGTCAGCTTCGATGTCGATAAAGAACTGGTATTTCCAGACTTGGCCGCGGATAGGGCGCGAATGGAGCTTGGTGAGATTGATGCCAAGGTTGGCGAAGACACCGAGCGCACGGTAGAGGGCGCCCGGGGCGTGGGAAGTGCGGAGGATGAGCGAGGCTTTGTTGGCACCTGAAGTCTCCCCGGCATGTGGGTCGAGGATGAGGAAGCGGGTGAAATTGGTGCGTTCGTCCTCGATGTTTTCCTGTAGGACTTGCATACTGTGATGGGTTGCGGCGGCGTGACCAGCGATAGCTGCGTAGGCGGGGCTGCCGAGCTCTTTGATGAGTGCGACAGCCTCAGCGGTATCATGGTATTCGATTTTTTCGGCGGCAGGCAGATGTTCAGTCAGGAATTCCCGACACTGGTTTAGTGCGACAGGATGCGAGTAGACGCGGGTAATTTGCGAGATATCGGCACCGGGCAAGCCAATAAGTTGCTGGTGGATATGCTCAGGTAATTCACCGACAATCGGATATTTATAAAAAGAACTCTTCTTTTACGGTGTTATTTCTTGCAATATAGGATTAGCCTGGTCTAGTTAACCGTTCGTTATGTCGTTCGGCAAGAAGCCTTTCCGCGGCTTAAAGTCCGCTTGCCATTTGTAGCCTTTGCCGTATCCTAGGTCTTTCATGAGTTTGGTCGGGCTGTTGCGGATATGGAGCGGAACAGGACTGTCAGGGAATTGTTTGGCGAGAGTTTTTGCTTCATTCATAAGTTCGGTAACTTCACGCGATTTGGCGCTGCGAGCAAGGGCCGTGGCGCAGTGGTAGAGTATGTAGTTGCTCTCCGGCATGCCCACGCGTTCGACGGCCTGAAACGTCGCAACGGCCAAGGATAGTGCACCATTGCCCGCTAGGCCGATGTCTTCAGAGGCAAAAATCACCATGCGCCGAGCAATGAACTTCGGGTCTTCGCCGGCGTCAATCATCCGCGAGAGATAGTAGAGTGTGGCTTTGATGTCGCTGCCGCGCATGCTTTTGATGAACGCGCTTATGACGTCGTAGTGCATATCACCCTTTTTGTCGTAGCCGGGTACTTTCTTTTGTGCAGCGGCCTTGACGATCTCGGGCGTGACTTTTTCGTCGAAGCTGAGCGCGAGTTCGAGATTGCCAAGTGCTACCCGGGCATCACCGCCAGATAGCTCAGCTAAGTAGTCAAGGGCTTTTGGTGTCACGGTTTTGGTCCGCTTTAGTCGTTTGAGCGCATGTTTTAGTATGTCAGTAATTTCATCTTTGCTCAGCGGCTGCAGCACGAGCACACGCGTCCGGCTGAGCAGCGGCGTGATGACTTCGAAGCTCGGATTTTCGGTGGTCGCGCCGATGAGTGTGATGAGGCCGGACTCGACGTGCGGCAAGAACGCATCTTGCTGCGCTTTATTAAATCGATGAATCTCATCGACGAACAGAATTGTGCGCAGGTTCAGGTTCCAGTTTTGCTGGGCGTGCTCGATGACCTTTTCGACGTCTTTCTTGCCACTTGTCACGGCGCTTAGCTCGACGAACTCGGCGCTCACTTCGCGCGCGATAATCCGCGCCAATGTGGTCTTGCCGGTCCCGGGCGGCCCCCAAAGTATCAGGCTCACCGGCTCTTTCTGCTTGACGATCCGTTTTAAAATCTCGGCATCACCAAGCAGATGGGTCTGCCCAATCACTTCGTCGAGGGTGTGCGGCCGCATTTGCTCGGCCAGGGGAACGCGTGTCATATATTTACTATACGCTATCTGCTATACTGAGGGTACAACAACGAAGGAGGAGTGCACTATGGAACTATTGATTTTTCTCGCCATTGCAGTCGGGCTGTTTATTATTTCGGGTATCAAGGTCGTCAATCAGTATGAGCGCGGCGTGGTGCTTACCCTTGGTAAATATACTGGTATTCGTGCGCCGGGCCTGCGTGTCGTGGTGCCGGTATTTCAGCGGCTTATCCGCGTGGACGTGCGCTCAACGCCTATCGATGTGCCCAAGCAAGAAATCATCACCAAAGACAACGTGACAGTTGGCGTGGACGCCGTCGTGTACCTGCGTGTGATAGAGGCTAGCAAGGCCGTGCTCGAGACGACCAACTACATCTATGCCACCAGCCAGTTCGCCCAGGCGGCACTGCGCGATGTGGCTGGCAATGCCGACCTTGATGAGCTGCTCAGTAAGCGCGAAGAAATCTCCCAGCAAATTAAAACCATCGTCGATGCCGAGACTGACCGGTGGGGTATCGACGTCGAGAACGTCAAGATTCAGAACATCGAACTGCCGCAAGATATGAAGCGCGCCATGGCCAAGCAAGCCGAGGCCGAGCGCGAGCGCCGCGGAGTGGTCATTGCTGCCGAGGGTGAAAAGCAAGCTGCACAGGCAGTCGCTGATGCTGCCGCTATGCTGAGTAAGATTCCGGGCGGCATCAATATCCGTACGCTCCAGACCCTCGAGAAGATTTCTGTCGAATCCAGCCAGAAAACCCTCGTCGTACTCCCAAGCGACTTGGTCGGTAGCACGGCTGCGCAGTCAATCGCGTTTAGCGAGGCGGGCAGGAAGTAGGGGTGCACATACGCTATATCTAGTGTGGGTGCGCTAGATATAGCGTAGCACTATTGCAAAACCGCCCATTTGGGCGGCTAAAACTAACTGGTGCGGGTAGAGGGAGTCGGACCCTCATCTCTGCCTTGGGAAGGCAACATAATAACCGCTATACGATACCCGCACGCTGCCTATAGTATATCAATTTGCCAGTCGGGTTGTCTAACTGAGGCAGATTTGGTACACTAAGTGGGCTAATGTGGCGCTATAGCTCAGCCCGGTAGAGCAGAGGCCTGAAGAGCCTTGTGTCCCTAG
>CAZGGJ010000065.1:0-3352 GCA_964525315.1 uncultured Candidatus Saccharibacteria bacterium | reverse complement strand
CTTTTAATTCGTCGTCAATAACGTCGAGGTAGCCACGGATAACGGTTATCGGGCCGCGCAATTCATGAGCGGCGAAGGCGATAAAATCTAGCTCGTCGTCTTCTGGCTGGTAGACGCCAGTACGATCAAAGAATATCAATACAACTTCTGCTTTACTGCCCTTTTGGTATGAAGCATTGATGTCGTAGACGCGTCGATTCTCTGTACCGACTATGCTGTTTGCGACACGTAGCCAAAGCTTCTCGTCGTGAACTAACTTTTCGTCACATTCTGCGAGCCACAACTGTAGGTCATCTTTATCGTCGTCAAAGATTAGTTCGAGTCTGGGTTTGCCATCGATGGCCTTTGCTATGGGGGCATTTTTGTTGTGGTAGATTATCTCACGCTGTGCATTTAGCATTACCACTCCGGCTTGGCTCTGATCGAGAGCGGCATCGACAAACGTTGCGTCCTGCAAAGCGGTTTTGTTGGTTTCTTCACCAGATTTGGAAGCTGTTTCGTATATTAGTTGCAGTAGTGGTTTTAGGCCGTTTCTCTCAAAATTGTGGCCATTCGGGTTTGGCGGTATGACGTTGGTAGGCTCGCCGGAAACCTTGGTTAGTGCTGCGGCAATGTTTTGCAGAGGGATCATTAATTGAGTAAAGAGTAATATGTTGCCGAGGATAGATCCCGCCAGAATGGCAATGGTCGTGATGACGAATGCGGTTGACGTTAGTTTCAGTCCACCGAACGCCAATGCGCCTCCGATGGCTAGTGTCAGAGCGATCTGCATAATAATTATTATCGCGACAGAACGGATTTTGTACCTAGGCCAAAAATCTTTTACTAATTTTGGTTGTTCTACTGCCATGTTGCTGAACCTCCGGAACTCGGAACGGCCGATATCCATGTCTGGCCACGAACAAGGGATAGCTCGCTCCCGTCAGCGCTGATGAATTGCAGCTGTGCGTTGCGGTTAGCTTTTTTCCAGGTTACCTCGTTTGCTATGCCATTTTGGAATACCACTGCCCTCCCACTGCCGGTTGTAGTGATGTCTTCTCGCCAGCCGTCTTCCATGACCTTTTTCATATCTACGAACATCGCGACTACAACGCTCGGGGTCAGTTGGCCTTTCTCTCTGTCGGTATGAGGGACGCCTGCGAGGTTACGGAGGTACGAGTTGGTCTTTGCGTCGTAAGTATATGTTGTGTTATATAGTGGCCCGCTGATCCTGATGTCTAGTTGGGTCGCGTTGGGTTTTTCGGCCGGTTTGCCGTCTGCACGCTTAAAGCCTGTAAAATTTGAAGTCGTGTAGCCTTTTGAGCTATTTAGGGCATCAAGCTTCGCAAAACTCGTATATACGTTATGTGGCGCGTAGCGGTCCGTCGCTCTCCAGTAATAGGAGCCATTAAAGAATTGGTCAATATCACGATAATTGCCGTTACGGACTTCATCAAGGGCATATTTGCTACCGCCGACATGGGCAACGCTGGCATTATACGGCGCTAGCCAATCGACATAATACATACGGAGGCTGCGGACCGGACCGATTATTTGAGGTTTGTTTTCCTGGTGTAAGGTCAGAAAACGAGTTATGCCGCCTTCGGCAACGGCTTCGTATATAACTCCTGCGTCTTTGATGCCGGATTGAGGCCTGGCATCCGGGCTATTCTCGATCATAATGGCGGTGACTGCTTGTTTCGTCGTGGCTTCATCGGCGACCTGTACGCCCGTAAGTGGTGAATAATATTTCTGTGGTTCGGGCTTTGGCTTTGGTTGTAGAGCGCTGAACGCGGAGATCTGAGGGGTTTTTTCTGGGTATAACATCGCTAAGGCAATGGCAGATGTAGCTCCGATCATGAACACACTGGTAGTAATGATCATGAATAGGCGGTGCCCACTGACCCATCTTTTGATGCGTTGCCATTTGCTGACTTTTCTCGGATGTCGAAAGTCCATGCTTATGGTTATTATAGCAGATATCTATCGTAGGCTAAGTAACGGTTTTGCGTAAATGTAATTCTATGTTATGGTTTACGTAACACATCTATTGTCGATTAGAGAGGATGTGGTCATATGTCAGGGCCAAAGAGTCGCGAAGTCAGGATCGCTGCGGCACGAGGGATCGCTGTAGTAGGCGAGTTTTCGGCTATACCGTTAGCTGGGCCTGTTATATCGGTTCGGCCCGTCCTAGGAAGGGCTGATCTGGGCGTCAGGTTTGTGGTTTACCTAAATGGATCTTGCAGGGGCGAGATATGTTCTCTATGGCGACATACCTGGCCAGTGACGTGGTGGAGGCGTAGGGTTGCTTTCCGCTATGCGGTTAAGTACTTGAGAAGTATCGCCTGACATATGCGTATCACGACCCTTTTAGCGAGGGGTCGTGATACGCTGCAGAACTATTGTCTATGTAATGCTAGCAGTCAACGCTAGCGTTTTTAATTTGTTTATCTAGAGTTGACCGCCGTTTGCTTGCATTATGTGAGTTTTTGTGTTTTAGTGTACATTAATGATGGCGCTGAAATGGCGCATTGGACCTTTCAAAGGAGAAAAGAGTGAATCAAAAGTCGGACAACCTGGAGCCTAGTCTTTCAGTTGAGCAGTGCGATCAACAGCCTGAGGATGGCATTTGGCAACAGCCAACCTCCTTCGGTGGCTCGTCTGAAGATACGGCTACAATTACCGTCCCTCAAGGCGCATTCGCCAGACTGAAGTGGGCTCGGGCTTGCTACGTTGAGCTGTCGAAGGAAGAGTTTGCTGCGTACGGCACCGTCAGTGGCTCCTCCGCTATTCCCGCTAGCGAATTTGCGATAAATGGCGACATGCCAACCCATGCAGCCAGGGATTCGGCAGCGGCGGAGGCGAGTGGTGTGTTTGATGACATTATCGTTTTCGTTCCTCCGACTCGACTCGCAGGCAAGCTGGACGCGACAATCATCGGTATCATAGAGACTATCGGTGGCGATCGCTATTTTCGTATCAACGTGCCCACTAACGGCACTATGGGGGTTCGAGATGTTGTGTGCAGAGTCAGGTTGTCAAAGTACGTTATGTTGATCGTGTCAATGATTGTATTCATTGCGCCAATTGCCCTAGCAATTTTCACGAACAACGCGTCGTGGTTTATGCTTTGTTTGATTGGAGTGTTTGTGATCGTTGGCATGCTCCTGTATTTTGGCATATAGCGTTTGACTATTCGCGCCGTACTCACCTCATTAGGTGAGTACGGCGCATATTTTATTTGTATGTAAGTAGACGGTTTAGAGTCTTGTCTTTGCCCAGTAGCGCAAGGGTGTCATTTAGTTGTGGGCTGAATGGTGCCCAAGTTGTAACTATGCGGATTAGGCTAAACAGTATGCCCGGTTTTTGTCCG
>CAZGGJ010000064.1:0-3420 GCA_964525315.1 uncultured Candidatus Saccharibacteria bacterium | reverse complement strand
ACCGCGCGGCGAAAATAGGCATCATATTAGCGATGCCAGCTGGCAGGAAGAACCAAAGGGCAAAAAAACTCTCATGAATTATTTTTAGCAGCATAAGGGTCTCTTAAATTATGGTTGCTTTGGCTATAGTATAGCAAAGCACTGGTGCATCCTACTATAACGAAGTGGCTGCTATTAGTTATAGAACTTATTTCTGATGATATCTGCTACCTGACGAGCGATATCGTCTGACTGCGTCTTCGTGATGCTAGATTCGTCGACACCTGTGGCTGCAAATCTTTCTGATAGCGCTTCATACGCCGCCAAAATATCGCGGTGTGTCGTCGGGTTACCAAATGCGTAGCCATCATAAAACTGCAAATCCCTGTTCAACAGCGCTTCGCCCCCAAGAGAAGTCGAAACACCTCCCGCTTCTGTCACAAATAGTGCGGCAGCGGCAATGTCATGTGGGTCGGGATTGCCCCGCTGCGACCGAAACATACCCGCGACATTCGGTCTCGAAACAAGCAACGACATTTTCTTACCACTACCAGAAGTCGGTTCAGGCCGATAGCCTAGCAGCTCCAGCGTTTTGGCCAACGTGCGATCTTCTTCGTACACCTTTGTATCAGTGAGCAAAAAGGGGCGCTCGCTCGGATTTGGGACAAGTTCTGGCATATGTAACCTCTGAGACAACCATGAGCCACTATCATCCCGAGCGAATTTCCACGTGCCGGCATCTTTGCCTGCGACAAAAAGCTCTTCATTCATTGGGTCATTCACTACTGAAGCCGTAAGCAAACCGTTTTCATACCTTCCGCAAACATTTGTAAAAAACCCTCTTAGACCGAGCAGTAGGTTTTGTGTGCCATCAACCGGGTCAGTCACAATTACCACGTGATTGCTCTTGTCGCCAGACTGACGCTCTTCGTCATCAAGATAAGCATCGATACCCTCTGCTTTGAATCCTGCCTCCAGCGCATCAGTCGTTGCGTAATCAACTTTTGTGACTGGGCTACCATCTGCCTTTGAGACGAGTTCAAAACTACCCTTCTCTTCTGCAATCAAAAATTCTTGTTTCGTAATTTGTCCTGCCTTGTACACAACTCGCATGAGCGCGTTAAGCAGTTCCGTTTGAGCTATAGATGAGCCTTCATCGAACTGTGGGGCTTCAATATTTTGCGTCATAATTTCTCCTATTTACGAATACCTCTTGTTATAGACCGTAGCCGCTCAATTATCATAAGAATACCGATAATGGCGAGACCAGTCACTACCCAAGGGATGATTTCTTTTCCGGCAATCAGGCCAATGGAAAGTAGTACAACTCTAACTGCGTAGGGTACGAGCCCATCCTGAAACATCCGGCTCAAGCGGTCATAGGCCAATTCATGGCCATACGTGGCAATAATTGCCTCCCCTTTCGCCTTGACGAAGGGGGTAATGAGTGATGCGCCGCAAGCAATGACAGTGACGAGCATAACGAGAGGCGGTTGCCCTGAAACTGCGAAATAATATATGAGACCAGCATACACGAGCAGTTCTTTTATTCTGTCACTCACCGCGTCAAGAAGACCGCCAACATCGGTGACACGTTTCTGTACTCGTGCTAGTTCACCGTCTAGCGAATCAAACACCGCTAGTAGTACCAGCAGCGTCCCTGCCCAAACTAAATGATTGACGGCAATAAGATATGCGACCGGGAGATGAAGAATAAGAAGCGTAATAGTAATGTCATTGGGATAGAGCTTACCGCGACTCATACGGTGCAAGCCAACCGCGGCTTTTCGTACTGCGCTTAGTATGAGCAGTGTTATGCGATCAATATAAAGTTTCTTTTGCACCTATTTACCTCTCCTTGATGTCGCGACCGCTTTCACCGCTTCATCATGTGCCGTCTGTAGGACGCTCGTGACTTCTTCGAGAAACAATCCAACGGAGTGTGGGTAATGTTTTGCCGGCGGAGACGCAACCACAAGTGAACGACTGAAGGTAAATGGATTACCCTTCACACTCATCACCGAAAGTGATCGTGTGATAAGATGACTCCTCACCATAAAATATGGTAGTATCGCAATCCCCTCCCCTGAAACGACCATATGAATGATGACTTCAGGGCTTGAAGACTGTAGCTTTGTTGTTGCCTTTACGTCTTTATCTTCCAGTGCTTTTTCGATTGTCTGTTGTGTTGTAGACTCGGCAGGAAAAGAGATCAGATCCGTTAGTGTTCCCTTCGCCAGCTCTGCCTCTTTAAATACTCGATCGCTCGGTGCTACGACAAGCACCATAAGTTCCTCTGCGATAGCATCCTCATTTTTTACTGCCGCGTCGTTTGCGGCGACAATTGCGAGATCTAGCTCGCGCACTGCAACTGCCCCACGAAGTAACTGTGAATCATTCACGAAAAGTGACACATCGGCCGCATTACCCAAATTCTTAAGTGGGGATGCATACGCCGAAAGTACTGCAGCCACACTGTCGATCATGCCAAGCGCCACTATTGGGCGCTGACCGGCTAGATCATTTAGCTCTGTACGGAGATTGTCAAACACTACCCCTTGAGCAACCCCTGCATGATACGCAATTTTGCCTGCCGCAGTCAGTTCAAGCGGCCGGGTATCGCGGACCAGTAGCTGGGTGCCAAGCTCGCGCTCTAGCTTCGCAATGGCAACGGTCAGTGCGGGCTGCGAAATATGCATCATTTCGGCTGCTCGTGTAAAACTGCCAGCATCTATGAGCTTCACAAACTTCTGTAAGCGCTCTTCCATAACTATATATTATAGCAATCTGCACAGTATTACTATTGCTTATGGTTGAGAAGGATATATGTCTTAGTAGTTGATGGCCTTGAAAATTTCGCAACTTCTTGGGCGATTTGCTTGGAGTGCGTAAGGTTGAGCTGCTGCTCAATAGTTTTTTCTCTTTTTAGAATGCTCTCTAAGAGCATGTTCACTACCAAAGCTTCTTTCTGCTCTATATCATAGATGTTATAGACAAATTGTTAGCGTGTGCGCTTGGGTTTGCGGTGCGTGCGATACGCCAGCTCTGCACGATAGTTATCGAGGTTTTCGATGTACTGCGCAAATTGTTTGAGGAGCATTGAGAAGTGGCTATTTGGCGTAAGGATCTTGAGGAGCTTGCCCTGCTCTGCTAAATATTCGGCCAGGCCGTGGAAGTCGCCGTCACCACTGACGATGATTGCCTTGTCGTAGTTGGCATACTCTTTCATCGCATGCAAAACGAGGTCGGCATCGATGTTGCCTTTCACCGGTACCTTGTCTTTTTCTTCTTTGGGCTTATCGCCAGGTTTTTCGACTTGCATGATCTCGAGCGTGGGCTTAAGCACGACCAAGAAACCGTGGTCGTACATCTGTTGGTACAGGGTTTCGTTCTCTGCCATGTAGCCGATGAACATGTAGGCGCGCGTAACACCATACTTCT
>CAZGGJ010000063.1:0-3586 GCA_964525315.1 uncultured Candidatus Saccharibacteria bacterium | reverse complement strand
TTTCACCGTCGGCGAACTTATACTGCGTCTGAAACTGCCCCGGCGGCAACATATTCTCGAGCACGCTCGACAGGTAGAACTCACCGAACACGCCGCGTTGCTTCGGGTTAGACAGCACGTTCTGCAGCGTCTTTAGCTCGTCTGCTACATCGACTACCCGGCGGTTGGTCTCGTCTAGCTTGGCCAGGCGCTGCGTCACGTCGGCGACCAGCTTGGCGCTCTCGCTCAGCTGCTTTTGTACAGACTGCTGTACGCCCATGCTGCTACGCTCCAGCTTGTCGCCCATGGTCTGCTGCAGGGTTGCCACTACGCGCGACAGCTCGGTCACGTCGCCTTTCATCAGCTCAACGGCCGAGGCATTCTTGACTTCGTTGAGCTTGTTTGTAAGTACATATAGCACAGCGCCGAGCCCTGCAATGACGACGATGAGGAGAGCGATAAGGATAAGTTCCATACCTCTATGGTAGCACGAGCTACGAAGCGAACACAAAGCGGATCAGAACGACCAATAGTGCCGTCACGATTACCGCTAGCACAAACGAGCGCAGCCGCACAATCCAGGCAAACAGCGCATATGTTACGCCGAACAGTGCACCGACAAGCAGTACACCCCAGTACCATGCCATGTCGCCAATGAGCGCGTGGAAGCCCCATAGCGCGATGGTTGTCGCCAGCACGATAAGTAGCGGACGGTAGACGCGCACCTGCGCGAGCGTAATCAGGCCAGCAAGGCCGCCGATAATCATCGATACCGTCATGGCATAGTTTGGCGCCTCGCTACAGGTACTCGAAGCACCTTCGCGGCACATAACAGCGCCAAATACAAACTGGTGCAGCAAATAGTAGCCGACGCCAATCAATATACCAGCCATGATGCCCGACAGCACCACTACCAACACTTCGCGCCCATACATCGGCACTAGCGGATCGACTCGCTCAACATTCGTCGCCACCACTCGCTCATTGTCATTCATCGCGTAAAACCTCCTCGCGTTTGTCTCTACTGTACTATGTTTTGGCGTCTCCGTCCATAGTAGTACCAAACAACGCCGCTCCAAGCGATGACGATACCGCCAATCACATCGAGTGGCGTATGTACAAGCGCCAGTACTCGACCAACGCAGACTAGGAGCGTCATTGTCAGCATTGTCCCGGCGAGCGCCTTGCTGTGCGTCGCATACCATACCGCAAGTGTCAAAAACATCGCGAATAGCGCATGGTCGCTCGGAAACCCGGGATTATCCAGGTAGGCAGCGCCCGGCTCAACCCCAAGCATCTGAAAGGGCCGCAGCTCGGCTGGCTGGTAGAAGTGGCCTACCAACCGCGCGGCCGCATAGCAGGTGACGCCGGCCAGAGCGATGCGCCACGCCCAGTACCACCACTGCTTGCGCGGCACTTTGCATACAAATGCATACATGGCGAGGCCGAAAATCCCTATCATCAGCCAATCCGCGATAAATCGCACGAGTTCAGATTCCATACGCCCTATTGTACTACGCCTCGGCTTAAATATTCCCGGACCTGCCCTACTTTATGCTATACTATACACACTACATCTAACGCCGTAGTGGAGACCGGCAGCGAGGTATCAATATATGGGAGTGTACGCCAAGCGAGAAGCTACCTCGAGCCATAGCAGCCGCATGGTATTGCTGTCACTCGTAGCGGCAGCGCTGATTGCGCAACCTTTCACGGTATTTGTTGGTGCCCGCGAGGCATTCGCCGACCCTGTACCGGTGGCTGAACCTACGGCTTGGGCCGAACCGCCAGTCTTGCAGAGTCCGGCCGAAGACGCGTTCTCGAACCAAGCCGACGCATGGTTCGACTGGTACGACGTCGATGGCGCTACGAGCTATGAGCTCAAGTTGTCGCACGACCCAGCAGTCGACGAGGACGGCGCACTAACGACCGATGTCCATGATGGTGACTTTGAAGGTACCCAGCCAACCGAATCTCGCGCCCGGCTCACCGGCCTGAGCGGCACATGGTACTGGCAGGTCCGCGCCGTCGCAGCAGACGACAGCAAAGGCCCTTGGGCTACGCCATGGAAAGCCACTATCGACACCACGCCGCCCGCCTTCGACATCGCGAACGGCGCCATCAAGACATCGCCGAGCGTCACTGTCACTATCACCGAAGAGTATCTTGGTAGTGTCACTGTCGACGGTAACCCTGCCACTCCGAGCGGCACAGCACCAACCTACACTGTCGTCATCAGCGGCCAAGGCAGCCACACGCTTACAGCAACCGACCTTGCCGGTAGTAGTAGCGCCGTCAGCTTCAGTATCGATTCGGTCAAGCCCGCGCTCACGATCAATCTGCCTCAGCGCAATGCCGACGGCAGCTACTTCATTAGCGGTACCAGCGACGACACCGCCGACGTCACCGTCACTGTAGCTGGACTGACGTATACCCTCACCCCTGTAAATGGCAGCTGGTCGTTCGTAACACCGCCCCTCAGCGATGGCGTGTACCCTATCGTGGCCAGCAGCAAAGACGCAGCCGGCAATACCGGCGATGCAAGCTACGCGTTCACTGCTACCACCCCGCTACAGCCAGGCGTCAACGAAGGCTCGACGAACGACCCCGACAAAGCCAAAGTCGACCCCGAAGACGAAGACACCCAGGAAACGCCGTTCATTGCTCAGCTGTTCAACCCAGATGCCGCAGCCGTGCTCGATACCGATAGCACAAGCACAACCGATACTACAGACGACCCTGCGGCACCCGCCAAGGCTGACAAAGACGTGCTGGAGGGCACCGCCCAGCCCAACGCTCCCGCACCGGCTGACGACACCCCCTCTTTCATGGGCCTTGCCTGGTACTGGTGGCTCGGCATTGTGGCTGTGCTAGGCGGCGGATGGTGGGCAGTAGCGGCAGGGCGTAAAACTACCCAGTAGTAATGACTATTTGAAGTCTGATGTGACGATATATGGTCTTGCCTCAAAATCGAAGGCGGGATAGCCCATTTCTTCGATGGGAGGCAATTCTCCGGCGTGATATCTCCTAATCCAATCAGTCGTAGTGTGCAGTTCTCTCATAAACTTAGCGGTAGAAGAACTTGCACCGATACGGTTAAAGGGTTTGCCATTGAGGTCAAAATAGTTAGACCCGCAAGCGTATAATCCCCCAAATACATACCATGTACCATCGCCCATAGGCATCGGTGGTATCGATAATAACTGCATGCGCGCTTCAGGGCCGTGCATAGGGTCTTCAATAGCATGCTCGGAATTAAGCGGATCCCAAACAGTGTTATCAAATGGATTTTCAAAACTCATGGCTATATATTATAACACGAAATTATAATATCTGCAATGATCATCAAAAAAACAACCCCTATGGTCGCTTGTTGAGCCTAACGATTCGATAACATATCTCTCTGGCGTGATTTTATAAATTTGACTGGGGATGAGGGGTATCGGTCGCCCTGCCCCCCTCCTCCGCTCATTCACAAAGAAAAATAGCTTCGCTGCTTTTCTTTGCTTCATTTGCTTCGCCGACCCCTATCGGATTTTCTCAAGAGAAAATCCGGGGTTCTCATCACTTCACTCGGGCCAAGTAAAAAGCTCCAGACCTAAAGGCC
>CAZGGJ010000062.1:0-3774 GCA_964525315.1 uncultured Candidatus Saccharibacteria bacterium | reverse complement strand
CGCGGAAGGCAACTTGCGGTTCGCCGACATTGGCTTCGACGTTGAATTCACGCTTCATGCGGTCGATAAGGATGTCGAGGTGCAGCTCGCCCATACCCGACATAATGGTCTGGCCGGTTTCTTCGTCGGTGTGAATGCGGAAGGTTGGGTCTTCCTCGGCGAGGCGTTGGAGGGCAATGCCCATCTTTTCCTGGTCAGCCTTGGACTTCGGCTCGACAGCGATGCTGACTGGCGGGTCTGGGAAGGTAATACTTTCGAGGGCGATTGGGTGTGCGACCTCGGCAAGTGTGTTACCGGTCGTGGTGTTCTTGAGACCGACGACTGCAGCGATGTCACCGGCAGCGATGTCGGTGATATCTTCGCGCTTGTCGGCGTGCATACGAACGATACGGCCGACGCGTTCTTTCTCGCCGGTTGTCGTGTTGAGGACGTAGCTACCAGCCTTCAGGGCGCCCGAGTAGACGCGGACGAAGATGAGCTTGCCGACGAATGGGTCGGTCGCAATCTTGAATGCGAGTGCTGCCATCGGTTCCTTCTCATCTGGTTTGCGGCTGACTTCGTCGCCTGTCTTGGGGTTTTTGCCCCAGATAGCGTCGACGTCGAGCGGGCTCGGCAGGTAGTCGGTCATGAGGTCGAGGACCTTTTCGACGATAACGCCGCGGCCGTCGCCACCGGTCACGAGGTAGAAGTCGCCAGCCAGGACGCGCTTGCGCAGCGCACTCTTGAGCTCGTCTACCGTAATTGCTTCTTCGCCTTCGTCAAAGAACTTCATCATCAGTTCGTCGTCGGCTTCGACGGCATTTTCGACCAGCAGGCTGCGGGCATTCTTGGCCTTCTCGAGCATGTCAGCTGGGATGTCGCCGACCTTGAGCGCCTTGTCGGTGTAGTCGTCGTAGGTGTAGGCCTTCATGTCGATGAGGTCGACCACGCCGTTGATGTCCTTTTCGAAGCCGATTGGCAGGTGGATTGGGAACGCTTGGCGCGACAGGCGGTTGTGGATGCTCTCGAGCGACTTGTAGAAGTCGCCGCCGGTCTGGTTGATTTTGTTGATAAAGCAGATGCGAGGCACGCCGTACTTGTTGGCCTGGCGCCAGACGGTCTCGGACTGTGCTTCGACGCCCATCTTGCCGTCGAACACAGTGACAGCACCGTCGAGGACGCGGAGCGAGCGTTCGACTTCGGCAGTAAAGTCGATGTGCCCTGGCGTGTCGATGATGTTGATTTGGCAGCCTTTCCAGAAGCAGGTCACGGCAGCGCTGGTAATAGTGATACCGCGCTCTTTTTCCTGTGCCATCCAGTCGGTAGTAGCGCCGTCGCCGTCACCGCGGACTTCGCCGATTTTGTGGTTGATGCCGGTGCGGTACAGGATACCTTCGGTGGTCGTGGTCTTGCCAGCGTCGATGTGGGCGATGATGCCGACGTTGCGGATGTCTTTCAGGGTGATGTCTTTGGTTGCTGCCATAGCGGTGTACTTGTGTCCTCTCAAGGGGTTAGTTATTTTTTGCCATTAGAAATAGCGCATCTCAATTACTATAGCACATCTGGACGGGCATGTCACTATGAGTTGGAGGGAGGGATGCTGTTATGTCTCGCTGTCTGTGTCGTGTTCAGGGAGTGCGACGAAACTGGCGTCCCAGTTTTTGGGGTGTCTGGCTTTGTCGTATAGGGTACGAAGGTCAGTATGCAGTCGATACGCGCCGTAGATAACGAGTCCGACCCCTGCCTTAAAAGTAACGTTGCGTATTCCATTTGGCATCGCCGATACGCTCCAAGACGCGATTGTTTGCTCGTTTTCGACTCCTAGCAGGTCTATACCTTTTCGGCCCAACTCGACAACACCTTGGTAGTGTTCTCCTTCGCGCTCTCTTAGTAAGTCTTGATAGATAGCATCAGGTTCGAAAAGGCGGTCATGTGCGATGCGAGCAGTCAAGATACCTAGCTTGACGCCTTTGGTGAATGCTTCAAAAGTAGTGGCGTCCGTAGATAATACAAGCCTCTCACGGAGCATACCATGGTACTCTGCCTCGCGCGTATGTGCATTACGGTCAAACTTCCGTCTGTTCTTGCCATCGATATTGAGCATATCTGTAACTCCACAAAAAATACCGACTTGTTCATCGACAGTGGCCACTGCTTGTGCGTAGTTTTCGGCTGTAGGCAAATCTGGAATATGCCGCTCTAAGGAAGACATGTGATGAGTAAACCACCTTGTGTCGGTAGTTGCAAGCATGAGGGTGATGATTCGCGGACAATAAGGCGTGCTAACCTACGGTGATGACCTGTCCGGCGCCGGTTCCGGCGTGCTCGCGCAGCCAGCTCTGGACCTGCAAGGTTGCAACCTTGCTGTCGCCATGAGGAATACTAATGACCATAGGTTTGCCAGCTGCGAGGGCTTGCTGGCGAGCATGCTCCAGGCGCTCCACCGCTGAAGTGTGCTGGCCGTCTAATCCCCACCTACGGACTCCGTTGTCCGGGAGGGTGCAGCCGAGCGCATCGTAGGTGCTTGGGTCGGGCAACGCTTCGCCTGCCGTGCACGAAGCCGGGAGGACAAGCTTGGCGCTGGGCATTCCTTGGCGGACGATACCGGCTAGACGCTGCCATGCTGCTGGGAAATGAGGGTTGCTACCTCCCGCTCGTCTGCCTGCGTAGGTGGGCGATAGATAGGTTGTGCCCTTGCCGGCGCGCAAAGTATTTGCGTTTTGGGCGAAGGTGCGCCACCACTGATCTTGCGCACCGTTGGCCACGCCGCGCCAACCTTGCCAGTCGAGCTTGCGGCCATACTGATCGACGCCAGGCATGACGGAGATGCTGAGCGGGCCATGAAAGGCGGCCCACTTAGCTGATTCAGGAGAGCCAGCCTTCCATACGGCGGGCGTGTTGGTCCACACTTGGTTGACTGTGGTTGCGACGCCCTGTTCGGTATCTGGACGAGCAGTCGGGCTGGTTTCGGGGCTGTTGGTGGGAGCTGGCGAGCCTGTGGTAGGGGTAGGCTTTGTAGACGCGGGGGTGCTCGGCGTCGTCTCTGCCGGCTCCGCACTTGGTGACGGCGATTCGCTAGGACTTGGCGTCACTGTGGGGAGCGGCTTGGTGCTCGTAGTCGGTGCGAGCTCACTTGGCGTCATGGTAGGGCTTGGACTGATGATTGAAGATGGTGTAGAAGTGGTTTCGCTCGGCTCAATGATGATTATTTTGTCGTTAGAAGGTGTCTCTGAGGAGCTCGGTGTTGGTGTCTCGTTGCGAGGAGCAGCTACACCTGGCGGAGGTCCATCGGGAAAGAGTGGTCTATACAACGGTCCTGTGACGGCCCACCCTACTCCAATACCGCCCGCTACCAAACCTCCTACTATGAAACGACCATAGCGTCTTTTTGGTGCTGCAGTAAGATCAATAATTCTTTGCTTCCCCGTAACGTCATCGACCGGCTTGCCCTCAATTACCTCTCCTTGAAAGATTGGTCCGTCTATTTCTCTCATGGATACTCCTTATACAAAACAGAGGGATACACACATGCACCCTCTTTATCCTTAGTATTGTAGTCTACCTGCTACAGTCCCGCCCTATTGGTTTCAAGATATGTTTTGTTTGCTTAGAGTGTATAGTACCGCTTGCCCGAAGGTTTGTCAAACAAAATACCGCCGAATGTTCGGCGGTATTTCTCTCCAGCGCGGACAATTAGCCGCGGGCGAAGTGCGCGAAGGCGCGGTTGGCTTCGGCCATCTTGTGGGTGTCTTCCTTCTTCTTGAAGGCGGGGCCGGTTTGGTTGTAGGCGTCAAC
>CAZGGJ010000061.1:0-3817 GCA_964525315.1 uncultured Candidatus Saccharibacteria bacterium | reverse complement strand
ATGGATATTGTAAAATTGGCTTTCGCGTAGCGTTGCGCGCTGCATTCCAGGCGGCCACATGCTTATCGTCATCGGTAGCTCCAGCGAAATCATCAATTTGCAATACGGCGGTCGGCACAGATGAGCCGCCACTTGGTAAGCTAAAGAATCCCTTGCTGCCTGAACTATTTGTACCATAATACCTGCTGTTTCCTGGACTCGCGGAATCGTTTACAAGTGAAATCGTGCGGTTCGCTGAAAGGTCGCCACCACCCGTCAGAGAAGTTGCCCCAGTGACAGTCGTAGCGCTGGCGGCCTTAGCATTAAGAGCTGTTTGCGTTGCGGTAGAAACTGGTTTGTTTGCATCACTAGTATTATCAACGTTCCCCAAAGCAACATCGGCTTTGACAAGGCTGACTGCGCCAGTTTTGCCAGCGACGCTACTGACAAGTGCGGCGGCTGGAGTAGTGTTGACCCATTTGGCAGCACCTGAGTTATAGCTTAATGTTTGGTTGTTCTGGGGGCTTGACAGTACAACATCATCAGCTGCTGCGATACTTACTTCTACGTCATCTCCTAGCATGTACTCTCTATCCCTATTTATACAGTTATTATGTCTATTGTTTAGTCTATATTGCTAGACCACCCAGAGTCAATGCATTAACACTATGCTCACCCACTTGTTATCGGCACGGCCGAGTTGTCGTATCGTGTGTTATTGCTATATAGACCTGAAAAGCTCGTGTGGCGGATAATGTACCAGCCCGCACCTGTACTTTGTTGTACTGGCGGCGAGTCAACCACACCCGACTGACTAAGCATAAGAGATTCGCCCCAGTTAGACCCCGTTCTCATACCAAACTTCATTCTTTGAATAACACTATTGGCGTACGACGCTGGGCGCGCAGATACGTAAGCATGATTGATACCGCCGCCGCAGCCTTCTATCCATCCATCTTCAATCACTAAGTCAGTGATTTCATGAACTGCCGGTACATACTGCGGAGTCCCATTATATATGCCCACCTCTTGCTTAATTTGAATCCCTGAGCCATAAAAATCATCACCTGCATTATAGCCGCCTGGCCAAGTAAGAAAGCCCGATACATCCCGTTGACCACCAATGAAATCGCCGCGGCTGGTAAAGTTACGCCCAAAGTTAGTCTGGATACCATCGGAATGGGGCTGGCCGTCATTTGGCGGCACGACATTATTAGCGTAGTAGCATTTATGATACCAATTTTGCTGAGATAGATGTTCCTGGTTGGCGACCGCCGCCATGCCAGCCCCACTACCGTTATTGCCATCAGGCCCAATCCAGTTCCAGCCATCAGATACGCTCACTATCTCAGTTCTATACATTCGGATATTACCGCCTTTAATCCCGGTGTAGTACGGGCTTAATTCTGAGCGAGCGCCGCCAGGAGCAGCGCTGGTCAGCCAGGGCCTTGGGTCGATCAGGCTGTCCCATATCTCGAATTTACTAGGAAAACTGCCATAGGCTCGAATCATTTCACAATCCGTACTCACCGCATCTTCAGGTGGATGCCCCGCGAAGTGGCATTCTACAAACTTCACCGACCAGTCTGCAAGGCCAGTTGCCACACGGATTTGTCCCCAGTAACGTTTTCCGTGGTATGTCCCTGGTGAAGAGATAGTGATATAGGTATTACTACCCGTGGGATACACATCTTGAAACGTATCGACTATGTATGGGCCAGTGTTATTAGGCCCCGGTTTATGGACACCAGCAATCAGATTGCTTCGATTAAACGTTCCTGCTGCGGCCTGGGGCGTTCTGTGCGCTCTTGTCATAATCCTCTTGCTTACAAGTGTAGCGACTAGGCCTCCCGCCCCCAGCCAAGGTGGGGGATAGTACCCGAGGGATTAATCACCGGAGCCGGCGACCCAGTATAAATACCAACAAGCCCGGTAGCGTCTTGCCTCACCCCCATGCTATCGAGGTAGAAGGGTGTAGCATACGTCGTCGCGTTAGTTTTGCCAAAACGTGCCCACGCAATGGGATCCAGCCCCAAATTGGCCGTCGCAGTACTAAAACTGGCTATGGCAGTCAGATTGTCGAGCGCATAGTAGGCCGCCTCGATAGTACCTGTCGTGGCCGTACCGCCCAATTGAGCGAATATCTCGAAGCGATACCACGTATTCAGTGATATCGCTGCGGGGGATTGCCAGATAACCGTACTACTCCCATCAATCACCACCACTTTGCCAGTCGTATTAAGCCCTATCTGCGCCTGCTGCAAAAATCCCGTCGCTGCCGAGCACAACTGAGCAAAAACTATTGTCTCGGCCGGTAAGAGAGTGAAGTACCCATACACCCGCAACGCCGCGGCATTCGTATGCAGCCCACGCCATGTGAAATAATTATTGCTACCACTCACCGAATCGAACCGGTACGATAGCGGGGTGTGAGCAAACTGGGTATTTGAGTAGACTACTTGTCCAGGCTGAGAAAAATCTTGGAAGAATCGGTTATTCGTGTCGCCGCTATTTTCCGACGAGGCTGCTGTGCCATTAGCGCCAAAATCTGCGTTATTACAAATGTACAACTCTCCCGCAGCCGACGGATCAGCCGGTCCGGCATAGCCGGTATTATT
Source organism: uncultured Candidatus Saccharibacteria bacterium (assembly GCA_964525315.1). Taxonomy (GTDB): domain Bacteria; phylum Patescibacteriota; class Saccharimonadia; order Saccharimonadales; family Saccharimonadaceae; genus SZUA-359. The sequence continues at coordinate 1,220 of CAZGGJ010000061.1, read as the reverse complement.
TAGCTCGATGTCGTCGAGATAGTAGGTAAAGTTAGTCGCACCGGCTGCTATTATAATGCCCAATCGCGCTATACTAATACCAGTACTATTGGGTGCCGTATTAAACGTATTCGTCGAGGTCATGACTTCTGCCGGATACGGCGAATCTGCTTCGGTAAATATCTTTACTGTCGACCCGCCCGTGCTTCCATGTGCGTCTACTCTAGCCTCTAATCGTACCCAACGCCCGGTTGGCAATGATAATGTTGACACGCCCATGGAGGTACCCGCAGAGTCACGGATACTTATTTTGCCATCATTGCGACAACCAAAGCTCCACACTGATTGTGTGCCGTCGCTAAACTCCAAAAACCGAAAAGAATTATTTGGTACGCTAGGCAAAAAAACATAAAAACGTACATAGACCGTTGACGAAGTCTGAAAGCGTTGCCACTCCATTTTTGCTTCGCTAACAGTAGCACCAAGTGTACATTTGTACGAGAGGCTGCCTCGTGCCGGCTGATCCGCATAGGTAAGGCTGGTGTCGGCACCGATATAAATGAAATCCCAGTCCATACCCGAACCAGCACCACCACTTGCACCATAGCTGACAGAGGCACCGTTCGTCCCAGCATTCGCGTTGTTGCGAAACATCGCTGACATGCTATTGCAACCTTATGCTTACCGTCAAGTCCGAACCTGCTACGCCGGAGCCGATTTGCACGACACTGACAGTGATATAGTCGCCGCTGACAAACGTCGTAGTCGTTGGCGTGCCGCCAAGCGCAGTATAGCTACCCGCAGCGATAGTGGGACGGTTAGCAGGACTACCGCTATAGATAGAGGTGCCGTTTTTGAGCACATCGACGATGAGGCTGGCGCCAGTTGGAGCAGTGCCAACAGAGGCGCGGACACGTGTAATCGTTCGGGATGATTCAATGTAGACGCGTCCTTGACCAGTTGTCACGTACGCAGCGCCAGAGATCGAGAACGGAATGTAGAGGTCAACGCCTGGCGGATCGATCCAGGCGCCGTCACCACGCCAGTAGGTGGTAGCGGAGGCGTTAGTGCCTGAACCGAGCTTAGAAACAGGCCAGTTTCCGCTGACATCACTTGTCGCGATAGCAAGTAGCGTCTTGGTCTGGGCGACTGTCATGTCAACGGGTGCGGCCGCGGACCCAGTATTATTACCCTTGATCGTGCTGGCGGCCATATTGGCAAGCTTAGCATTTGTCACAGCA
>CAZGGJ010000060.1:0-3863 GCA_964525315.1 uncultured Candidatus Saccharibacteria bacterium | reverse complement strand
TACAGCTCATGGTGCCTGCGGCAAGCTGCGCTGCAGATGCAGAACCGCAAGTAGTCAACAACTGGTTTGTGTTCGTATACACATGTATCGCCATTGACTGAAGGCCGCTCGTATCTGAGGCGTTCACTGTTACTGTTGGCCCCGTCGTGAACGGACTCGCGAAGCTGGTGGGGCTAGCGAAGCTCATTGTCGGGCGTGTTTTGTCTACGACGACTATGGCAGTATTGGATGCGGCGCTCTCTATGCTGCCATTGCTGGCAATGACGTAGTAGGCGTGTGAGCCCTCTGTCGCTGTGGTGTCAGTGTAAGTTGTTGCCGTTACAGTAGCGATGACTACACCATCACGGTACACCCTATAGGAGCTAGCTCCATCGACCGCGTCCCAGTTAAGCAATGGTGTCTTTGTTGGTGTCGGAACGTTCAGGTTAGTTGGCGCCGCTAAAGTTGGCGTTGATGCTGGCTTATGCCACCACTGGATGGTGTCCAGGCTTGCGGGCGACACATCTGCAATCTGCATTACCACACCCCCTGAAGCAGGCACGGTTTCGAGATATGTCTTGCTTTGGTACGTTGAAGAATTGTAGACATCCTTCACGAACACGATGCTTTGTGAGTTAGGTGCCCATGCAAAGTTGTACGTAAAGACATTATTCGGCGTGGTGTATAGCGTTGTTAATTGCGACCCATCAACATCCATCACCATAAGTGAAATGGGCAAAAATGAAGCATATGGGTCTCGAGTCTGAGACAAGAATGCAATCTTATTGCCATCGGGTGACCATACTGGGCGCAGCCAGTCATTATCTGCGTTGCCAGCGTAGTACGCTATATTTGATCCATTTATGCTCGCGACACCGATTTGCACTGGCTGCTCATCGTTCGGGTAATGGTCAAAAATGAGTTTAGTACCATCCGGAGACCATGATACTGGTGTTCCTGTTATACCATCGTCGCTCATGACAGTTGATACGTCGCTACCATCCGCGTTCATTACGTTGATGCCTGGGACGGAACCATCCACTGGCCATATCGTATATGCTAGTTTGCTTCCATCCGAAGACCATATAGGGTACTGAGTGCAATTATTTTCACTGTCATTGGTAATATTAACTTCGTTCGTCCCATCTAAATCGGAAGTATATATATCGCAATCTTGGACATAAGCTAGTTTGCTTCCATCTGGCGAGACATTTACTTGTTCCTGATTCCCGAGAGATGATTGATGAGTGCCGTCGGGCAGTATGCTCGTGAAGACTGGTCCTGATGTAGCGTAGGAGTTGAGATACAAGTACTCGTCAGGATACGGCGCGACATAGTCTATAACGAGAGCCCCACCGCGCGGATTACTGCCGTAGGCACTGTTATACGAAAAGTACTGTGAGCTGGGGCCAATATTACCTATTTTCCTTACGGGGCTCGCGTAATGCGGTGAGATGACCGACGCGTTATACCAATAGGCGATGCCATTGGTGTCCCTGGCTATTCTATTGCTATAGCCATAGCCAGTCCTCCCATCAGTTGCAATTGATTCGATGTTCTGCAGGGCAGACACTAGTTTTGGCTCGGTAGGGTAAGCACCGGCATATCCCCAAGTATATACAGACCCTGAATTAGTAAGGTATGTGATACTACAACTATCTACCAATGCTTGTTTTACATCATTTCCAACACCAGGATATAGACTTGGCGTTGGATAATACATATAACTTGTCTCTATATTACACACTGTCCCCCAGAACATCATGGCTCCGCTTTGGGTTACGGCAACGCTACTCGCCTCGCTTGCACTTATGCTTTTCACATTGGACAGGCCTTGAATCTGTTCTGGCACGTACCGTGTGGACATACTACAGATTTCATTGTCGACAGGCTGTTGAGAAGGAGAGGGCGTACAGGAGCTGTTCGTCCCCAGTTGATAGGATTCGTTTGCTCCCCACGACCATACGTTTCCATTTGCATCAAGCGCAAGGACATGGTTATAACCTATCTCAACATCCGTAATAGCTGGTAGCCCAGTAATTTGAGCAGGGTTTGGGTCGTCCGTTTGTACTAGCCCATCATCGGTCATTTCAGTATGGATTCGGCCAAGTAACTGTGCATCTCCCCAAGACCATAGTGAACCGTCTGCCTTGATTGCAAAGCCGATTGCTTTGCTGAACTGGCTTTCAACGACGTAAGCCTTGACGACGTTAGTAAGATTGGGAACTACACCGTTCGCCGTATAGACATTGCCGTCAGTGCCCACGACAGCCAAGGTACCTTTGCGTACTGATGCGTTAGAGAAGCTTGATGGGTATCCGGTAAGATCCCACGGCTCACTCGTCCCATCGACGTACGTAAGTGATGAGCCGGTCGCGCTTGCCGCTCCGAGGCCTAACCCGCCTAGCTGAGCAGCAATTGTCACCAATGAAACCATAACTAAAACAACCCGGCGATTCATAGACCGCAGGGTAAGTAACTTCGCTCCCATTCCAACCTCCTCTCAGTTGTATCTCAACTTAAGCACAATAAATGCTGCGGTTACAAACAAAATGTGTAGCGCTATTTACAATAAATACACAGCGCGGCGCGGGAGGGTGCTACCGTACAAACAGACCTTCAACGACACATAGTGCAGGTCATTTACCCGATGAGGCCGCCGGCGTAGTAAAAGTAGAATACTTTGTCGTCGCCGACCCAAATTTCTTCGGTGCCACCCAGCTTCTCGAAGCTTCCATCGCCCTCGCACAGGTAGCGAAAGCCGTCGTATGCTTTCTCGACATGGCTATACATGCGGGTGGTTTGCCATAGGTCGATGAGGGCGCGGCGCAGCATGGTATCGGCCTGGTCTTCGGTCATCTTAGAAAAGTCGCCGAAATATGACATGGACCACACGGGCTTTTCCTTATAAAACACGGTCTCTAGGCCAGGGAATATACCGTTGCCGATGTAGTAGGTGTCACGGTAGCTAAAGTCACCGTCGGCGTAGTCATATTGCACAGCGCCCGGCAGCACTGCCTCGGCTTTGGCGGTTGCGCCAGCATAGGTTTTGGTACGGGCGTTGAGCAAAAATGCTTCTATTGCTTCGTTCGTCATAATCTCAGCATACCATGTTTGAGTGTTGCCAGAAGGGGGCCCTTATATGGCTTTCGGCCCGATTTGGCCGTAGAGGTCATTGCTGTTTAACTCTGGCATAAGGGTCGTATCCCAGCCGTCTTTTTGGGCTTGGGCGCCGCGCTTTTTATATGCAGTTTCTTGGATAACTTTTGCCTTGGCCGCATTAGCTTCTATCGTAGCGCTAAACACCGTATATAATCTCGCAGCGCGCTCTGGGTGCTGCGATGCGCCGTCATCCCAGACATAGTACAAATCTTCTTCGATTTGCTCTTGGTTACTGAGGGAGTAATCTAGCTCGTCGTCAGTAAGTGGCCTGGTACTAAAAACAGTATCCACGCCCTCGATGCGCCATTCATCATCTTCTTCGCAGAGGACGTCTACGTCACAGTTTTTTGACTCTCGCGGGATAAGTACGAATATGCGAATCCTTTTCGAACCTTTGTCGCGTACCGTCGACTGTTCGACTGGCAGGCCAATGATCTCTCTGTCTGGATAGTCTTTGGGGTGATATCGGATGAGCATATGCGTATCATAGCTCCCTATGACACGTCTGTCGAGCAGACGTTCTTAGGAATTGAGTATATGCAGGGCGGTGGTCATGGCCGTTTCAAATCTATCGTCATGAACTTCAATATAGGACATATGGTGTTTTTCAGCTTGTTCGGCGATGTACTTACTAAACGCTTGGTTGAATACGGCGAACGCCTCGATGGTTTCGTCTTCGAGATTATGCATCCAGTCATGCTCATTGGAGCGGGCGGTACGGC
>CAZGGJ010000059.1:0-3866 GCA_964525315.1 uncultured Candidatus Saccharibacteria bacterium | reverse complement strand
AGCAAACCGACCCCTCCTCGGGGTCGTTGTGCTTGGCGGAGGTGATTTGCACTCGCGGGCACCAGCAAAGCTGGTGCGACCGCGAGTTCGGTGGAATGAGTGAAATGAAAAAGTGTTTACATTTTTTCATGAGCGAATGGAGAAGCGAGGCTTGCCGAGCGACATCTCGCCCTCTCCATCAAAAGGAGGCCCCTTAGGGGCCTCCTTCTATAGCTCAGCTACCCTACACATTCGTCCCAGCCGTCCCGGTCACCGAAAAGCTATTGATGACGAAGCCGATGATCGCGTATGCCAAGATAGCTACGACGATACCGATAACAGCGTAAAGGATGGTGTTTTTCGCGGCGGTAATCTGGTTTGAGTCGCCACCCGACAGTACGTAGCGCAGGCCGCCGATAACAATCATAATGACAGCAATCGCGCCGATAACAAACAGCATAATACTGGTAATCTTGGCGAAGGTGCCGCTTTGGCCGAATAGGTCGACGGGTTGGTCGTTGCCGCGTGCTGCATTGGCGCCACCACCCACGCTGAAGTTGGCATACGCGTCAGAGGTAGCTACGTACATATTAGCAAACAGCCCGATAGCCAAGGCAACAGGGAGTGCAAGAAGTGCTCGTTTCATGGATGATTCCTTTCTGGCAACGGTGGCCATACTTATGCTTTTTAGTATACCACACCAAACCGCTTTTGTCTATACAGGATAGCTAAAATATGGCCTCATATATCTGGCCTCCCCCGCCTCTGTGTGGTATAGTGTCTCTAGCGACTACCAACGGTAGGCGAAAGGGAAAAGAGCAGCCGGTCCGGCTGGATTCACTCCAGCCCACCGCGCGATGAGAAAAACCGTAGGTTTGTCTCATGAACACCAAGAGGAGCACCCAAGTGGCTGCTGCGTGAAACGCAAATAATGGCGGTAAGCCGCCCCGAACGTTTGCGAACACACAGGAGCTACGTGGAGACCATGTAGTTTTACATATCAGGAGGAGTACCCAAGTGGCTGAAGGGGCGGCTTTGCTAAAGCTGTAGGTCGGGGTCTACCTGGCGCGGGAGTTCGAATCTCCCCTCCTCCGCCAGAAAAAAATACCCAAGGTCTAAAGACCCTGGGTATTTTCTTTTGCGCAGCAGGAGAAATTCGGACTCCGCGCTGATTTTGTGCCTTTGGCCCAAAACGCGGGAGTATCGCTCAGGGCTAAAGCCCTTCGCTCCTCCGCTCGGCAAGCCTCGCTCCGCCGAATCTCCTGTACGCAAGCCCGATATCTGCCTCTTCCGTCACCCCACCCCGCATATGGTATACTGACAACATGCAGCCAGAAGACGACAAAGACACATGGCAAACCCCCGATGGGCGGCCGACCGGTGCATACGCCGAGCCTGCGCCCGAGCAGCCTGCGGAGGCAGAGGAACAATCGCAAGCTCCTGGCGCAGACGAGTCAAACGAGCCACGCGAGGGCGACGAAGAGCTGGTCCGCTGGCAAGCGACTGAGCATATTTACCGCGAAAAGAACCCGACATGGTACCTGATATTTGGTGCTGTGGTGCTAGCCTTTATCGCGCTGGCACTATTCGTTGTGAACTCGTGGACATTCGCTATATTAGTACCGGTGATGGCTGCCGCCCTGGTGGTATACGCGATGCGTCCGCCGGCACTCATCAACTACACCTTGAGCCGCAAGGGGCTACATGTCAATGACCACCTCTATATATTTGATGATTTTCGCGAGTTTGGTCTGGTGCACGACGACGAGGCGTACTCTATTATGCTCATGCCGCGTAAGCGCTTCCAGCCGGGCGTTACTGTCTATTTCCCGGAGGAAGCTGGCGAAGCAATCGTCGACATGCTGGCCGCTCGCCTGCCCATGCGCGAGCTCAAGCTCGACCCTATCGACCGGCTTATCCGCTGGCTGCGCATCTAGCGGCTTGCGCAGTTACCTCTGTTTTGGTATAATTGTTTGGGTGTTATGTGCCCGTAGCTCAGCTGGATAGAGTGTTGGCTTGCGGAGCCAAAGGTCGCACGTTCGAATCGTGCCGGGCATACCACGTAAAAACGAGTAGTGAAAGCTACTCGTTTTTACGTGGTCTATCTCGGTGTGGCTCGAACGTGCGACTCGCCAGCTTGCCTGGCAGAAGTCGCACGTTCGGTGGAATGAGCGAAATGAAAAAGTGTTTACATTTTTTCATGAGCGAATGGAGGAGCGAAGCGATATCGTCTCAGATGCCCTAATGCTATACTACCTACTGTGAACGGCAAGCGGAATTACGGACAATCAGTCATATGGTTTGCGGCTTTTGTGGCCGGAGCGTTTACAGGTACAATCTTGTCGAGTTCGGAGGATCCGACTGCCCAGGCAGTGCTACCTGTACTCGTATTCTTCGGATTGCCGCCACTAGTCAGTGCTCTTCGCGGGCGAGTCTTAAGGGGTATAGCACTGGCTATGCTTGGCTTTGGCACGATTGCTGGTCCGCTTGTGTTTGTCCTCTTCTCGGATATTGGGATTAGGGATGTCACAACATTTGGACTTGGCTCTGGGATATGCATACTACTGTGGTTTGTCCTCTTGCCCTTTATTTGGGCGGAACACGCAAAGACGAGAAAACACGGCGAACCCCTAGTCGACATAGAGGGGTCGTACCGGATTATCTTTGTGCTGGTGGCTGTATTTGAACTGTTTCCCGTGACGGCACTGGTGCTGGTCAGTATATAGCACTACTAACCCCTATATACCTCCCTGCGGTGCCCAATCTTTACTACAAGTACGACCAGCCTATCGTCGTGAATACTGTAGACGATACGGTAGTCGCCATGCCGGATGCGGTACAGGTTGCTGGACCCTGTTATCTTGGTGTATCCGGCCGGACGCGGGTTCTCTGCTAGCGCAGTGATTTTCTGTACTATACGATCAAGCTCGCGCGGCGGCACCCGGCGAATGTCCTTTTTGACGCCGGACTTGTACTCGATATGATACGGCATATACTAGAGTAAGCCTTCGGCTTTGAGTTCGGCAACCAGTTGGTCAAAGGGGTGATTTGGCTCCTCTGCGCGAGCACGCGCATCCTCGAGGTCCTCGGCGTCTTCGAGCAGCTGCTGCACGAGCGCATCCTGCACGATTGAGGATATAGTAGTGTCACTTGCGGCCGCCTGAAGGCGAAGTGTTTTATACAATGTATCGTTGAGTGTAATAGTAGTTCGCATAGTATCTCCTACTATGCATCATAGCATATATGCATCTTTGCATCAATATACTCTCTTTTCATCGCCAAAAAGTAGCTATTACGGCATTGCCATCTCGTGTTGGGTCACATGCTATACTACTCGCATGAACAACACCTCAAACCACAAACAAGCCATCATAGGACTAGCAGCTATCATTGCAGGACTATTTGTCGTAATCGCAGCGTTTGGCGGCAGTTTGCAAGATGCAATTATTCCGATAGCGGCGGCGCTTCTTGTGCTTGTCGGCCTGCCACTGGCTATGAGGGCGCTCCATGGCCGAACCTTGCAGATTATTGGGATAGGAGCACTTGGGTTTGCAACCGTTGCCGGGCCACTCGCCTACCTGCTAGCGAATGTGACGACGATGGATTACGGCGACCCGTCAGGGTTAGCCACTGCGGCATATATACTGCTATGGCTTATCCTTTTGCCTATCGTCTGGCTCGAGCATCTGCGGGCGAGAAAGCTTGGCAAAGGGTTGGCCGACGTCGAGCGGTCATACCGACTTATAATCATCGTGGTCACTCTATTTGAGCTTCTGCCGATGCTGATAGCGGCGCTGCGAAGCGTGCAATTACTATGAGCTCTCCCTCGTATAAGGTATAATAGACATTGATTTACGGAGAGGTGGCCGAGTGGTTGAAGGCGCACG
>CAZGGJ010000058.1:0-3872 GCA_964525315.1 uncultured Candidatus Saccharibacteria bacterium | reverse complement strand
GTTATTGGATTTGTTCACCCCGTAGAGGATGCCGGATTCCTGCACGAGTTCCGAACTCATGAATGGGAACGTCAGAGCGGCGCTAGAACTATCCAGGTTGCGCTTCTGAGCAAGGACATCTTCACCGCGCGGCAGAATAGACTGCAAGGCTTCGAGTTGTTGGTAACGGGCGGCTTTACTGTAAAACAGCCGTGCCGAGAGCGTTGATTCAAGCAGCTTCGTCGTCTTATTGAGTTCCTCTAAACTATCTGCTCTCAGACACACGTAAATGCTCATCTGGAACAGTTTTTCTTGGCCGCGCTGGATTTTGTCTCGCAGCTCGATAGCCGATTCCAGTGGGTCGGTAATCTCGCTGCCGACAATCTTTCCGGCACGGATCATCGCACGTTTGGTACTCTCAAGCTCCGTAATCTTCCTATGCAGCTTTGGGAGTGCGCTGAGCGCGTTTACTTCGTGCAGATGGTAGGAAATATCGCAGTCATGGTTGAAGTTGATAACACTATCGAGCCAGCCGGAGTTTGCCACGAACGGGTAACCGGAAATGAAGAGTGTTCGGATATATACGCCGTCAATCACCAGATGATCCGGCGTTTCTTCCATACCCTCGTAGCTCATCAAGTCGAGCGCGTCTTGTTCGCCGAAGGTAAAGCTCAGTTCACGGGCTTTTGCTTGTCTTGCCTCGCGGCGCTTCTTGACTGCGTCAAGCACGATCATCGTTGTTCTCCTTTCGTAAGCTCTGTATGGATAAGCGAGAGTGCTCGTTCGGTGAGTGGCTGAACTTTGGCGGCGCTCGGGTTGTAGAAGCTGTAGAACAGGTCAAGTGCTTCAAGGCTGGTCAGTTGTCTTGCATGCATGCCGAGGCGGGTCATGCCTTTTGCCACGATATCCACTGTAAGGCTGAGCTGTTCTTTGACAAGTTCGAATTCCAGCTTGCTCGGCGCATCGTACGGTACGACAACGAAAAAGTGACGGGTCAGTATCTTGTTGGACTGGATAAGCGAGCGGATGAATTCGTCGTAGTTTTCAAGCTGGTCGCGGTAGATTTGCTCAGTTTCTCCTTCGAAGCGGCCGCGAAGTTCGGCGAGATAGCCGTCCATGTCGATTTCGCGGGTTCGGATAAGAATCTGGAGCGGCGTACCGACGGAGTTTAGGAAGCTCTCGTAGGTTTCAATAATGGCGTCTTGTTCATCTTCGCTTTTGAGTTCGAAGTTCAGCGAGGAGACTTCAAGGACTGCTCGGTAGCGCCGGTTCGGCAAAATGAGAATGCCGTCACGGGCGCCTTCTATCGCTATCTGGCTGCGGCTGCTGGCTCGCTGTTTAGTCTTTGGCTTCAGAGATACGGACATTGAAACCTCCTTTCTTTGTCAGCTCAATCCGTAGGTGGTTCATCGGGTCATTTAGCGTCTCAAGCAGATGGATCTTCTCACCGTCGCCAAGCGGGAGAAGCGTGTGCTGCTTAGTCTCTTCTGGCTGTTCCGTGGTCGCTAGCCGCATATCTGGTACCGGCGGGTAATCTTCGCGGTGAGTAGCAGTATTCTTATTTAGAACATGGATGCGCGGGCGGGCGTGATAGCGGAGTAGGACGACGAGCCAGAGGAGAACGATCTTTCCTTTAATACGGATTGCCATGATGCTGCAAAATGCCGCAAAGACACTGATGAGGATAATCTTGAACAAACTTGCGCCCATGAACGGCGGCAGGATAGCAAAGAGGAGCGATCCGCCAAATACCGGCACGGCGAAGAGAATGAGCTGAGAGAAGCTCAAATTGCCCGCAACACGGTCTTCGACGGTGGTTACTTGGGCAGGGACGACGGTGACTTTCATGACGACTTCTCCTTTGTAGTTGACTTGTTACTGGTTTTATTCGTAGCGGCTGCGCGTGTAGCAGATGAATTGTTTGGTGCTTGATAGGTGGTACCTGTCTTTTGTTTTGATTGTTGCGGTGTCCGATTTGTCGTTGTGATATGGTACGTGGACCCTGTTGCGGGCCGGTGATGTGACGTACTGCCGCCTGATTTGCTTCCCGAAGAATTATTTGACCCAGAGCCTTTGTTTCGATTGCCCGTCTTGCTCGCTACCGCCGAGACAGCACCCTTGGCACGGCCACCGAGATACGCAACACCGTTCATAAACGTACTGCCGAGCTGTCTTGTCGAACGTGCCCCGAGACTGACATAACTAAACTGCATCATGACGCCCTGTGTTTTGAGAAGTGCAATGATCGTTGCAAGGCCGACCATCATAGTCATGAGTACGTCAGGGGTGGCATTGCCTGATGTCGCGGAGAGTCCGGTAAGGAGCGATGCGGAGAGCGTCAAGATAACGACATGGACGAACAGCGTGAAGACTGTAGTGACGTATGTTTTCATAGCGGTTTCGGAGAAATCTCGGAAGCCCGGCACGAGCCAGAGGAGAAAGACGATTGGCGACAGCACTGTCCCGAGGAAAAGTGTGACAAGACGGCCGACATAATAGACAAGCAGGATAACCGAAAAGATAAGAAAGACAAGCATGACGAGTAACGCTGCAAAGCTTTGGCCGCCAGCCTCGTTAACGACTGTCGTGAGTGTTCCCCAAACCGAACTGTCGCCACCGACGGCACTAACCGCTGTGATCAGCGCATTGCTCAGGGCGATGATGCCATCAATCAGGAAGATGCCAGTGTTGAGCAGCAGGAAGATAAGCGCAATTCTCGGCAGTAGGTGTTTGAACTCAATCTCATCCAGTCCGAAGGTCGACGCACTCATGACATGGAAGCCGAGCAGCGCCACGATGACGACGAACAGCACGTCGGTAATCCCAACCATGGCCAGCCACAGATTAAACACTGCGCTATTGCTCGTCATAAGCGGTGTGCTCGCGGTGAAATAGCTAAGCGCATTCAAAAACGGCGTACCGATTGCTTCGAGGATGTATTTCAGCACGCCGGTAATAGTGCTGATGACTATTTCTTGCCATCCACTCCCAGTTTGTGGCGTGATGGGCTGTAAGCTTGGAAGCGTTGCCGAACTCGTACTGCCTGCGTTGCCCATTGCGCCGTTTAGAATGGCTGTCAGCGTTCCGGCTCCGAGGACAATAACGAGGCCGATAAGGGCATTCTTCAATACTCGCTTCGCCTGGTCGAGCTTGTCTGGATTGCCACGACTGCTCATGTACAGGAACCCGCCCCACACGATAAAGAAGACACTAGCGAGGGCTGCGAGCGCAGTCAGTGTCTGCATCGTCGGCGCAACATAGTCTTTCATCGCGGTAACTGCGCCAGACGAATCCGCCATGAGGCGGAGGCTCATGGGGAGGACTGTGTCCATCTCTTACCTCAACTCCCGAACGAATTGGTTGCTATGGTGACGATGATGTTACTAATGACGAATGCGCCGATGACGATGGCGAGACCGATACCTGACCAGAGCAGTGTGCGCTTTGAACGGTCTAGGTGCTCGGGATTACCCGAGCTTGTAATGTAGCCGAACCCGCCGACCACGAAAAAGCCGGTCGCAACGAGACCGGCTAAACCTGCAACAACTTTGATGACATTACGTATGAAGTCCTCGACTTGAGTGACATCGCCCGAAGCGGCGAAGGCGTGAGGTGCGAGAAGCAATGGAGCCCCCAGCGCTACAACGAGCGTTACTATTTTGATACCCGTGGAACTTCTAGTCATCTGACCCTCCGTTGATAAAATAGCTTACACGCTAAACGTAGCAATAACGGAATAGAAAAGCTAGCGACATAAGCTTTATAGAAAAAACACAAGGTTTATGTAACAGATTATGGAATGATGACTATAGTACAACAGAATTTTTATCTAGGCTCTCAAACTACATAAGTAGCACCGATGAGATTATTCGTCGTATACTAATAGATAATGA
>CAZGGJ010000057.1:0-3938 GCA_964525315.1 uncultured Candidatus Saccharibacteria bacterium | reverse complement strand
TGCCACCACTTCGGCGATGAGCTGTTGCTTGCTTGGCAGGCCGGCGAGGGCTTTGACGTCCTCAGTAGCCTGAGCTAGGCCTTCGCCGCTGAAGCCAGCGACCAGCTCGAGTGCTGGATGCGTCTTTGCAAACGTGTCCAGTACCTTGGCCGGAGCGACTTCGTCGTCGGTGCTAAATGCGTAGAGCAACTGACCTTGCAGGGCCGACGTATCGGCGTCTTTATAGGTCTTGTTGTCGCCCATAGCGACGCGGACGAGGCGGTTTTTGACCACCTTGATGACTACGCCTGCTTCGCGGGCAGCCTTGCGGAGCTCCTGGAGTTCAGCAACGCTGATACCCTGATACTTCGCGACTGCCGTGGCTTTCGCACTGGCGAACAGCTCAGCGAGTTCACTTACCAAAGCTTGCTTTTTATCGCGTGAGATTGCCATGCAATCCTCCTTCTTTGGTGTTATTAAACGGCCGGGTTGTCAACGTGCGACATTTCACACCCCGCCCCAGGCGGCATGGTCCAATGGTGACAATACGAGAGAAAAATCCCTTGGTAGCAGATTAAGTCACAGGTGACGGCTACTGTCTTTGGTAATGTCTAGTGCGTATTGTAGCAGAGGTGATGATAGCTGTCAAGATGCCTGCATATTGACAGCTATCCCGCTTATGTGATATAATTATATTTATGACACATAGCCAAAGACCACTTCAACCTCGGTATCGTCATCCAGCTGATAATATGGGCCCTGAGATTTATCGCGGCATTGATGAAGTAGAGGATCTTTATGACCAGCAGCGCAAAAATCGACTACGTACGGTTTTTGGGAGGCTCCCATTTGAGGCTGATAGCCTTATTGAAGCGCTCCATAGGCTTTCTAGAGGTGAAAATGCGCGACGTACGACACACGAACAGAGCGCAACTCGGGCTATTATGGACCAGAATCCGGAGAGATTTGAAGAGTATAAGCAATTGGCGGGTAAGCCTGAGCTACTACCAGAGTTCATAGATTATTTCGCGAAGCTCACAGTGTCATCTGTGGCTAGCACGCCTGGCGGTTATATGCACAAGGGCCCCTCATTTTCATTTGGCTATGAGATTCAGGCAGGCGTGTGGGATGATGCGCAGCCAGGCGATACGACTAGGATTGGACTCGACAACGCAGTGCGTCTATTGCCTGACCAGCTGTATGATCATACATATCAGCTTACTCCTCTGACAGGCCAGAACAGCAAGCTTTCGTATAAGGCTGCGCCAGTAGCTCTCCCCGGAGTCTCAAGCGTTGAGCTGATAGGACTTGAAAGAAGAAGGGCTATCGCAGATATTTTAGTTGACGACGGCCGTAAGCTAGAAATTGCAAAACGAGCAAATGCATTGATAATTGTTGAGGGTATTCCCGATGGCGAAGATGGCAAATGGTTGCGCAGTATTATTCGAGACGATCTTGCTACTCTCGAAAAACCCGATCCAGCCAAATCGCTCGGCGAGAAGATTACTCGAAAAGTTGGCAATCTTTTCGAAGCTGCCAAGCGAAGAGAAAATCGCGACAACAGATTTATAGGTGTCTTACCTGAGTCTATGACTTATTTTATTCGTGAGCGGCAGCCTTTGCCTGAATCTCCACCGCTTCCTCCTAATATAAAAGCTGCAATGCTAAAGCGACAATCTGGTGGTGAAGCTCATCGATAGAGCGTAGCTTCCCTGCCTCATCCATACAATCAATCGCCATAAATTCATCCGAGTATAACTCACAGATTTCCTGGTAGTTTGCCTTAGCCTTCTCTAAGTGGTCGGCGTCGGCTTCGTGGATGTCGCGCTTCTGGGTGGTGTAGCTGCGAGCAGCTTTTTTATCGACGTTGGCTTGGGCGATGTGGCTCGGCACAAGCAGGACGATATTGAGGTCGGGTTTGGGGATGCCGAGAATGCCGTACTCGGTGAGTCTAGTACGTTCGTAGAATACACGGCGCTCGCTCGTATCTGCGATTTTCGCTCCCTGATGTGCCAGGTTCGATGCCATGTAGCGGTTAGAAACGACGATAGAATTTGGCTTCTCAAGATGTGCGATGATGTCTTCCTTCGCAGCAAAGCGGTCCAGTGCGTATGGCAAGACGCCGAGGTCGGCCGGTACGTCATTGGGCCCGCCGTAGTCGCCATTGAGGTAGCGCTCGACGTAGTAGGCCGACTCCTCTCCGTAGCGCGGAAAGTCGGCCTCGTAGACGTCGTAGCCCTGCCCTTTCAGGTATTCGACGAGTAGTTTCGACTGGGTACCCTTGCCTGAACCGTCACCACCTTCAATAGCTATGAACTGGCCCACTTATTTTATTCCTTCGGCGAGACCTGAGATGACCGGTGCTGGGACGCGCTTGTCCTTGAAGGCGCGCGGGAGCATCATACTGGGCTCCCAGGTGCGGATGAGTTCGTCCAAGTCGTCAGTGTGCTGGTACTTGCCGCTCATGCCGCCGCGGCCTTCGGCGTAGCCGCCTTCGACTGGGCCGGTGTGGTGAAATATCAGCTGGCCGACGCGTTCGCCGACAGGTAGAACGACCGATTCATGCATATTGAGGTTGTAGATTTCGAGCGTGATGCGGTTGATGTAGCCTGGGTCAACCCAGCCGGCATCGAAGCAGACGGCCACGCCGTTGCGGCCCCAGCTGGAGCGCGACTTTACTTCGCAGGCACCGCCATGTGTACGGATGCCAACGAATTCGTGTGTATGTGCGAGGATGCGCTCACCTGGTTGCAGAACGATGATAGGGTGGTCTTCGGGAATGTTGGCGAAGAGAGCCTTGTCGTTCTTATCGCACCACTCTTTGTGGGGGATGGCTTCGAGCGGCCCTTTGAAGTAGCGCGCGACGTCCTTGGCGTCGAAGGGATTATAGACGCCGGTCGCCTCGGGCTGGTACTCTTGCTTGTAAAAGTAGTGCCCAAGCGTGAAGTCCAGGCTGGCCTCGCTGATATGCGCGGGGTTGAGCGGCACGCAAACAATCCGCCCATCCTCGAGCGCCTCCCGAATCTCGGTGTTGCTATATACTCCCATGTCTCCTCCCAGTATACCAAACCCCAAATGCAAAGGACTGTCCTTTGCATGCTATACTGATTTTATGCCGAGCCGTAATGCCCTGAAACAATTCGCCTCAAATAGCAGCTATCATTGCTATAATCGTGGTGTTGAAAAACGACGTATCTTTATGGATCAGCAGGATTACGGCGTATTTTTGAATCGCCTCAAGCAAATGCTGTCAGACCCGGATGAAATTAAGGAAGAGTATTCTAGCCGAGAACGTGTGAAGTCATTTTATGGCCGAATCAACCTACAGGCGTATTGTCTTATGCCCAATCACTATCACTTTCTACTCTATCAATATGACGATACTGCCATTTCTGAGTTCATGCGCACGCTCGGCACAAGCTATACGATGTACTTTAATAGGCGGCACCAGCGTGTTGGACATCTGTTCCAGGGGAGGTATAAGGCGCGTCATATACAGTCGGACGAGGATATGATGCACATATCACGATATATTCACCTCAATCCCTTGGGGTGCCGAGATGGTTACGAGGTATACCCTTACTCGAGTATGCAATATGTATTATTTTCGGAGCGCTGCCCCTCTTGGGTCGCCGTCGATAATGTACTTGAGCTGCATCAAAATTCAAGAGACAAGTACAGGGAGTTTGTGCAAAGCTACGCAGACGAAGACAAATATGAGGAGCTAGACGATGTGTACTCGCTCGACTAATTAATGCAAAGGACTGTCCTTTGCATTGTGGTATAGTGAGGTTATGAAAGCAATCGTCGTAGCAATGGACAAGCTGAACGGCATCGGTGCCGACAATGATTTGCTGTGGCAGCGCGATTTGCCGGCCGACCTCAGACATTTCAAAGAGATAACTACTGGCGGCACGGTGATTATGGGCCGCAAGACGTACGAATCAATCGGCCGCGCC
>CAZGGJ010000056.1:0-4068 GCA_964525315.1 uncultured Candidatus Saccharibacteria bacterium | reverse complement strand
AATGATGTTTTCGTTCGCTTCGCGTTCGTCTTTACGTGTAACTTGTACCATATCGATATGTATTGTAACAGATACAATGCGTGTACGCAAGACCCGCTCCACTATTCGAATAGTTCAAGATGGAGCAAGCGGCCTTCAACTGTTCGCCGCCCCTGCCATTCATTGATATCGGGCTGGTACCACACCGTGACGCGCTCGCCCGGTTCGACGAAGAAATGTTCCGGCGCACTAAAAGCTAGCATACTCAGCGCCACGCCCGCAGCATCAGCCAGCTCCAGCTTGACGTGCTGGCCGTCACTGCCCATACGGCGCGTATGCCGTACCAGCAGTCCCTCGCTGCGGACAATTGGCTGCGGATTGCCATTGCCAAACGGTTCAAGCGTCGCAATGAGCTCGATAAGCTCCTCGGTAATGTCCCCGAACACAGCCGTTACATCAGCACGCGGGAGTAGCGTGGCCTGCTGCGCCGCGAGCTGCAACTGCTTGTCGCGGTAAAAGGCGTTCACCCGCTCGCGAAACGCTGGTATATTAGCCGTCGGCAACGTTACACCGGCTGCCAGCTTGTGTCCGCCGCCCTTGGTGATAATATCGTCACTGGCGCGGATAGCATCGGCAGCGCTGAAATCGCCGTAGCTACGTGCGCTCCCCTTACTTTCTTCGCCCATTTCTTCGAGGACGTACGTCGGCTTGCCATATTTTTCTAGCAGCTTTGCTGCCACGATACCGATGATTCCGTGGTTCCATCCTGATGAGCTAACTACAAGCACATTGTCACTCGCAAACTGGTCAGCCTGGAGTAGTGCCTCCCGATAAATCGCATCCTGCTCGGCCCTGCGCTTAGCGTTCATGTCATCGAGCTGCCGCGCCAGTGCCAATGCCTTCATCGGGTCAGCAGCTAGCAACATGTCAAGGGCGATTTGCGCGGTCTCTAGGCGTCCGGCCGCGTTCATGCGCGGCCCCAGCGCAAAGCCAAGACTACGCGCGTTCACACGCTCCGGCTCCACCTTCGCCACTGCCATCAACGCCTTTAGTCCCGGCCGACGAGTACGCGCCAGCACCTTCAGCCCCCAATACACATGCGTCCGGTTCTCATCGACCAGCTGCACTACATCACACACCGTCCCCAGCGCCACTAAGTCCAACAGCCATTTCTCCTGCCCCTCAGGCAGGCCATCCAGCCGGGTCTGTAGCGCCTGGACAAGCTTGAAGGCAACGCCGACACCTGGTAAATCGAGGAAGGGATATAGAGCAGGAGAAGGTAGTGATGTGGTTTTAGAGGACGCTCTGTCGAGACCAGGTGATTCTGATGATGCTTCCTTGCGAGTCGAGGATGTTTGAGGCTTGCCGAGTTCCGCAGACGCCAAAGGAGTATCATCAGAATCACCCTGGCTTGAGACAGCCGCGTCTGAAAAAACTTCATCGCTACCTGAACGCAACACCAAATTATCATACGCATCAGGATAGTCCTGCAATAGCCGCTTAGGATTAATCACCGCCACCGCTGGCGGCTGCACCGGTGCCACATTGTGATGGTCCGTGACAATCACATCGACGCCCAGCTCCCCCGCCCGCACAATCTCCTTCTCACTCAAACTCCCGCAATCCACCGTCACAATCAGTGTCGCACCCGTCGCCGCAATCTTCTCGACGGCTTGGATCGTCATCCCATAGCCTTCGACAAACCGGTTCGGGATAAACACCTCCACATTCTCAAACCCAAACGACGCAAATGCGTCTACCAGTACCGTACTAGCAGTGAGCCCGTCGATGTCATAATCACCATAAATCGTAATGTGCTCCTGCTTCTCACGTGCCGCCACAAGGCGTTCCACTGCTTGGGCCATATCGGGCAGTAAGAAAGGGTCATGCCGCCGCGTATAATCAGGCGACAAAAAGGCTTGTCGCACCGGTCCATCGAGCCCCCTCGCTCGCAAGATTTCGTCAAATATCGTCACCCTACTATGGTACTACGAATCAGCGCTAGCCATCCACTGATGGGCGCTTGACACGTGACGAATGGTGCTGCTGCGACTTAATGACGATGCTCTGGAGTTCTTTGAATATAGGGAATTGTTTATTGGTCGAGTAAATCTTGGTATTGCCCTGCTTTTCACTCGTCAGGAAACCAACTTTTTCAAGACGCTTGAGTTCACGCTGGATGTTGCCGGGGTCTTCCTTGATAAGTTTGGCGAGCCCGCGCACGTGGGTACGAAAATCCGGATACTTGGCATAGACTACCACGATTTTTCGACGCACCCGAGAAGTGATAAAAACGTCTAACATGCTCCCTTTCCCTTATATAACTGCTGCAATACGTTGCTAATTATTCTACACTTTCTCATCAGCAAGCGCAAGCTGCTATTGCCACTTCGTAATGATTTCGCTGATTCGCTCGACCATTTCTTCGCGGTCGGGCAGCTCATTATTGTCATAATAGTGATTCACATCAAAGAAGTTTTCTTTAACATCGAGTATGTGGACCTCGTCCGCCTGAACGTGAATTCTATCGACGGCTTCAATCGAAGCTACCGGTGCGGTCACTACCAAACGCTCAATACGAATTGGCTTGAGGAAGTCAAGCGCCACATCAAGCACGGTAGTATCGTCGAAGCCATCCGATACCAGTATCACCACTCTGTCACGCAGTAATGCCGTATCGATTGTGCCCCCAGCACCGATGAGTCGATTAATCTTTTGGAAAGCTTCGCGCTTTTGTTCGCTCAAGTAGCCATAAAATTCACTTGTATATGCGTCGATCTCACCGGATGAGAATTCTGTATTATAGGTAAAGTGTCCGCCCTGGGATACAGCGCCAAAATCGAGGCCCTCGCCTGGTATAGGTATGTCTTCACTCACGAGCATCATCACAACACAGTGCAGCCAGGCGGCAATCTGCTCGCCAATGATCACGCCGCCATCGCTCAGTGCCAATACCGCACAGTTCTCGTAGCGATACTTCTTGTGCAGCTGGGCTGCCAAGAGGTTGCCGGCCTGCTCCCTTGATTCGAAATACATAACCATTATTGTAGCAGAAGGGATGCCCGCCTTCCATCCAAAGTTTGGGCAAGCACGTCCGTACCGTAGTCTCTCAGTGCTATACTGAGCCTATGTACTACTACGAGGTGGCCCCGAACCAAATTGTTCGTGCTGGAGCGGCTGTGTTCACTTATTCCTCCGAAAATAGCTTTCCTGTCGGGACTATCGTCGAAATCGAGGTGGGTAAAAAATCTCTTGTAGGTATCATTCTACGTACCTGTAGCAAACCCGACTATGTCACTAAGTCTATCGTGCGAGTTATTGAGTCTGTTCCGCTGCCAGTGGGGCTTGTAAACACGCTCGAGTGGATTGCGGATTACTACGCAACACCTCTTGCTACTGTCTTGCAAACTGCCCTCCCTCGCGGCATTACAAAAACCAGGCGCGAGCGGCAGTATAAACAAGATCCCCCTCAACGAGATCGAACAAAAAATGTACTCAATACGGATCAGCTCGCCGCACTTCGTGCTATTGCTGACATGTCCCCGGGCACTGCGTTGTTGCATGGAGTTACCGGATCTGGCAAGACTCGTGTATACCTTGAAGCGGCTAAGGCCGCCCTCGCACGCGGCCAATCAGCTATTGTTCTCGTCCCAGAAATCGCATTGACCTCGCAGCTCGTAGCCGACTTCCAGCAGGATATCGACGATATCCTCATTACTCATTCAGCCCAGACTGAAGCCGAGCGTCACCTTATATGGCGCCAATCACTTACAAGCACGCGGCCGCGCGTTGTCATTGGACCGCGCTCAGCACTATTCACTCCACTCGCCCAAGTTGGTCTCATAGTCATCGACGAGTGCCATGAACCCAGCTTCAAACAAGAGCAAGCTCCACGCTACTCTGCCTTACGAGTCGCCAGTACACTTGTCCGTCATACTGGGGGTAAGCTTGTCATGGGCAGCGCAACTCCCATGGTGTCCGACTACTATCTCGCACAGCAATCCCATCGTCCTGTTATCGAAATGCTACGCCCTGCAGTCGCCGAAGCAGTTACGCCGACCATCACTACGGTTGACATGACCAAACGCC
>CAZGGJ010000055.1:0-4208 GCA_964525315.1 uncultured Candidatus Saccharibacteria bacterium | reverse complement strand
GCCATTTGGCGCAGCTCGGTTAGAGAGATTGAATCAACGAGTTTCATAATTCATTTTGTACCATCTTGTGCATACATATATTTAGGTTTACACTATCGGATAAGAAACCTATGAAATATCCCGATACCAATGAAACGAGTCACGACATATCATCTCCGAAGCCAGAGGCTCTCTGCGAGCGATGTGGACGGGAAATTGCGGCGCGAGTCGTAGCGGAGAGGGTCGGCGAACCTCCCGAGCCGCAGAATAATGACACAGAAAAGCAGTTTACTACTCTTGATGTCATAAGGTACATGTGGGGTGGTGGCCCTACATGGCGCCAGTATATGATTGCAGGCAAACAGACAATCCGCTTGATATAGCAAGGTTCAAACTCCGAACTTTACTCAATAACACTCGTCTCGCGCAGCCGATACTTCGTCGCCCGCTGCATCCACCAGCATGCCGCGATGATACCCGCGTAGCTCAGCACCAGCGCCCACGGCGGAAATACCAGCTCCGTCTGCGCCCAGCTCACACCTGCCGTCGTCTGCGTCACCCACACCATATAGTCCAGCAGCCACTGGGCCGGCAGCCCGGCGATGTGGGCGAGACCCGGCACGACATAGCCGACTAGTCCGGTGGCAAATGTCAGCAGCATCGCCAGCGGCACGAGCGGCAACACCAGCAAATTCGCAATCACCGCGACATTGGATATCGCTCCAAACGCCATGAGAATCAGCGGCGCAGTGACGATTTGCGCGCTGATGGTTTCGCCCAGGATTTGCCGGATGACCCCGGGCTTCTTATCGCCGAAAAAGTACGCCTGCAGTAGCGGTGCGAGTATCATCACGCCAGCAAATGCCGCAAAGCTCAGCTGCCAGCCGAGGTTACCCCACACATAGCTCGGGTCCATCAGCCCAGTCACAGCCGCAGCAAAGAGCAGCAGCGTCACCGGGTGAAACTTGCGGCCATAGTACCATGCCACCAGCGCCAGCACCGCGATAAGTCCGGCCCGCGTCATGCTCGGACTCTGGCCGGTGACCGCCACAAACGACCCGACCAGTAGTAGCGAGAGGAACACCGTCAAATAGCGCGACTTCTTCTCGAACAATCGCTTAATTGCCCGCACCAGCACCGTCAAGTTGTACCCGCTTGCTACCACGATATGCGTCAGTCCGGCAAGCCGCAGCGCTTCGTCCAGGTCCGGCGGCAAACTGCGCCGCTGCCCGGCTAGATAGCCCATACCCAGGCTGGCCGACGGTTCGTCGATGCCCAGCCGGACCTTCTCGCCGAAATCATCGCGCACATGCAGCGCCACGTCGCCCGGACTCGGCCGCTTGACCGACGCGATTGCTGCCCGGTACACACTCATGCCGAAGCTGCCGAATCCGTCGCTTGCCTTGCCGCGCACCGTCACGATATCGCTGCGCTGGATAGCATTTTTCTCTGCACTCGACACCCACACCTGGCCAGGCAATGCCCGCTCGCCGAGCTTCACATCTACCAGCCGCAGCAGCGTATCACCACGCTTCCCCACATCCGGGTCCTCGACCACCCGACCCGTCAGCTCGACTTGCTTGCCAATAATTCCCGCGTATACCGACCGCTCGGCACCGTCTACGGTCCCGCGCGCCAAGCCCACCAACACGCCAGCCGCAAGTGCCAGCACGAGCAGCCACCGCCACCGCTTCCAAACCGCAAACCCCATGAGCAGCACCGATAGCCACAGCCATGCATACGAATGAAACACCTCCAGCCCGGGGAGCACCGACAGCCCGAGTCCCGCCAACACCCCGCCGCAAAACACCGTGAAATGCCACGTCGGATGGACAGTCACTTTGAACCACCAAGCCTGCATGACAACAGTATACAGCAGCGTATGCTACAATGAAGCTATCATTAAGCAGGAGCACCGCATGCAGTCAGCTATCAACTTCATCAAATACACACTACTCACCGCCGCCATCCTCTACGTTGTCTTCATCGGTATCCTCGCCATTCTGGCCGTCCTGTCTGTCGTCAGCTGGGACCTGCTGGGCGACTGGGCCGGCCGCGTCGGCCTCGTTGCTCTGCTGGTTGTCGTTATCAGCAGTGTGGTGTCGCTCCTCTCCGGACTAATCCGCAAGTAGATGGCAAATCACGTCATCGGTATCATCGGCCCCATCGCTGCAGGCAAGGATATAGCCGGCCAATACCTCGCCCACCAGCTTGGGCTCCCCGTTTACCAAATCAGCGCACCGCTTAAGGAAATATGCGCCGGTATGGGCATGGAGCTTACCCGAGAAAATCTCGTTGCACTCGGTACAAAGCTCGCTGCCGAAAAAGGTGAGAGCTACCTTGCAGAGTACATCGTAGCCAAAGCCCCCGAAGACCGTATCATCATCACTGGTATGCGGCAGTTGGCGCAAATTCATTATCTACAGTCATCGGCTGGGCTCACCCTCGTCTCCATCGATGCTCAGCCCAGCTTACGCTATGAGCGAGCAAAGACAGGTTCGAGAGTATCTGAGGCTAGCACACTAGAAGAATTCATCGCGGACGAACAGGCCGAGAATAGTCCACCGAATGTCCAGCGCCTCTTCGAATGCATGAAGCTTGCCGACCACCATATTACAAATAACGGCTCGTTTGAAGAGCTACATGCGGCGCTCGATAGTCTTATCCAGCAACTCTAACGGAAAAGGAATATTCATGACCACCATCACCTACTTCGTCCACGGCACCACCACCGACAATGAAAACGACATCGCCATCGGCTGCTTGCCCGGCGAGTTATCCGAGCTTGGCCTGCAGCAGGCCAAGGATTTGGGCCAACTGGTCGCTGACCAACAGTTCGACGTCGTATTCTGCTCGGACCTCAAGCGCTCTGTCGAATCAGCCGAGCTTGGTTTCGACGGCACCTACGCCATCATCCAAGACAAGCGCCTGCGCGAATGTGACTACGGAGAGCTGAACGGCCAGCCGCATACCTTCAAAGACCGCATGAAGGACTACATCGACACGCCATTCCCGGGCGGCGAAAGCTATAGCGACGTCGAAGCGCGCATCGCCAGCTTCGTAGACTACTTGCGGCAGGAATGGGACGGCAAACACGTCGCCATCGTCTGCCATCAAGCCCCGCAACTCGCCCTCGATGTCATCGCCAAAGGCCGCACCTGGGAGCAAGCCATTGATGAGGACTGGCGCAAGTCCAAGGCATGGCAACCCGGATGGAAGTACGAAGTGTAGCAACCTACCTCAGCAGGATTTATAATTCCTGCGCAAACAACTCCGCCAGCTGCTCCCTATCCGCCTCTGGCATTGGGTCGTTGCGGTAAGCTCCCTTGGCTTCAGGCAGGAGTATCGGCTTGCCCCACCGCTGGGTTTTGTTGCGGCCGTACACGTGCAAGTGAAAGAATGGCGTGCGCCCCGGCAACACGCCGAAATTGCTATTCGCCTGCAGGTTAAACCACGGCGCAAACCCTTCGCGCTCCATAATAGCGCAAATCTTCGCGCCGAGCCGAAACACCTCAGCGCTCACATCGCTATCCTGCCACGCCGTGCGAATATCGGCTTTCGGCACAATCACGATGTGCAGCCCTTCGCTATACGGAACGTGCGGGTTAAATGGCGTTTTGATGATAAATTCGTCGTTTTCCCAGAGGAGATAGTTGTTGCCAAGCATAGGTACAGTATAGCATCCCGTAGAAGTACCGCAGTTCTTACCTGCTCCATCCCACGGGTGTCATGGATTCAAGTCCGAGCAACATAATCTTTCCAGACATCTGCGTAATATCCAGGTAGAAGAGCCGCAACTTCACTTGGATCCACAAACTTATATGCTTCAATCTCTTCATCTTCTACACTATAGTCAGCTTCTTCGGCATATAATTTGGCGCATTCAAAGAGAAGAAAGAGATAATCTTCTTTAGGCTTGAATGCACTATCGATAAGGCGCAAATCCCCAACCTCGATTTTGACACCCGTTTCTTCTTCGGTTTCACGTACTGCAGCTCGCTTTGGGTCTTCATATGCTTCAACTCCGCCGCCAGGCAGTTGCCACGTATCCTTATAGTCCGGCTTTACTAAAAGAATATTTCCTTTGGTTGACCGTAGTATGACCTTTACAGCAACCTTTTTCTTTGGAAGAGTTGCCTGCCATTGTTTATTTTGCTCTTCTGTATATCTCTTCGTCATGTCCTCATCATAGCAGAAAATAGTTTCGAGGCCTCTTTCTGCAATACCAA
>CAZGGJ010000054.1:0-4258 GCA_964525315.1 uncultured Candidatus Saccharibacteria bacterium | reverse complement strand
ATATGATCGTAGCCGTGCTCCACGATACCATTGAAGACACCTGGGTTACGGCAGACTACCTGGCAAAAGAAGGCTTGAGCCAAGAATTAATAGATGGAATTATCTCGCTAACCAAGTATGATGATGATTCCGAAACCTACGAGGACCGTATAAGGCGGGCTATGAACAATAAATTCGGCCGAGTAATAAAGCCCGCCGATGTTGCCGATAATAGCGACGAAACTAGGTTTGTACTGATGCCTCCTAAGCGAGCCGAGGAACTACGCCAAAAGTATAAGAAAGCCAAAGAAATAATAAAACAACTGAGCTAAAACGAGTAAGAGCCCGACAGGTCCACTAGTGTGGTCCCGTCGGGCTCTGTACCCCCTTGCGTGCGATGATCAGTCGCGGTATTCGCCACGGCTGGCGCCGCCATTGCTACCGATGGTTGCCAGCGGACGCTGTGCCATGGTCGTCATGAGACCCTCGAATGGGGTGTTCTTGAAGACGTTGGTGAACAGATCTGCTGTCGTGACACCGGTTGCGGCAGCGATTGGACCGAGGCTCTCGACCAGCTTCTCGACGAAACTGGCATTCCCGAAGTGCTGCAGGGCTGCAGCGAACTCCGGACTGAAGGCCTCGAGCCGCTCCTTGTAGATCGACGCCTCTTCCTTGAGACGAGTGATCTCGACCTCGTCGCGAGCCTGCAAGAGCTCACGTTCTTGGTCTGCCTGCTTGCGACCCGTCTCGAGATCCAGATCCTGGATCTCAACACGAGCGCGTGCACGCTCCAGATCGGCCGCGATGTTGGCCATGTTGGACTCGAGCTGCAGCCGGAGTTGCTCGGCAGCAAGCCGAGCTTCTTCGACCTTGGTCTCGTGCCTGTAGCCAGCGTTGCGACGGGTGAGCACTTCGTTTGCTGCGATGCGCTCTGACTCGTCCTCAGCTTCGCTGAGCTGGATGGCTCCCTGCAGAGCTCGACTCTGTGCCGAGGACAGCTGGTGAGCGACATCCGAATCCTTGATCTCGACGGCGAGAACCTCCACGTCGAAGACGTGGAGACCGAAGTCGAACTGGAGCCCTTGACGGCCGCCTCCTTCTTGCGAGACACCAAGGATGGTGTCGCGCACGATGTCGACGGAATCCCGGTAGAACTCCTGGATGCCGTACCGCTTGGCCTTGCCGCGCATCATCGAGCGAACCCGATCACACAGCACCTTGACGTAGTTCTCGACATCGAACCAGCGCTCCCGATCTCCGTCGCTCTCGGCTTCGAAGTTCGCGAGCATCGAGATCTTGATCTGAACCTTCACCAGATCCTTGGTCTCCACCTCGAGGATGTCGCTGATCTTGTTGTTGGTCGTCCTGAGATAGGCCGTCCGCAACAAGTTGTCCGTCGTCTTGGGCTTGCCGGTGGAAAGCTCCATCGGCATGAGGTTCTCGTCGTACTCGAGAAGGATGGCTTGAGGACCAACCTCCACACGCCTTTCGCCCGACTTGTTGGTCACCATGACCGCGTAACCAGGGAACACGTTGATCGCGACCGCCCCCTCGTACTTGGTGTCGAGGACAACCGTTCGCGGCGGCGAGTACTCACTGCGTCGTTGCTCACGTTCACCGACGTACTCGTCTTCTGCGAACGCCGATGACGAAGCCATGCCTCGGAACGACACGCGCTCCGAACCTGTGAGGTACTCGCCAGGATCCAGCTGTTCCGCCTCGCGCTGGTACGCGGCGTTGACACGAAGCGCCTCCTGGTTGCCCGGGTAGAGCAGATCGACGGTGCGCGGATCGAGAACCCGACGCGTGACGACCTGGGTACGCGGATCAGGGAGGAACATCATCGGTCCACGCACCAGGTCGACTTCACCTTCGTCGCGGTTCAAGACATAGCGTCCCTCACCGACAGGAATGGCGATGGCATGGTGCTTCCTTTTGCCGTCGTACTCGATGATCGAGTGCTCCGAGCGCGGGAAGTAGATGCCGTTGCTGCTGCCGGTGATGAAGAGCTCTTCACCGACGTTGTGGTGACCGCTGTCGTCCTCGTACTCGGCGATGACCTTGACGTAGATACCTGTCCGGTCGTCGAGCTCGATGGCCGGGAACTTGCGATCGCCGTGTTCGTTGGTGATGAACGTCTCAGTCGGCTCAGGGAAGACGACGTCGGGTCCCTGCATGTAGCGCTTCTCACCGGATTCGTCCAGCAAGATGCAGTACTCGAGCTGCTCCAGGGTGGCCGCATCGCGGATGTACTGGTGCGTGTCTGGGTCACGTACGACCTCGACACCGGTGCTCGGGATGTAGAAGCTGACGTCGGTGCCACGGATGATCCGCAGCTGCCCCATGGTGAAGTTGGTGCCTCTTGTGACTACCTGGGCGGCCTCATCACCACCTTCATCACCTTGAGATGTCTGGGGAGCCATGACAGCGTTGACCCAGTTGGCGGCTGCCTCATCCGGGTTCACCACCCGTACCATCAGGTACTGGTTGTGCCGAAGGTGGTGGCCGTCAACGGTCTCCGCCGACTGGCCTGGCCAGAGCGGGAACGAAGCTGGTCCTGGAATGACCACCGAACGCCCAACGTTGAGCTGGACGGAGTCGGTGATGCCTTCTGGGGGCTTGCTCCGGTCGGAGTCCGTTGCTGGGTTGGTGAGCACGATGTACTGGCCCTCGTTGGCCTGCACGAAGTTGGTGATCGCCCGATCGAGCGAGTCGGTTGGAACGAACTTCCGTTCCTCGTTGTTCCACACCACGAGGGTGTCGGTTCCGGACAAGCTGGTCCTGTTCGGACCAACGTTGACCGTCACCCGACCATTCGTGCCATTGAGCACGAAGGCGTAGGAGTTGTTGGGCAGAACGAGATCACGGTCTTGTGTGTGCGACCGCCCTCCCATTTGCCCTTGATCCATCATGGACATGTCTGTTCTCCAATTCTGATAGCTTGTAGGGGTACTTCTCTCCTCACGGAGTTGCGAGATATTTATATCACTTTGTTAGTAATTTTTCAATAGTTTTTATATAATACATAATGTATGTGTTTTGTAAAAAGTAACTGAATGTTAAGAGCCCCGTCAAACGACAGGGCTCTTATGATGGGTGTACTGGAGATTTCACGGCTCAGTAATCAGCCGAGCCGGAGTTGGCGTAGATTTTGGACACAACCCTTGGAAAACACATGTTGTGCCGCAAGGTTAAGCTAGTTCGTGGGCCTACAATCGGCGGACCAACCGAGTGAGTCGGCCGGCACTCCCGCCCATCGCTATACAACAACGGTGCAGCCAAAACCAGCATGCTACCAGGTCGAGTCTCTAACTCTACTGTCGGAGCCGGATCATCGCGCTTAGCATGCATGCCAATCTTTGCACTACCTTGCAGCGTAAAGCTGACAACCAACAGCACATCGTTGGCGAAATCGCGGTGTGCATCTATCCCAGAAGTTACGGTGCTATAGCGTTGCACCGCAACGTCGTTTGGCTGGTACCAACTTAGTGCCGGGAACCTCCCAGATTGCTCACGCACCAAAGCTCCAAGCTGAACCGCTAGCTCTTCGACTACTGGCAAACTACTTAGGTCGCCAGATATGTTGAAGGTCTCGAACTCCTGGCTCACTTGCTTATAAGGCTTGGTAAATGACCGGAGTTTGAGCTGTTCGCATTCGCCTTTCAGATCGTGGCAAAACTGCCTGGTAAGTGCACAAGGGGCAAACACCCAGCCGGCTCTGCCTGCCTGCCGAACAATCTCACCCCAATCAACGTTCCCACGGAAAATCTCGTCCATCGTTGCTCCTTTCAACTTTCGTTGCTCCTTTCAACTTTTTGGATCAACTGCTCCCAGCAGTCGGGATGAATAAGATAGACGGTGCCAAAAACCCGATCGTAGAGGCTTTCGAAGTCATCACCGATCTGGAAGGGGCCATCGCAACCACTGCACTGCTCCCCGACTAAACGAGGGTATTCAGCCACTTTGCCGTGGCCGTCGCTTTCGAGGACAGGCATATTATCTCCTTTCGGTAGGTACTCTCGGAACAAAAAAACTGCCCGAGAGGGCAGCTTACAATTTCATATAGTTTTAATACTTTACAAACTAACCCCTCGCGCAGAGTGGTTAACTGTCATAACAAATGACGACCATGTAGTTAGTTTGTGACTTAATAGCATAAGCTTAATTTAACAGTTATGCTTTTATTTGGCAAACCTACAAATAAAAACGAGTGGTTATCATAAGCACAAATATACTAGCCCACAATAGCCAAATTACTACGTCCCAATTGCGTTTAATT
>CAZGGJ010000053.1:0-4325 GCA_964525315.1 uncultured Candidatus Saccharibacteria bacterium | reverse complement strand
GAGCGACACATTCGTAACGTGTAGGTCGCCGGTTCGATCCCGGCAGGCGGCTCCATAAACTCTATGAAGAAACATATCATCCGCGACACAGCCAAACTCATTGCCTCTGATAGAGGGTTTCTTGGCATGATCATTGCTATCGTAGCAATCATGCTGGTGTACGGCATTTATGTAGCTTCGTCTATCGAAGGCCGCGATATCCAAGTAGTGACGCAGTATTCGGCATTTGGCGAGTCGCACTTCTATAAGTCCCGCTGGTTTTATTTATATAACTTTGTAGGCTTAGGAGTATTGGTGGCAGGGATAAATATCGCCCTGATGGCTAAATTACTCCGCTACGAGCGTCGCGGTATGGGCATGGCCCTCGGTTGGCTGACGGTCGTATTTTTCGTTGTAGCTATCGCGCTGGCCCATGCAGTACTACAGTTGGCGTTCCTGTAAGGTTAAGCTATGGACGATTTAGAATTACCGCTTGGCAAACGAACACCGCTGTACCGGGCATTCGAGATTTTGCCGGCGGTTTTGAGCTACGGTATGATCGTGCTACTGGTAGTACTATCGCTTGTTAGCCCGCTTGCTGCAGCAGTCTATCTATTAGTCCTTATTATTACAATGGTGGTCAAGGCAGCGGGCATTGCAGTTGATTCGATCGTCGGGCATCGCCGGTTGATGTATGCGCAGTCTATTAATTGGGCCGATCGTCTCAGTCAGCTTGAAGACCCGCATTCGGCATATACGGCTGTAGCCGGCCGCGAGTATCGCCACTTTGCAGATAGGGTACACCAGGAGAATCTACGCCTTATGCATGACCAGCCCGATAACTTTCCGCGTCCAAGCGAGCTCTACAACGCCATCGTGATGGCTGCGTACAATGAGCCGCTCGAGGTAATCGAGCCGGCTATCAATACACTGCGTGATTCGACCTACGACCTGAAGCGAATGCTCGTTGTCTTTGCGTACGAGCAGCGGGGCGGCGAGGGTATCAAGCAAACGGCGCAATTACTCAAAAAACGCTACGGCAAGTATTTTAAAGCCTTTCTCTTGGTGGAGCACCCGGACAACTTGCCCGACGAAGTGGTGGGCAAGGGTGCTAATATTACTTACGCCGGTCAACGGCTGCAGCAGTGGCTTCAGGAGCATGACATCGCCGAAGACAAAGTCATCGTTACGACGCTCGACTGTGACAACAAACCTCATCCAGCCTACTTCTCGTACGTTACCTATGAATATATCGTGCATGAGGATCGTCGCCACTTGTCGTACCAACCGATTGCGCTGTATTTTAGCAATATTTGGGATGCGCCGGCACCCATGCGCCTCATAGCGATCGGTAACTCGTTTTGGACCATTGTTAGCTCAATGCGGCCGCATTTGCTACGCAACTTTGCCGCCCACTCGCAGCCTATGGATGCACTCGTCGACATGGGGTTTTGGAGCAAGCGAAGCATCGTAGAGGATGGGCATCAGTACTGGCGTAGCTACTTCTACTTTGCGGGGCAGTATAGCGTGATGCCGGTATACGTGCCTGTATATCAGGACGCCGTGATGACCAATTCGCTCAAGTCGACGCTTATCGCGCAGTTCAAGCAGCTGCGCCGCTGGGGTTACGGCGCGTCGGATATTCCATACGTCGGAGTTCGTTTGTTTACGCGGCAACGGAATGTGCCGTTCTTTGCGGGGCTTGCCCGGTTTTTGCGGCTTATCGATAGCCATGTGACGCTGGCAACAGTAGCGATCTTGGTGGCTGTTGGCGGTTGGGTGCCGCTCCTACTTAATCCAGAGGCGGCCAATGACATCGCAGCACATAATCTTCCAGAAGTGATTAGCTACCTTCAGCGTGCCGCTTTGGTTGGCATCTTCGTTTCAGTGGTACTTAGCTTGCGTTTGCTGCCACCGCGTCCTGCAAGGTATCGACGCACGCGGACGCTTGGGATGATTCTGCAGTGGTTTTTGATGCCGGTGACAGCAATTCTCTACAACGCTGCAGCATCCTTGAGCGCTCAGACGCATCTAGCACTAGGTAAGTATCTCGATAAGTTCGACGTTACCGAAAAGACGGGCAGCAAATAAGCTGCCCGCGTCTGTTTCTCTCTGCGGTAAGCTTGTAGGTGTAAGCCAGGCAAGCGGCCGCTATTTATCGTCGGTCGTGCGCGATTTTATGTGTTTTTTAGCCTCTACCCATGTACGGTCAAGCTCGTATCCGAGTTTGAACTGAGCGAGTGCTGATTGAGTTTTGGTACTATGTTCACTCATACTTTCATTGTAGCATAAGCGTTAACGTATGTCAATAGAACAAAGCACGACCGTGTATACCATGAGTGATATATTGTAGGGCTATATTGGGCGAGTACGCTAGTGGAAAACCTATCATGGCTTGTGGAAATGCATATCAAATCAAAAACCGACTCGTCTAAAGAGTCGGTTTCTAATCATGGTGGTCCTTGTACGCAATAATTTACACCTACTTCAGGCTGAATCTGTTCGCTGGAGGGCAATCATCGGCCACCTCTATAGAACAGAGAACAGCCCACTATATCCTAAGAGGCTAGGAACATCCCAGAGCTAATCCACACCTGTATATGATAACGTGCAAAAGGTCGGGCATCTGAAGAGCGGCATTCTAATCGCTTCAACTGGACACGCTGGATTGGCTTAGTCAGATTTAGTAATTAGCGCCTCAAATGCAGATACATCTGTAGCGGGGACATTCTCTTTTGCCGTCGTCATATTAACGCAATCCTGTAAACGGTCTTTTTCAACAGTAAGCGCTAGTGCCTCATTTTGTGCATTATGGAGAGCGACGAGCGTTGAGTTAGTGAGCATACTTTGCGCTTGCGTATTGGTAGCGGCTGAGTCAGTAATATTATCCGCGACTGGCTGGAGCGCTTTGACTTTAGCAAGGTAATCATCAGTGGTTATGTCGCCGTTCTTCCATAGTTGCGTATAGTCATCGTAAGCCTTTTTGTAGGCTGCATCTTGTGAGGACTGATAGCTTTGCGTTTGGTCTGTGATTGATTGTGAGGCGCTTGCTGATTGATT
The DNA here is from genome assembly GCA_964525315.1 of uncultured Candidatus Saccharibacteria bacterium. GTDB lineage: Bacteria > Patescibacteriota > Saccharimonadia > Saccharimonadales > Saccharimonadaceae > SZUA-359. Next base: position 1,286 of record CAZGGJ010000053.1, on the reverse strand, counting down.
CGATATATCTTCAACTGCTTTATTGGCGGTGTTTACTTTTTCGTTATAGCGAGCGAGAGCTTCGTTACACTGCTTGCCAAGTGCTGCGTATTGGTAGGTTGCTTGTGGTCTTTGAGATTGTTTTTGGGGACTTATTGATACGATAGCGGCGCGAACAATCGCTGTAGTCACCAATATCGCGAGAACGATAATGGTAGTTTTAATTACTTTAGACTTACGAGCATGCTTATTCTGTACAGCGATTTCATCGCTCAGTCCAAGTAAGTCGCTCATAGGTCAATCTCTCGAGGAATCTTCACGATACTATTGAGTGAAACGACCGAGGCTATAGGTATCAACCATAATACTACAAATATCCCAGCCTGAATTAGCGAGTCTGGAGCCGCGAATAAGTAAAACCACGGTGCGAATATGAAGATATATGCGATTACAAAGATTTTTATCATTACAGCCAGTACTTTACCCTTTTTACCGCAAGACCCACTTGACCAATCTTGTAACAACTGGCTAGGCTTCCTACTCTGTGCTTCCTTGTAGATATAAACAGCCGTATTATAGGCAATAATGTTATCGGTAAATGTGAACGTTTCTCTATGCCAGTCGTGTTGCGCTACACTCAGTGTAGTAAGTTGTTCAATATTCCTGTAGCTTTCGGCGACCTTATCATAGAAAAACTTTGCGGCGGCTTGGTTTTCTTCATCAAATAGCTCAACAAAGTGTTTAGGTAGTGTCCAGCGATCGCTGTAGTCATTCTCTATAAACTTGATGAGCCTACTCGATAATGCTAGCAGGTCATCGGTGGATAATTTATGTGTTGACACGATAGCTCCTTATCAGATTATCGTGGGTCTAGTCCCTAATAAAAAATGAGACAACCCATCTAGGTTGTCTACGCCAACAGAGAAGTTTGACCTTCTTGCTTTCGATGGGTTGCCTCTTTTCAAAGTCAAACCATCGACATAGCCGAATTTCTCTGTTTTACGTAGACTCTCTCATTTTACCACCCCATAGCACCCAATATGTAAAACCAATTGCATATCGAGATAAAGATTAGTTCCTAATCTCTCGTATGTCCCAAAATATTTTTTACGCTAATACATGAGTACACGCTTAGCGATTCGCTACAAACTCGGCATCCGTATCTGTTTGCAAGCTCGGCATGTCAATAAAGAAGTACAGTTAATGGGTATCTGTTTAGCTGTAGTAGATTGGTATTGGTGTATGGAGACGACTTACAATAAAGCGGGTGTTTATTTATGTGATTTATCATGCGCGACTCGTGGCTT
>CAZGGJ010000052.1:0-4455 GCA_964525315.1 uncultured Candidatus Saccharibacteria bacterium | reverse complement strand
ACGAGACATCCTGCGTGAAATGAAGCTCGCTAGTGCCACCCCCGCCCAGCCCTGGGCCGCAGCAACAACTACTCCCGACTCAAGCGACAATCAAAAAGACGTGCCCGCCAAGCCGTAAGTATTTCCTAGGCGCCGAGTGCAAGACCCCACGGCCGCAGCGCTCTCGCAGCTAGTATGGGCGCTGTAGCCTGTGCTTCCATTAGCGCGTTATACAGTACATGCGCCTTTGAGCTGTTAATATATGCGGTAAGTGGTGAATCTTTTTGCGCAAGCATAGCAAGTGAGATACGCGCACCAACCTGTAGACCAATCTGTTGGGTAAGACGCAGCGCGTTCATACCTGCATCGCGCACAGCGAACTGCACATCTGCCGGTTCGCCTTGCTCTATAGTACGCTCTGGGAGCAGCGCCACCCAGAGCGCTGCCGCGGTAGCTATGGCTCGCCGCATCCGTCTGGTCATAACTCTCAGTCTCGACGATGCGTACCCGCACGGTCGTGCCATCTATCTCGCGCACGAGTTCGCAGCCGAGCAGCCGGCGCGCTACCGTGTCGGCGTCTTCATCCAAAAAATCGGGGAATGCGTGCATGGTGTCTATTATACGTCCGGCACTTACGCTTCGCGGTAGAGCGACCCTTCCGATATCTTGCCGACGACTTCGTGGGCGTTCGTCACGACGATGAAGGCGCGCGGGTCGACCGCGCGTATCGCCGCCTTGACCTTCTGTTCTTGCAAACGGGTGATGACGGCGAGCATCACGCCGTGCGGCTCGCGGTCATCGGGATTGCTTTCTTTGACATACGTCACCGGTTCATGGATAAGCTCGTTGATGACCTTGCCGATGTCGCGTACCTGCAGGCTGACAATCCAAAGGCAGCGCGATTCGTCGAGGCCCTTCACGGTGAGGTCGATGGCTTTGTGCGCCACGAAGTAGGCGACGAGCGAATACAGCGCCTGCTCCCAGCCGAAGACGAAGCCTGCCAGCGCGATAATTACCCCATTGATGGCCATGATCGCCTCTCCTACAGAGAAGACCGTCTCGCGGTCGATGAGCACCGCGACCGTGTCGGAACCGTCGATGATGCCGCCGTACCGCACAACAAATCCGACCCCTACGCCGACGAACGCCCCGCCAAAAACGGCGGCAAGGAACGGCACATCCGTGAAACCGTGGGGAACATGCACGAAGGTCAATGCCGCGAGCACGGTGATACCGACAATCGAAAGGCCGGCGAACTCGCGCCCAAATTTCTTATAGCCGAGTATCACGAACGGGATGTTGAGGGCAGCCAAACACAAACCAAGCGGCAGGCCCGTCAATTTAGCGGCGATGATAGACAAACCCGTCACCCCGCCGTCAACGAGATGGTTCGGAAGCAAGAAAAACTGCAGTCCGACTGCAGTGATACAACCCCCGATGAGTACGAGCACGATCCGTTTGATGAGTTCAAATCGAATGATACGCTCCTTTCCGCTTAAGCTCCTATTGTACCTTACTCATGAGGCAGGTACCAACCCAGGCTGCACCATACCAGCTAGCATGCGTACGTGCCGGCATTAAATAACTGCCTACGACCGACCCGTTAGGAGCGCTTTTTAGGCTTAATTATCTTTTCATCAAAGATTGCTTCGTTAAGCGCAAGCTTCTCGGCCTTGTTTTGGATATACATATGCGTGAGCATCGTGATGAACGGCAAGAAAACCGAGCTGAAGATAAGCGCCCACGGAAGGCTCGGTACATCATTGATTTTCTCGGTGGTCACAAGCCCGAGCAAACCAAGTACCGCGAACAGGTACCCTACCAGGAACCAGGAGTGCGTTTGAAACTCCAAATGTTTTGAAGCGAGCAGTATCGTCGCGCTTATGACTGCCATGACGCTGAGGAGCATACCGAGCAGCATCACGTATGGTGTGCCCATGCTCACCATATCAGGGGTAATATATGCGCCAAACACCCCAATGCCGACAAGCCCAATGGTACTAGCAATGAAACTCAGCACGATATGCGCTTTTTGTACCCTCCGTAGTTTCGACTCCACGCTGCCTGCTTTCAGCCCAGGAAGCAACCGGCGAATATTCCAGATTAGCACCACGAGTGTTAGGACCCAAATAATAATCCAGGTTACTGCGAAAGCAGACGCAAATGGTTCAGGCGCTGGAAAATTAGGGTCGGCAACTCGTACGTCCTCGAAGATGGCGACACCTCCAGCGACGGATGCTGCGAGCAAACCCCATGCAACAGATATCTTCCTAATGAACAAGAAAAGCACCGCGACAACCAGTAGTATAGGTACCACCAGGAGCCAGGGGTAATGATGGCTCATTGTGTAGAGCGTGACGAACGCATGCACCCCTCGTTCGTCAAAGATTTTCGTCCCTGTCAGTGCCAGTGTCGCCGCCAAGAGTCCGCCTAGCCAGAAACGCCCCCGGTTCTGTCTATAAGCCTGCGTGAGGGCAGATGCTTTCTGAGGCTGTTGCTCCTGGGCGACTTTGCGCGCTTGCTTGCGCTTTAGGTATGGCACAAGCACGAGATAGCATAGCAGCGTGGCGAGCGGCATCATGACGATGGGCTGGTCGGTGAAGAAATGGGGTAGCCACCCTCGTCCGACCAACCAGTAAACCGCACCAATGAGTAGCCCAAGGCCAACCCAGAACTCCCATGTGCGGTAGAATAATTGCCACTCGGTCTCTTCGGGGGCCTTGCCTGCGCTCCGCAGGCCCAGCTCGCTACTGGCATATTCGAACATTTCCTTAGTCAGTGGTGAAGCAATAAGAGGATACGCCCTGCCTTTCTGGATGATATGCCCCTTAAGGTCGTAGTCGCACAAGAAAAAGCCCGCTGGAATTTTTTGTGGGATAGCATCCTCGGTATTTTTGAGCACCGTGCAGTCATACCCCTCAGCCTTGCCGCCTGAGAACAGTGGGTAGTCAGCATGCGTCCATATGATGGTGGGCGGTATCTTCTCTGAACGGAGCACGAGCTCCGAAGCGCACCACCGTCCCTTGTAGTGTGTCACCAACACAGAGAGCTGGCCGTTCAACATGCACCCAAGGAGGGCGACAAGTTGCTTTGCTGCCTGGCGTTCATCTCTGAAAGCTTCTGCGTAGCTCATGATGATCGGTCCAAGCGGTTCAACTTCGATGACGACCTGGCTCTCAGTGAATGAGAGCGCGAACCGCATCGTCGTATCGGTAAGTTTACGGCCATATATGTACTCGGCAAGCAGTTCCTCGTCGTGAGGCTCATCATCGTTCGTACCACCAAGCCGAGCAAACGCGTCTTTTTGTATGGTCAGCCCAGTCTGAGCGCCATATGCATCCTCGAGCTCATGCACGCCCTTTTCGAACAGCCGCATGAATTTGATGACCGAGAATGGTGGGCTGTATTCAATGCCGTCATTCTCGTCCACAGCAGCATTTTGGTCTTCCATGCGCACATTATATGCACACTGCGCGGCTTTTTGGCAACAGCACCCTTACTGCTCGTATTCGGCAGTGGGCAGCCAACTCTGCTATGATGTAGCAGTTATGATTGCCGACATCACCATCACCGAGAAATCGTTCGGGCCGAAATCGCTCATGCAGGACGTGCGGTTCAGTGTGGACGACGGCGAAAAGATCGGCATTGTGGGCCGCAACGGCATCGGCAAATCGACCCTCTTCGGCATATTGGCCGGGCATGACAAAGACTACAGCGGCGATATCATCTACCGCCAAGGTGTCGTCGTGGTGGCGACCCAGCAGGAATACCACGGCGTCGCAGCGGATACGACCGCACTGCAGTATGTGCTCGCAGGCCTGCCCGAATATACCACCTTAAGCCATATCATCGAGACCTATCCGGCCACCATGGGCGAAAACCTCGCCAAGATCAACCGCTACACCGAGGCGCTCCAGCGCTTCGATGACAAAGGCTTTTACCAGATCGAGGAAGCCATCGAGCGCGAGTTCGATGCCCTGCAGCTGCCGGGCATCGCCCACCAAGCCTTCGCCACGCTCTCGGGCGGCCAGAAACGCCTCGTCGACATCGTCAAGGTCATGCACGCCGATGCCGACCTCGTACTCGTTGACGAGCCGACCAACCACATGGACTATGTTGCCAAAGCCCAGTTTACTGACTGGCTGCGCGGTGCCCGCGAGGCAGTACTCGTCATTACCCACGACCGCGATGTCCTGCGCGAGGTCGACCGCATCGTCGAGCTACGCGACGGCGGTGCCCAGAGTTTCAAGGGCAACTACGACGCCTACCTGCGCCAAAACGCGCAGTCCACGAGCACGCAGATGAACGAGTTCGAGATGATCGAACGGCGTATCGCCAACCTCAAGGACAAAGTACTGAACTACCAGCGCCTCAAGGAAAAATCCCGCAGCCAAAGCACCATCCAGCGCTTCAAGCGGCTCGAGGAGCAATCTCGCCGCGAGTTGGCCGAGCTGCAGGAACGCGAAAAACCAACCT
>CAZGGJ010000051.1:0-4487 GCA_964525315.1 uncultured Candidatus Saccharibacteria bacterium | reverse complement strand
TTCTAATCGATTTTGGCATTATCGTCTCGCAAGACGTCATCGATGCCTTTCCGCTTGGTATCATCAATAGCCATTTTAGCCTGCTTCCAGAGCTACGCGGTGCCGACCCCATCACATTTGCCCTACTTTCAGGGCAGAAACAGACAGGTGTCACCCTCATGCACCTTGTACTTGCTATGGATGAGGGGCCCGTGCTGGGTCTTGGTGTGCATAAGGACATCGACAAGCTAACTGGCCCCGAGCTAACACACGATCTTACCCAGCTAAGCTATGGTTTACTGCGCGATTTGTTACCAGGATACATCGCAGGAGATGACAAAGGGCACATCCCACAAGAAAAATTACACGATTTGATAACAGATTTTGACTACCCCACACAGGCAAGCTACACGCGAAAACTCAGCAAAACCGACAGTGTGCTCGATTTCGAGAAACCCGCTGCGCAACTTGAGCGCGAAATACGTGCGTTCATCGAATGGCCCAAGAGTCGTACATCAATTGCAGGTAAAGAGGTTGTTATTACCAATACACACATCTTACCTCAATCAGAAGTGCAAAATTCAGAGCTGGTCATTGGCAAACCGTTTGTGTATGAAAAGCAACTTTGTATACCCACTGCGAGAGACTTACTCGTCATCGATGCGCTTAAGCCCGCCGGCAAGCCCGAAATGCCCGCCACCGCTTTTCTTGCCGGACACGCCAAGAACCTCTAGACCCGCTCCTTCGCAACAACCATAAAGTAACAAATAGTGTCCGATCGGACACTATTTGTTACAGTTTCTCATAGCGGGCTGCCCTACTCACTCATTCTAAAATCTAAAAATTATTAGATTAAACCGATTTCGTGGGTATTAAATTATGCATGCCATTCACAGCACCAAGGGAGCGAAGAATGGTGGAGCATGGCGGAGTCGAACCGCCGACCTCGGCAATGCGAATGCCGCGCTCTAGCCAACTGAGCTAATGCCCCATTACGAACAGCATAGCTGTTCACGAATTAAGTAGTCAAGTGGGTCCAACCCAGTAATAGAGGTTCCGTGAAAAATTAGGTAGCTTGTGGGGGCTGCTGAGACGGGTCAACTGGCGGTTGGGGGGGTTGCCACTGCTGTGGCTGAGGAGCTGGCTGAGTTGGTTGTGGCTGCCATGATGGCTGAGCCGGTTGCGTTGTTGTATCTTGTGCGGGGGGTTGAGGGTATTGGGGTGCTGGCTGAATGGGTGCCGGTTGGGGTTGGGCGAAACTAGGAGCTGGCGCGGGCGGCTGCTGTAACGGCTGCTGCCCCATTTGTTGCGGCTGTACGGGCTGTGGCTGCCATGATTGATTATCAGCAGGTTGTTGCGATGGCATGACTTGCGTCGGTGGTGGCGGTGGTGTCTGAGGAGTTTGCAGCATTTGTTGCGGTTGAGCATAGGCGGGCTGTGGCTGCGCAGCTGGCTGTACAGACTGCGGCGCTGGTGCGCCTGCCTGATACTGCGGTGTTGGTGGCGTCTGGTACGCGACCATTGGGTCGACTGGAGTTTGCGGAGCGCCTACGGCCGGTTGCTGCGCAGCGGCGGCAAGAAGTTGTGGTGCCATTTGCTTGACCTCTACTTTTAGCGCGTCAAATGTTTCCTGAACAACTTGTTTGTAATTTGGCAGATTAGACTCGAGCCACTGCAATGCTTGCGCCTGGTTGGCGTCGCCACCAGCATCAATAAAACGCTCAAACTCTTCAAGCTGCTTATCTGTCATCTGGTTGGCAAGCTGAGTGCCGACGCGTAGTTCAAGTGTTTCGTATATATGTTGCAGCATTTGCCGCTTTTGATCTTCGGGCAGGCTACCAAGACCAAGCTCATCGAGTAAGTTATTGTCTAGTTTTAGCATAGCTGTATTATAACGCCCTTTCTTTGGTCTCAACAACGTAAAATTCGAGCTTATCGCCAATTTGTAGGTCAATACGGCTAGTCGTCGCGAGCTCGATGCCGCCCATTTCACCTTCGACGAGGTCGGTTGCGGCATTTGGACCACGCTTGAGGCCCTTCAGCTTTGCTTGGCCGATTTGTTCTTTGCCTCGCTTGACGCGGACTTCTGCAGGGACAACCAACTTGCCAGCCTTCACCTCGCCGCCACAAATGATATCTGATTTCGTTGTCTTGAAGACACCTTTAACTTCCAGTTCGCCCATCTCGCGCTCTGTAATCTCTGGTGCAAGTAATGCGCTAAGCCCCGTTTTTACATCGTCGATGAGTTCATAAATAACGTTATATAGCCGTATGGAGACCTTGTCGCGGTTAGCAAGACGCTTGATGTTCGTTGCAACAGAGGTGTTGAATCCGTAGATAATTGCACCAGAACTGCGCGCCAAATGAAGGTCATTTTCGTTGACAACACCAACGCTCGAGCTAACTATAGTGACGGCGACTTCATCGGTGTCGATGGCCTTCAAGCTATCGGCCACAGAGGTTAATGAGCCCTGCACGTCAGCTTTGATGATGATTGGCAGTTCTTGCAGTTTGTCGCTTCGACTAATGATACGGAGTAGTTCACTACTACTCATATCGCTGCGACCACCGCCGTGTGCTCGCTCTTCGGCAACTTGCGCCGAGCGCTCACGTGCTTCACGTTCCCCATTTATGACCTCAAATTCGTCACCAAACTCTGGTAACGTCTTAAAGCCACTAATGACGACTGGCGTTGATGGGCCGGCACTCTTGACCGGTTTACCGTTAGTTGCTTCGAGGTTACGCACTTTAGCATAGGTACCGCCGGCGAGGACAAAATCGCCAACCTTGAGAGTGCCTTCTTCGATGAGCGCATGCGCTACAGGGCCACGGCCATGCTCAAGATGTGCCTCAATGATGAGCCCCCGTGCTGGCGCGGTGGCGTCGGCCTTTAGCTCATCAATGTCAGATACGAGTAACAGCGTGTCGAGCAGGTCGGGTAAGCCTGCACCGGTTTTGGCGCTGACTTCAATCATTGGCACATCACCGCCCCACGCCTTGTTGTCAGGAACGACGCCCTGCTCGGCAAGCTGGCCCATGACGAGCCCCGGGTTAGCACCCTCTTTGTCCATTTTATTGATGGCAACAACAATCTTGGTGCCGGCATTTTTGGCATAGCGGATGGCTTCTATCGTCTGTGGTTTTACACCGTCATCGGCTGCTACGACAATAATTACAATGTCAGTCAGGTCGGCACCGTGCTGGCGGATGGCAGCAAAGGCTTCGTGGCCAGGGGTATCGAGAAATGTAATCGCCCGGTTTTTGTGCTCAATCTGATACGCCGAGATGTGTTGGGTAATCCCGCCGGCTTCACCCTTGGCGACTGCTGCACCGCGAATTGCGTCGAGTAGTGAGGTTTTGCCATGATCGACATGCCCCATCACCGCAACGACTGGTGGACGCTCAGTTGCATGAGCACCAGCTGGAGCTTTTTCGCGCCTAACGGCCGTTTTTTCTTCGGCAGCCTTGCGCACAAGCTCGACGTCGAGCCCGAGCTCGCCGACGATAATCTGTGCCGTATCAAAATCAAGGCGCTCGTTAATAGTCGCCATAATGCCATTTTTAAATAGCTCACCAATAAGGCGTGTTACTGGTAGGCGGAGCTGCTCAGCCAGAGCACCAACCGTGGTAGTTTCTTCGATGTAAATGGTTGTTGCCATTGCTTGGAAGCTCCTTATTTTATCGGATGCTGGGTTTGGGGCATTGGGTTTCGCCTATAAGACTACGCCCAACACCCTGAACCCTACGCCCTATTTATTACTTGGCCCCTTTAAGGCTCAAAGAAATCTTGCGGGCTGCCGTGTCGATATCGAGCACCTTGAAAGTCTTCTTCTCATTGAGTTGGAAGATTTTCTCAGGGTCAATACTGTCTTCGTCACCCATTTCGCTCACGTGAACAAGTGCCTCTACGCTCGGGCTCAACTGCACGAAAGCACCGAATGGTGTAATTCGTGTAATCTTGCCTTCAACCTTATCGCCCTTGTTGAACGATTTGACTTCTTTTAGCCATGGGTCTTCGCTCATTTGCTTGAGGCTTAAAGAAAGTCGATCCTTGTCAATGGCGATGATTTTTGCCTTAACAGCCTCCCCAACCTTGACGTAGTTGCGTGGGTTTTCGACGCGTTCCCAGCTGATTTCGCTAATGTGAATCAAGCCTTCGATGCCGTCAACATTGACGAATGCGCCGAAGTCGATAACACCGGTAACAACGCCTTCAACCTCGTCGCCGACCTTGAGCTCACTAAAGCGAGCCTGCATGTCGTCTTTGACCGCTTCCTTCTCGGAGAAGATAAGCTTGTTGTCCTTGCGGCTGACGTCGAGGATACGGACGCGCAACGGCTGACTAGTCAGCGCATTGAGCTTCTGCAAAATCTCGTCTTTGTCGGCACCACTGACGCGTGGGTAATGACCCGCTGCCAGCTGTGACACCGGCAAGAAGCCACGAATGCCTTCAAGCTCGACGAGGAGTCCACCGCGGTTTGCGTCATACGCATTGACCTCGATGATTT
>CAZGGJ010000050.1:0-4584 GCA_964525315.1 uncultured Candidatus Saccharibacteria bacterium | reverse complement strand
GGTCTTACCTTAGTTTATACCACTCGGGGCAGGTAATTTCAACCTCGATACAGTGTGCTTGTGCTGGTAGGTGCGGGGACGACGCGCGAAACGACGACATCGTTCATCGAGATAGTTTTTGCTTGTTTGAGCACGACACGCACCATGAACTGTGCAAGCGCAACAATAATAAGCCCGACGAGCGCGTAGATGAGCGTATTTTTGGCGCTCGTAACCTTGCCCGTATCACCGCCGGACGTGATGTACTTATAGCCCGCCACCATAATCATTATGACGGCGACGACACCGATGACGACCGACATCACGTTAATGATGATTTTGACGAGTTTGGTCAGATCGCTACCGTCTGCGGTACAACCGGCCGCACCATTGACGGCTTCACAGGCTGCTTGCTGCGCGCTCGTACTCGTTGTAGCGGGAGCAGTCTGCGCAGAGACTAGCGGCGAGTAAACCGCGGCCCCAAACAGTACTGCGCCAACGATGCCAAGGGTTGCTAGGGTGGTACGAATAATCTGCTTCATAGTTATCCAATCTTAGTTAGTACGAAATTAATAATAAGGGTGGAAAGGGAAATAATAAAGAGCCCGACGAGTGCACCAACGACCGCATTACGGGCACCGGCTGCCTTTTGGGCATCTCCATCGGCCGTCATGTAGCGCGCACCACCCACGATAATGACAATAATTGCTGTCGCACCAGATATAAGCGCAATAATGCGAGTGATTTTCATGAGCAGCCCATCAGTTCCTGTCAGCGGGTTAGTGCTTGTACGGGAACCACATGTCGGCGACTGGCTTTCGCCGTCACCGGCGTTATTGCAGGTGGCATTGAGCGGGTCGTACGCGGCAGCGAGGCGCGCGGGAGCGAACGCCATGCCAAGCCCAAACATGAGTACCAGAGAAAGCAGCACAGCTTTGAGGTAGTTCATTAGCTGATACCTCTCAGCGCGAAGTTGACGATAGTAAAGGCCATGATGACGATGACAAGGCCAATGACCGCGTACATAATGCCTTGCTTGGCCTGAGCAGTTTTTTGGGCATCACCGCTCGCAGAAATGTATTGCAGCCCGTTTATGACCACCAACATAATCGCGATAACCGCGGCCAGCCCGAAAACAATGTTCAGAGCTGTGTGCCACGCAGAATCGGCAAAATCTTTGCCGCCCTGGCTGTTGGGCAGGCTATTAATGTTAAGCGTGTTACCCGTAACGGCCGCAACTGTGGCGACAAGCGACTTAATCATGATGTGAGCGCCCTCCCGATAAACGATACGACCGCCGCGGCAATCACTGCGATAGCCAGGCCGATGAGTGCATTAATAATAGCGCTGAGTGATTGCTTAACCAAGCCTGGTTCGCCCTGGCTCGTCATGTACTGTATGCCGCCCACGATGACATAAACCACAGCGACCACCGCAGCAATGCGCAGCAAGTCATCAATCACCGCAAGTACGACGCGGGGGAACATGCCCGATACTAATTTATTATTGTTGCTTGGATCTTGCGTGGGCCAGAAACTGACACCATCTTTTATAGAGCAATCTTGGTTAAAACTATCGTTGGGCAGATAGGCAAACCACGGCTTAAGCCCCAAGAACTGGTTGGCGCTCGAACAAGCCGCAGCGGTCGGGTTTGAAATAGTTACGCTGTTGACGCCGCCCGGTGACATAAAGCGTATGAACGGCGCAAGGAGCAAGAAAACAACCAGCCCTGTAAGTGCTTTTATAATGACTGCTTTCGCTTTGGTGACCTTACCCGCTTCGCCAGCGGAGCTTGCGTACAGAATGCCGCCGTAGGTCAGACCACCCACAACCGCCACGCCCGCGATGATGCTGAGCAGGTAAATGGCTGGGTTGATGTATTTGCGAAACAGACATGAGCTGGCGTCGGCAAGCTTTTTGCCACTCGCATCTTTTTGAAAGGCCGTGCCCTTTGGACAGCAGACTTCCTGCCCGTCGATAATAAATGTCTCATTATTACTTTTGCTGCAGTCTAGCGCTTGAGCAGGGGCGGGAGCAATAAAGTTCGCCGCGCACGCAATAACTACTGCCGTAAACATACTGATAGCAAGACTTCTTATTTTCACAATCATAACTATACGGCTTAATGCCATGTTGTTCAACTAAGGAGACGCACGCCGACAAACATTGGATAAAATAGCTGGCCAACATAGGGTTCTACTGTTAGAATGAGATACATAAGAACTAAGTGCATGGAACGATAAGTACCGAAGATGAAAAAAAACAAAGTACGACTGGTGCCCCTAGCGCTACTAAGCGTTGTGGCTCTCAGCGTCGTAGTTAATGCCTTCACTCCTTTCATTCCTAAGGCATCGGCCCTCAACTTTTCCGTGCAACGTGAAGCTACGAAGCAATATAGCGTCGTCAGCGCGCTGCTTGCCTGCATAAACAAATCGTCTCCTACTCCCGACACTTACACCAAACAGGCATATGTTAATACGGGCGATTTAAGCAAGTTCACTTGGAATACAAAGGCCTCGTATGCTGCTACAGGCTTTACTCTGGGCGACGAGGGCTTCAATCATGATGGTCGACAGGGCTGCGGTGAAAACCCAAACATAATGCAACGGGCATACAGTACTCTGGGCTACAACGATGCAGGAGCATACCTGCGGGATTTGGGCTTCGTGCAAGACATTAATACGAACAGCTGGATTTTTACCGACGGGAGTGCTGACCTTAAAACGCCTATCACCAACTACCAGGAGCGCTTCTCCGATCGTGTAACTAAGATGGCTACAGCGAGAGGCGTACCTCTTACGCCTACCGACATTATGAAATACATATTGCTGCATGATGCCTTCGTAGCCAATGGTGGTGGCTGTGGAGCAAACAGCCCAGTACTTTGGTCGAGTGTAAGTTCAGATCAACAAATTCAATACAATACCGCAGCTAACCGCAAAATGACCCTTATCGACGAATCTACTGGTGTTGCCGCTGACTATGCGGTCAAGATAAAGAACATCGGCGGTACCCCAACGGTATTTCCAGACCCAGATGGCACCTATCAGCTCGGCACGAGTTGTGCTGATGTTATTAAACAAATAGAGGACCTCGTTCCCAAAGTAGCGACCGCGGTAGCCGCAGAAACAGCCGAGAAAAACGCAACTGCAGAGGAGGAAGCTCGAAAAGCTGCAACTGCAGTTTATGCTGCGACACTCTGTAAAAATGTAATTCCTGGCCCTCTGGGTTCTACCGTTGACTCGGCGCAGGCAGCATGCGCTACTGCCATATTGAAGTGCATACAGCCACACGCAGTAAACATTAAGATTAACGGCAAAGTGGTAGAAACGGTGACCATTAATACTACTCCTGAAGAAATCGACGTCAAGACCTTCGCGCAGTGTATTAAAGACGCCAATGTCACGAACTTATCATATAGAAAGATACTTGCCGCCATCAATAATGCGAAAAAAGACGCAGACAAGGCCGCTGCTGCGGCGCGTAAAGGTGCCCTCGTAGACGAATGTACGGCAGACCCGAACGCGGCCGGCTGTACAAATGTCGACACTACCAGTGATGGCTGCCCGATGGACCAAAACACCTTCATGCGCTGGATGGGTTGCGGACTTATCACTTTGACCAGTGGCATCGTCAATTTCTTATATAGCAGCATAAAGAGTTTGCTGTATACACCGACCGACCAAATTTTTACGCCTGAATTTAAAAAGGTCGTCGACAAGTTCCGTATCTTCGGAATGGGCATCATACTCATTGCCGGGCTCATAATGGTCATCGCACAGGCAACGGGCAGCGACCTTGTCGATGCGTACACCGTACGAAAAGTTTTGCCGAGGCTTGCCTTCGCCATCATTGGTATGGCTTTGGCATGGCCACTCCTCTTACTAGTAATTGGGCTTACAAATGATTTGGGCTTGGTCGCGGGGAATTTCATAGGTAATCTTGGAGGCGGAAGTTTAGGAGGGAGCGAGGCCAATACGCTTGGAGCAGGCATAGAATTAGCCGTAGGGCTGCCTATCACCGCATTTGTTACTGTTATGAGGTTAGGGTGGACGGGTTTTTCGCTGCTGGGCACCGCTGGACTAGCTTTGCTGCTTGGCCTTCTCGTTCTTGCCATACGACAACTTGTCGTCATTGTCCTCGTGCTGCTTGCGCCTCTGGCTATCGCTGCCTCGGTCCTCCCTGGCACCGACAAACTTTGGAAGTTTTGGAAGAATACGCTCATTACCACGCTCGCCATGTTCCCCATTATTATGCTGTTCTTAAAATCTGGTGAATTCTTTGCACGGGTCACTAACCAACTCCAAGGTGACCAATGGGCCATCATTGGCCTCATCGCATACTTCGCGCCATACTTCATGCTACCGTTCGCCTTCAAGATGGCAGGGGGGCTTATGAGCAACATTTTTGGTATCGTGAACGATCGGGGCAAGGGTATGTTCGACCGTTTGCGTAACAGTCGTGCAGAGGCATGGAAAAACCGTAAAGGACGTGCCAGCGGCAACCGCCTGTGGGATCCTAATAACCGTGTCGTCAGCAAGCTCAAGCTCAACGAAGCGGCCAGCTTCTTGACAAGCCCAGGCAGCAACATCGCCTACTACGGGC
>CAZGGJ010000049.1:0-4827 GCA_964525315.1 uncultured Candidatus Saccharibacteria bacterium | reverse complement strand
GCTCGATGGTTGCAAACGGGTAGTTAGCCGCCAAAATATCATTGTGGGTGAGGGCGTTAAAAAGAGTAGACTTACCAACGTTTGGTAGTCCAACGATGCCGATAGATAAGCTCATACCCAATAGTATACCATTTAGCGCCGGGTGGGTGTATGGGTTGACGATGTAGATATTACAAAGAGCTTATGTTACACTACAAATTAAATATGATGCATGCGCGACAACTATTTTCTAGTTTATGGATAGTAGGCATTGCTACTAGTGCTGCAATAGTAGCGAGTATCGTCTTCCAGCAGCCTGCAGCAGCTATTGGTAATGTGGCGCCTGATGGTAGTGAATACGGTAACGCGGGTTCTTATATTCGTTTATCACTGAGTGATGTTCCTAATACTAAGGGTCTAACGAGAATTAAGGTCCCAGTATTCCTAAAAGCGCCAGCTCCAACAACGAGCAGCCCATCAAATGTAACTGTTCGTGCAAACATACGAATCAACAATTTCCGGCCAATATCTGGCTACACGGGCGACGGTAACACCTACTCTGATTATGCTGTGTGGATTGATGATGGCCCTGGCGGCGGTGCAGCGCAGTGCTCGCGCAGCGGCAATACGGAGAACCTGACTGCCGGGAACTTTGAATGGGATGACACTTATGGCCTATGGCGTACCACCATCACGGCAGAGCTGCGCAACAGAGCATGTACGACTAGGTCTAGTGCGGCAAAATCTGATGCAGGGATAGACTTTCGTATGAGAGTAACGAGCTATACTTACCAGGTTGATGGTTTTGCTCAGCAGACGGTGAGTCCTACTAGTGGCGATACTTTGGCGCGCGGCGGTAATGCTTGGATATCGTATGCGGCACCAGATCAGACTGACCCCGATGCCGATAGTTATTATTTCTCGACTAACGCCCGACGCAATAGAAGCGAGCAAGTTGGTGAGGCCGGAAGCAATACCGACTATGCCACCTACTCACTTGTCATGGCTACGCCTTGTACTGTCACAACCGGTCAGTCTGGTGTTATAGAATTGTTCGACCTTGACAATAATCATAGAGATAACGGTCCAGATAGCTTGAATGATAGGGTTAGGGTGACGGTAACGAGAACTGATGTAACCCCGAGTCAGTCGGTGCCGCTCTCTGTTGCGCCTGGCAATGAGGGTATGGGTAATGGCCAGAGGTATCTGCGACGGATGACGTTTGAGCCGGGAGCTCGATATATCTTGCGCATAGAGCATATTTATCACTGGAACGTACTGCAATATCGCTTGCCATTTGATAATATCGCCTATGTCGCAGGCTGTCCGGGTGGTGAGATGACGCCAGTACTTAATTTAGTGCCTCCTGTGAGTGCCTTGAGTAATAATGGTACGACACAGGCGCAATTTAGTATCAATAATAAGTCACCTATTACAGCCTCTGCTCAGACAACTGCACGAATATGGTACGAGAATAATGGCGACGACACATTTAATAGCGGTGATACCCAGGTGTTTACAAGAAGTGGCCCCTCCGATACCGCTACCGCTAGTGTTGTATCGCAAATTTTTCAGGAAGGTATTACGGCTAATAGCGCCCTCGGCGATCGCATATGTGTGAGTTGGCAGCTTACGGCGTCGAATGATGGACGGGTGACGGTAGATACGCAGCCGAAAGTGATATGCGTCCCGATAGTGAGCGGACCACTCCTAAAAGTACTAGGTAATGATGTGCGAGTGGGGAGTAGTTTCGCGACTGGTAATAATGTTTCGTCGACTGTGTACGGGATGGTTACAGACCAGGGCGGGTCCTGGGTAGAGTATGCTATTACCGCTCCAGGAGAGGTTGTGAATTTTGCATCGCAATCGGGTGCGGTGAATGGTAGCGCCGATCCACAGTCAGCTTGGAGCAAGCTGACTTTCGCAAACACTCTGGCCGACTGTGGCTCGTACGGCTGTTTCACTAATGATCCCGCGCGCTTAGGTAAGATTCCTTCTGTACGCGAAGGTCTCCTAAGTAGCGGGGGCAGTATCGTCCATAATGAGGGTCTAGCGAATGTCTCTACGTCGCGTATCAACACCATACTTGGCGGTTTGACGAATATTAATCAATCAGCGGTCATAGTTACAACGGGTAATATAACTATCGATAGCGATATTACCTATAGTCCCGGGCCATTTACTGGTGCCCAGACTATTCCGCAACTCATACTCATAGGGAACAATATCACCATTATGGGAGGTGTTCACCGTATTGATGCATGGTTGATTGCGAGTGGGACAGTGAGCACCTGTGGGGATGTGACATTGCGTGCCGACCTACGGTCGACAAATTGCGACCAAACCTTAACAATCAATGGTCCGGTTATGGCTGACACATTACTGCTAAACCGTACCTACAAGAACCCTACCGCTCCTGCAGAACCGGCTGAAACGGTCAACTTGCGGGCAGATGCCTATATTTGGGCGAACAATCGCGTTAAGCAAGCTGGAAGCTGGCAGACAGTGTATGCCACAGAGTTGCCGCCCCGCTATTAGAATTGGAAAAAGTGCTTGCAATTATCTGTAATGCTTATGTATACTAGAGCTTAGTATGAATTTCATGAAGGGGATGGGCGACTTTTTTGCACTAGATATAGGCACCAATGCCATTCGCGTGGTGCAGCTCAAGAAATCTGGCTCTGGCTGGACACTTGATCATTACGGCTACACGCCAGTCGATAGTAAGTTAACCAGTAGCGACTCCGAAGAGGCTCGTCGCAAAGTAAGTGAAATTATCATGACGGCCATAGGCCAAAGCGGCATAAAGACGAAAAATGTCGTGATCGGGCTGCCTTCCAGCAAGACGTTTACTACAATCATCGATGTTCCTATGGTGAACGATAGCGAGCTAAAAGCAACTATGAAATACCAGATTGATCAGTATATACCGATGTCTATCGACGATGCCAAGGTAGACTGGGCACTGCTCGGGCCATCTTTGCATGCGCAAAACCAGCAAGAAGTGCTACTTTCTTCGGTTGCGAAACAGTATAGCGAAGAGCGGCTTGAAATGATTGAATCGCTAGGTTTGAACGTTATTGCTGCCGAGCCAGACCCAATTGCCATGGTCCGTGCCTTGACGGTTTCAGGTAGCAATGGGGCGGTCCTTCAGCTTGATATGGGTGAAAATTCAACCGATGTTGCGATTGTGTACGGCGATGCTCCTCGGCTCATTCGCACCATTCCTACCGGCGTTGGCTCACTCGTTAAGGCAACGGTTGCCAATCTGAACGTCCAAGAGGACCAGGCACGACAGTTTATTTTGAAGTTTGGTCTAGCGCCAGATAGGCTTGACGGTCAAGTCTTACGAGCCCTTGAGACAACATTAGAGAATTTTGCTGCTGAAATGACAAAGTCGATTAAGTTTTTTGAAACACGCTATCCAAGCGTGCAAGTCGAGGGCGCCCTTATTAGTGGATTTGCCGCGGTTATTCCTGAATTCGACAAATACTTAGGCGGCAAGATCGGTAAACCTGTTCAGCCAGCAAACCCTTGGCAAAACATCCAGATTTCCGACGCAATAAAACAGCAGCTAGCGCCTATTGGCATGGAGTTTTCAACGGTTGTTGGACTTGCAAAGAGAGGGGCTGAATAATGATTCAGATTAACTTAGTACCAGACGTCAAGCAAGAAATGCTCCGTGCGCAGCGCGTTCGTAATGTTGCTATTTCGTTTTCGATCCTCGCCGGAGTGATTGCTGTGGGCGCCGTGGCTACACTTGCGTTGGTGCTTGGTGCGCAAGCGGTTACAGAATCGCTCACATCGAGCTCAATAACGAGAGAGTACGAGAAGCTTGCTGGCACGAAGGATATTAATAACGCATTGACTATCAAAAATCAACTAAAAGAGATCAGTTCGCTGAATGGAAAGCGGACCATTGACTCCCGTTTGTTTGACGTGTTAGCGGCAATTAACCCAGCAGCGCCAAATGACGCAAAACTTTCTAAGGTGACGCTCGATCCCGTACAGTCCCAGCTTATGATTGAAGGGTCGGCGGCAGGTGGCTATCCAGCGACAGAGGCATTTCGTAAGACAATTTTGAATACGAAGGTCTCTGGCCAGCAAAATGGCCAAACTGTCGAAGTGTCACTGACCGATGACGTCACGATTCAAAATACCAGCTATGGCCAAGACACAACCGGAGCTAAGGTAGTACGGTTTACTATATACTTTAAGTATCCAGAGGGGCTGTTCGATAACTCCATGACAAATGTGCGCATTATTACACCAACCGCTAAAGTTGACGTCACCGACTCGAAAACCCGTGTACCCGACAGTATGTTTAGTCAAGCCGCAAGCGATGTACAGGAGAACAACTAACATGGCCTCATCTCGTATTCTTAGTCCAAAACGTCAGGCAATCGCCGATTCTAATAAGACAATGTTCCTATGGGTTGCCGGTATGTCTGCGGTGATTGGTATTTGCATCGTTGTTTCAATATTCTTGTCTCAACAAATACTCTTTAAGCTCAATGTACTCAGTAAGATGACAGAGACACTAGGGACGTTGAAAGACAACAATAAAGTAGCAAGTGAACTAACAAGTAACGTGGTAGTGCTCGAGTCGAACACTTCGCTTAATGCATTGAAAGCTAGCTCTGAACAAAAGGCCCTCCAAGTAATACTTGACGCATTGCCAGCTGATCGCAACGCTCTCGCTCTTGGCGCCTCACTGCAACAGAACCTTCTCGCCGGCATTAATGGCCTAACGCTTGACACGCTCTCGGTAGATAGCGCCGATGCTTCAGCCGGTTTGACCTCCTCAGGGAACACAATTCCTATTCAATTCCAAGTATCTGCTAGTAA
>CAZGGJ010000048.1:0-4997 GCA_964525315.1 uncultured Candidatus Saccharibacteria bacterium | reverse complement strand
GACCACAGAAACCTGGCGTGAAGGCGCACACCGCCCAGCAAAGCTTTACGAATTCAACTCGACCAAACTCGAAGTACTCTCGCGTAGTTTTGACTGATTATAGCTTCAAATTAAATACGGCCGTGAGCGAAGGGGAATCCCCAACACTCACGGCCGTTTGATGGAGTCTAAGCTCGGACTCAAAGTACCGAACTCACCCTACCAACCTGAATCACATCTCAACCGCCAAAGCCACCCATCGCCGTCTGGCTGAAGGTTGCTGTCTGCGATGCGCGAACAGCCGACTGACTGACAGTCAGAAAGGCTGCTCGAATCTCACTCGGCGAGTTCTTCGGTGTGAGGATCCACTCATCGCGCAACCCCATCTCACGAAACACATTGGTGAAATCGGTATAGCCACCATCGTCGATACCAACACCGGCGATGATGTGCTGTTCCGTGCGCAACAGACCCTCGACGATCTTTCGAACTTCTTCCACTCGCACCCCCCAGCCATTATCGGCACCATCGGTGACGATAACTGTGATAGCACGTGCAGCCACGCCGTTCTGCTCGAAATCAGACATCTTGGCAACAACTGTCGCAAGCACGGTAACCACCTGGTTGTACAGGGGTGTTCCGCCGCTGGGGTTGTAGTTGGACTTATCGAGACGAATGGCATTATCCAGCATCAAATACGGCGAGAGAACGCCACGATTGAGGAGCTGGGTTCCGATCAGAACGCCGGCCGACTGCTTGGAGCCCTTGAGCGAGTCAATGATCAGGTTGTGACCTTCGCGGACGGCTTCGGTGTTTCCTTGGACAAACCGAATCGAACCGGAATCGTCAATAACCTGCGTGACGAGCAACACCTCAGCGGTATTGATGTCATCGTAGTCCAGATCACCCAAGCCAGCCTGAATAGCTGGTCCTAGATCATCATTGACCAACTGCAACGCCGCTGCGGTTTGATCATCAACGCCTGCTCCTGCGAGAAGAGCAGATAGAGAGACATTATTATCGGTCATTTCTTTCACCCTTTCTATGGGTTGAGGGGCTAGGTTTCCTCGTCGCAAATCATGCGACGAGGAAACGCTAGGTCTAGAGCCGGATTCCCGGCCAGGTCTCGATCGGATCAGTGGACCTAACGACATTCATTCCGGCATTGCGGAAGCGATCGAACGCCGCGTCCGCTTCCGGACCATAGTCGTAGATAACCGACCCGTTCTTGGGATCCTTCACCACGATGGACGTAGTGCAATCCTCGAGCAAGTACGCTTTGCGTGCAAGCTCAGGATCATACGTCAGGATCTCTGCCAAATAATCCTCAATCGTCCAACCAACACAGTGACTCTTTGCCTGGCCGGTGATGACCAAAGCATCGTACTGCGTAAGCTGTTGAAGCAACTCCGTACGACGAGGAATCGCCTGACCATTGCCGAGAGTGCGAACCTCAGGCCCCAAGATCGAGTATTCCTCTACAAGGGTATGAGTCCCTTTAACCTCGATGCCAGGCTGCGCACCACGAGTCAAACCGTGATAGTTAACCGCCTCGGCCAAGCCGGAAACAAGAGAATGTCCCTTGTCACCGAGAATACCGTGGTACGGCCAAATCGTCAGGTTGTAACGACCGGCCTTCTCGAGTTCGGCGGTGTAGTGAGCCAAGTGTCGCAGTGCCGCCATGGGCGAAATACCCAATGCAGACGTCATGCGAGGACTCGGTTGCCACTTGCCGGACACCACGTCGGCATGCGTCACGTTCGTGAACGGCACCGGGTGACGGCCCTGGTCATCGACCAAGAATGTCGGGTGGAAAATCGCGTACATCCTGTGTGTATCAAGCGTGCAGTTGATCTTTGTGATGACACCAAGATTGCGGTAAATGAACTCAACCAAGCGCTGAGCATCATCGACTGCACCGGTGCCAGACATGCCAGCAACGTAGAGCTCACCTTGCGGGTGGCAGAACGTATTCTGGACATCGATAGCGAGCACACCGATACGAAATCGGTCGGTCGAAGCCGACTTCAGCCCGAACTGCCGACGAGCCTTGTCGGCCTCGTCCTGCAGCTGGGCGTAATTGATCCAGCGCGTGTCGTTGACGACATTGGCAGGATCGTAGAAAGCAGGCAGTGGCAAGATAGTGGTCATGATGACCGCCTTTCTCCCGGATTTACCGGATCTCGAGTAATGTAACCTCACGACTGGAGACTACATAGATACCGCCCGGCCCT
Organism: uncultured Candidatus Saccharibacteria bacterium; assembly: GCA_964525315.1. Lineage (GTDB taxonomy): Bacteria > Patescibacteriota > Saccharimonadia > Saccharimonadales > Saccharimonadaceae > SZUA-359. Next base: position 2,784 of record CAZGGJ010000048.1, on the reverse strand, counting down.
TGGACCAGGCTACTGTGGTTATCAACGAAACTTTCAGTATCGGGAAACTTACGCTCCACGATTATCTGGTTTCCGTCACTAGTTAGTCGGACAATTCCTTCGTCGGTCGCTACGAATAACGACTGACCGGTTGCCATATGGCCACGTATACTACGCCCGAGCCAGGTATCGTTTCCTTGCTCAGCCTCAGCTGTCGCAAGAACCTTTCCATTGATGTCGATGACAAAACACCGATTCGTTAGAATGCCCTGCTCTTGCACTGAGACCATAAACCAAACACGCTTTTCACCGAAGTAGCTGACCGCGTCAATCAACTGACCTTTAAATGCCGGTATCTTAACTTGGTCATTCAGTCCTCGCCTATTTGGCTCGAACACGAAAGCCCTCATGATCTGACCAGCCTGGTAAAAACCAAAGCCCAGATACTTACCGGCCCAGAACAAAGTCTGACCTTCAAGTATGTCACCTAGGTATTTCGGCTCCAAACGGCCTTCCTGCATCAACTGACCGTTCGCTACCCAGAATATCGATGACTCATTGGCGTCAAAGATCGGAAGTCTGCCACGATATTGATCCACAGTAAGCTTACTGGTGTCTCCACCAGAAGTAACCGTGATCAGCGTCGTAGCGGCACCGATCAATGTCCTCTCGTCACTGATCCTGAAACGAATCTCTGGACTCAGTTCTGCACGCATCAGTCGCTTACCGCCTTCGCGATAAAGCACCCCGTTTTCTTGGTACAGATAGCGCAGCACACCTCCATGGTTTACCGCTTGTAGGATATGTCCGGTCGTCTTAAAGACGCACCTTGCAGTCACCTGTCCACGGATAGTTACGGTTTGACGTACTACGCCCGGTGCGCTACATGCAGGGCAAATCGAACGCGCATGGAACGCCCCACAAGCTGAACATGTGGTAAAACGCAATCCATCGAGCAACTTCTGCGGAAATGACTCCCGCTGATCTCTCTCAAAAATTGCTCCCATATAGTCCAGCAATTCGTCGGGTAGGACACCCAAAGGCAAAGCCGGCTTGGGGTACACGACATCACTTCCGAGTACTGTCAATCTAGCCAGCACTCGCGCATCATGTTGCAAACGTCCACCTGAAGTCGGCCTATGAACACCACCGTATGGCCCAACATAGAGCAAAGACTGGAGCAACATTACGAAGAATGCATACCAATCACTCGACTCATTATGGGGGCGAGCCAAACTAAGTGCGTCGGTCCGGCATAAAAGCGGATCAACAAACCGAGTCGTGAAAGTCAGGCACTTAAACCCGCCAAACTGCATACTGTCGGCGTCAATCAACTTGACTGTTTTATTGTCAGTCATGACGTTCAAATCATTGAAGTCTCCGATCACAACTTGTCGTGCATGTGTCTGTGCGACAACACGATGAAGCTCACGGAATACATCAAGAACTTGGTTGCCATTGATGCCGTTTGTTTCACGATATGGTCGATTAGATAGATTCATCAGAACGTCCATGCCACTCGCAAGCGGCATAACGTAACCGACTACCTCTCTTCCGCTTCTGTCGAAAGCCAGTTCTGTTGGAGCAACTACCTCGACAGGCAAATCGCGCGGAAAGGCTGGCAACTTACGTTGCTGCTCCTTTATGCGCACTATGGCTGCGGTCTGAGCCAATTTATCATCAACCAGATCCGCATGGGTTGGAGTTTTGTACAGTTTTAGAACGGTAGTGGCGTCAATCTTGTAGATATCAGCCTCGCCGCCCTTTCCGATGATCTGACCAGGTGCTAGGCGAACCATTCGGCCGCCGATATTCACGGTTGCCATAATTCTACTCCTAACAGTTCTGTTCTCGTCTACCAACAATGAGCGTAGTGTCGTCTCCAAGCAATCCATGCACGGGATTGTGCGCTGGGTAATCTCTGCCGACCAGCCTCAACTGACGACTAACCAAATCGGGGTTACCCCCAAAGTAGCGATCGTCTAGCCAAAACTGATCGATTGGACCAACAAGCTTTGTTAGACCCGGCATTGCTCGGTCTTCGACACTGATGAAATCCATAACTCCATCCGTGCCGATCAAGAATGAATCTAGGTCTACCAGCTCAATCTCTAATACTGGAGCCATCCGAACTTCACGAGGATCAATCTTTAACTCATTCCCCAGCAAGCCGTATGCGATATAGGGAGGCATATTACCCGGGAAAGGCCCGAGTTGCAACCTACTTTCATTCACTACGACTATGCCGTCTCCACAAGCAAAGAATATCGCCTGATCAGCAGTTAGTACTACTCCGACCAGCGTAAAGAGGAAAAGATCTTCGACCAGACGACGATAGTCGCCGCCGAGGTTTAATGCCAAGATATCGAGCTGTGAAATAACGTGCTGCTGAGTCTTCTGCCAGTCAATTTTGCGACTGGACCCATACTGGCGCGCTATTTGTTCTGCTACCAACCTGACACCTAATTCAGCTCCAACTTCCGTCTTTGAGCCGCTACTGCAGCCATCTGCCACGATCGCTATGGTTAGATCAGGGTATTCAAGGATCGTCCATGCGTCTTGATTGTTACGCCCGATTACGCGATGATCGCGGCCGACCATACTGCCACCCGCAAGCTTAAAATTGCCAGTCATAAATCTCACCTCCATTGATGTGATTCTAGGTTGTTAAACAGCGAGGAGCATTTCGCGCTCACTAGACTTCGCCTGCCTCAATCCGCTTTGGGAGAGACCCCAATCAACATTGGATATTGATTGATAGTGTCAATATAACACTAAGCAATCATCGTTGTCTATAGTAATTGT
>CAZGGJ010000047.1:406-5001 GCA_964525315.1 uncultured Candidatus Saccharibacteria bacterium | reverse complement strand
GGGCCAAGGGCGACACCGACGCTATCAAGAAGGAAGAGTGGATGAACGGCATCAAATGGTTCAGCTTCAACGAAGCGCTCGACCTCATCGAGTACGAGGACATCGGCAAGCTGATGCTCCTCGCTATGAAACGAATACGACAGGAGAAACTATGACCGGTATGCCCACTGCACCATATCAGGACTTCGCGCGGACGAAGCTCGGCTTTGAGTACGACAACATTCAGCTGCTCGTCACTGCTCTGACGCACCGCAGCTACGTCAACGAGCACAAAAAGTCCGTATCCGAGCACAACGAGCGCCTCGAATTCCTCGGCGACGCCGTGCTTGAGCTCGTTGTGACGGACTTTCTCTACAATAATTATTCCGAGCCCGAAGGCATCCTCACCAGCTGGCGCGCTGCCTTGGTGCGTACCGAAAGCATCGGTGACGCTGGCGACAAGCTCGGCTACGAGCCGCTGCTGCGCATGAGCCGCGGCGAGAAAAAGGGCAGCGACCGCGCCCGTCAGCAAATCCTGGCCAATGCGTTTGAGGCGGTCATCGGCTCTATCTACCTCGAGAAGGGCTACGCCGAGGCCGAGAAGTTCATTCACCGGCATATCACTAGCAAACTCGAGTCGATTCTCAGCGAAGGCACCTGGCGCGACCCCAAGAGCCACCTACAGGAGGTCTCGCAGCGCCTCGACGGTGCCACGCCAGTCTACCGCGTCATCAGCGAGGAAGGCCCTGACCATGAAAAAACCTTCACGCTTGGCGCCTACGTCAACGACAAACTCATGGGCAAAGGCGTCGGCCCCTCCAAACAATTCGCCCAGCAAGTCGCCGCCCGCGCGGCGCTTGAGGCCTACAACCAAGCTGGAAAATAGCCCCTAAGCGCGTCTACTAGCCGGTTCGCCAGCGAAGATATTCGTCTTGGGGTACTGCGCGTACGTCACTGAGCCGTCCTCCTGGAGCGTGGGTGTGCCATGCACTCTGTCGATATCTGTCAGTAGCTGAGCAAATAACTGCAGGTACCGGTCAATGGGCGACAGCACCTGGACGGCAAATGTTTTGCCTCGTTTTTCGATGATGGCGACCAGGCCGCGCTTGGCTAATTCTTCGAAACTCGGCCGATACCTCGCTTCAATCTCGAACCCATGACGGGCCATAGGGCAGCCTATAGAGGTCAAATCACCATTGATAAGCTGTTCACCGTCCCTAGAATACCCTTCAAGCCGGACGCCTTGGCGTAGTGCCTGCCGAAACGCTGGGGTGAGCGTTGCAGTGAGGACGGGAGAGGCTTCCTCGAGCTCGGATGTGCGAGCAGTCGCAATTGCCGTCTCAAACAATTTATCCGGAAGTTTGCCCCACGCCTCCTGCTCTCTATGAGGCGTTGGCATATCTGTAGCGCTATAGATGTAGTTGGTCGAAGAGCTCCCCAGCTGGCGGTATGTGCCAGGGGCTGCAACCGCCATATCGCGAAGCAAGCTGCCGAACCACTCTGAGCCAATCATATCCGCCCAGTCGCCTAGCGTCAGCTGAGCCACATCGGCCTCGGCGAGCAGGCCGTCCTTTTCCAAGCGATAAGCGACCTGGACGGCGATATACGAGGCAAATTGCCAGGTAAACTCTTGGTCGCCCGTGCCCTTTCGAAACAGATACTCCTTGGTCTCCTCAGGGTATTGAATGAACCGAGCCAGTTCGTTAGACGGAGTGATAGCATACAGCTCTAACGCGAGGGCGGTCGCTAGTTCTGCAAAGCCAGCAATGCGAGGGCTTATAGGGTATTCGAGAAGCTCGGTTTCGGCAGGGGGGGGGGTGATAACTGGTAACTTCCACTCGTGAGCCGCGACGTGGTCAATAATGGCATGCCCAGTCAGCACCGACTCGGGAGTGCCGGTTGTTCGCATCCAGTTGCGGCGGTGAGGTGAATCAGACATTAGGATAGTGTGCGACAGGCGCTTTTACGTATATCTTACTATTGTAACATGAAAACATTATTTAATCAAGTATATCACGCAATAGATTGACATCTGTAAGCGGCTAGTGTACAATAAACAGAAGTATCAATACTAGTGATAACAGTGAAGTAAAGGAAAATTCAATCAATGCTCGCAATTCGTCTTCAGCGCCTCGGTCGCAAGGCATACCCAGTCTACCGCGTTGCCGTCCAGGAAGCGCAGCGCCATCCATCGAGCGGCCGCGTCGTCGCGTATGTCGGTAGCTACAATCCGCACACCAAAGAAACCAAGCTCGACACCGACAAGATAGCCTTCTACCTCAGTAACGGTGCGCAGCCAACGCCGCGCGTGGTCAAGCTGCTCGTCAGCCAGAAGGTCAAGCTGCCAGAGTGGGTCAAGCAGCCGGTGAGCGACAAGCAATCAGCCGTCAAGAACGCTGAAAAGCTGCGCAAGAACCAGCCTAAAGAAGAAGTCGAGGAAGTCGCAGAAGCTGAAGAAGCACCTGCTGAAGCTCCAACCGAAGAATCTGCTCCGGCAGAGGAAGCCGCCGAAGCCTAGCTCGTTCTCACTACAGAACATCAACCGCCTGCCGCGTGCAGGCGGTTTTTATACCGCATCCACTCTCTCTATGGACACGTGCATACTACACATTCTGCTCGATCGGACAAAAAGTGTAGCATGAGTGATGTATGGAACGGTGTGCAAGCTAGAATGACGGGTGCAATAATCCAGGTTATGCTACAATGGAACTACAAAGGAATTAACAGGGAGAGGCCGAAACGATATGAGCATTGACCAACAATTTATAGAGTACATCGTCAAGTCACTGGTGGGAAATCCCGATGCCGTGTCTGTGGAGCGTACCATTGATGAAAAGGGCGTGCTGCTCGAACTAACTGTCGACCCAGAGGACCTAGGGCGCGTCATCGGCCGCCGCGGCTCAACAGCGCAGAGCCTGCGTGCACTGCTGCGTGCACTCGGTACCAAGAACAGTGCTCGCTACAATCTCAAGATTGTCAACAACGACCAGCCGGGCGACGATTCCAGCGACGATACTGCTCGCGATACGACGACATCAGACGACACGACTGACGAGCCTGTGGACAACGTACTAGATGAAGCTGTGGATAACGACGAGGATACCGAGTCGGATTATGCAAAAAAGTCCCGCCAAGAGCTTGCGGATTTGGACGACCTCGATATATAATAACCATTAGTTCAACACGAACTGCGAGATACAACAAAACTGCTCTATGCGAGCAAACCAACAGGTTTGAGAGCCTTGTATGTGTCGAAAAGCCCACCTTTTATGGTGGGCTTTTCGGTTGTTGCGATGTGTCAGAAATGAAACAGCCCACCGAAACTGCTCGAACTGAACCGGGCTTCCACAACCCAGGAGATACGGATGTCTCTCAGACCAGGTCGAGCCGATTCGGCAAGGCTGCTTCGGCGGGCTTTGCCCGGACTTAATCGGTAATCGAACCGATTGCGTCCGGATTCACCCAGCCCTCGATGCGATCACCATCGGGTGACATGACGCCGATCAATGTCCCTTGGCCTTTTGCTTTCGTGAAGCGGGTCACCAGATCGGCGGCATCTCCTACTACTTCTGTTCCGCCGTCGTATCCGGTGGAGAAGGGGAATGACAGTCGGGCTGTGTTGGTGATGAAGAAAATCTTGGCCATGGTATGTCCTTTCTGGCCTCGATATGCTCCCCAATCTGAGAAGCTGATATATATATATATATCATACCTGGACAATTTAGTCAATAGGTTATATACTGGCAACAGATGAGAAAACTGCAAGTAATCACTCTTTTTCCTGAGATGTTCACAGGCGTCTTCGGGAATTCTATGATGTGGAAGGCGCAAAAGGATGGCATCGTGGAGCTCTCGACCATCAACTTGCGGGACTATGGCCTCGGTCCACGCAGGCAGGTGGACCACACGCCATTTGGCGGCGGCGATGGCATGCTGCTGCGCCCAGAGCCCCTGTTTGCGGCTGTCGAGCACGCCAAGGAGCTAGACCCTAGCGCTAAAGTACTCCTCATGACACCGCGAGGCGTGCGCTGGAAGCAGGCGCTGGCGCAGGAGTATAGCGAGGCCGAGCACGGGTATATCTTCATCTGCGGGCGCTATGAAGGCTATGACGAGCGCATCCTGAGCTTGGTCGACCAAGAAGTCAGTGTCGGCGACTACGTGCTGACTGGCGGCGAGCTGCCAGCGATGACCATCATCGATAGTATCGTGCGCCTGATACCGGGCGTCCTGGGCGGTGAGACGAGTGCCGAGATAGAGAGCTTCAGCGACGGCGAAACCCTTGAGTTCCCGCAGTACACCCGCCCAGCCGAATTCCGCGGCATGAAAGTCCCCGACGTCCTGCTCAGCGGCCACCACGCCGAGATAGCCAAGTGGCGAGCAGACCAGTCACGTAAGGCTGAATAGACTAGCTTTTCGCCTCCGTCATTCTGAGCTTGACTCAGAATCCATTCAAAATATACCATTAACTAATTATTATCCACTGGATGCTGAATACAGCTTCGCTTCGCTCGGCGTATAATTCTTTTTATCTTTAGTTGATGAATTAGCAAGTTCAGCATGACGAGAGTCTAGAGTATGTACTGGATGGCGTCAGACGAAGCGGTAGCTGAGCTTTA
>CAZGGJ010000047.1:0-396 GCA_964525315.1 uncultured Candidatus Saccharibacteria bacterium | reverse complement strand
CAGTAAAAAGGCCCAGTAAGGGCCTTCAGGAGTACTTGCGGGTACACGGAGAACGAGACGACAGTTGAGCTTTAGGGGGAGTAGAGTCTTTTCGGATTTACTCCGAAAAGACGAAGAGGGGCATAGCCCCTCTTACAAAGTTGTGGTGGATTTATCGTAGAGCGATATGCTACAAGAATTTTTTTGAATTTTTGTTTTTGTAACCTTCGCTATCTAGTAGATTACAGGATTTTGTCTTTAGACGCAAGCGTTTTGGCCATAAATTACAACAGAATATCCCTCCAGCGTCTATATCTAGTGTAGACACGCTATATATAGCGTGTCTTGAATCTATGAGAGGGGTTGTAGTATAATTGACGAGTGGCGAAATATCGGTCATAGCCTCCGAAGCACCTT
>CAZGGJ010000046.1:0-5839 GCA_964525315.1 uncultured Candidatus Saccharibacteria bacterium | reverse complement strand
ACAGCCACAATAACCACAAACATATTGCAAAAATAACAAAAATGATGTATACTAATTTGTATGAGCGAAACTCCTCATGATCCTCATTTGCCTCAAGGAACAACTCCTCCACAAAGCAGGGAGTTTTATGATTGGGCAGCGGATGAGGGCGCTTTTAGTGATGTATCTCATGCGCCAGGCCTTGTACCTGAGCAACCGCTTATTGCACCAGAGACTGTTGAGCCTCAACCTGCAGCGCTTGCGGCTGCAAGAGAGGCTGTCCTTGACGCTATAGCTGAACCTACGTCGGGCACCCAGAAAGACCAATCCACGGAGGCAAACTCCTCATCCGAAGCGCAAGACATGGACAGTGCCGGACAAACATTACCTGAAAGCGGCGACCCGACACCAGATCCTGAGAATGTCCGCAGCGAATCGCCAGATTCCGGTAGCTCAGATGAATCGCAGCTCGCATCCGAAGTGCCAACTCAAGAGCAAGACATAGCTACCCGGCTTAAAAAGATAGAAGCTGATTTGGCATTTCTAGCTGACACCGCAAGACTGCGACGTCCGCTTGACGAAAAAGAGCGAGAGCTCGTGCAGCGACAACAGGAAGCAATAAATAGGATGAAAAATGATGAGAAAAAAGACACCCGTCATCCGCTGCTTCAGCGCCTCGAGAAAGCACTTGAAGGAAAAAATGACAGCGAGCGGGGAGTACTTACAGTAGAGGCTGTCACCGAATACGCCCATATGGTTATGGATGAACTAAAGCGGGAGGGCTTAGTAGTGCCTGCTGACCTGATTCCAAAAAGAGGGCTTGGTGGTGTAGTGCAGCAATTCTACATAGAGCACAAAACGATTATTAGTAATGCAGGACTTCCAACTCCCTCATGGTCACGAGTCTCGGCAGGTATCGCAAAAGTTGGCAGAAAAACCGTTACTACCTATCGCACCGTAACGCTGCTGTGTGCCGAGCTAAAAAATCCTGTTAATCAAAACAACAATCTAGATGTTACGCTCAAAGAAGCACCGAGCAATGCGGGTCTACTCGTCGACTACGATGGCAATCCGTGGTGCTCTATCAAAAGCGGGGCACGCAAGATTGGTGCCGATGATTACAGCACTATACGAACGGTTGTTGGCTTAACGACACAGGGCAACCACATGGTAGCCGCAGAAGCATATTTTGATGCGCTTGATGCCATGGCTACAAGGATTGAAGTTTATAAAAACCCAAGCACAGAACGAACACGATTCAGCACTCGCCCGATAGCAGCGACTAAGTTCTAAATAGAAGTTGGGCCTGGTATGCCACTCCCACCACCCATGCCAGGTTGAGGTGGTATAGGTCCTCCGGTGGATTGTTGAACAGTCTTTAGCGCATCAGGGAGATCTCCGGGTGAGGGCGCACTGATTACGGCCATCAATCGGTTTTTAACGTCATCAGGCAACGGCTGGTAGTAAAGGGTGCTTTTATCTGGGTTACCATTACTATCGAGTCCACTGTAGCGTGCCACGCCCTGCTTTACAAACTTTTGCGCTTCTATCTGCAAAGCGGGGGTGCCAAGGCTGCCCTGCAAAATCTGCTGCAGTTGCAGTATCTGACGTTCTTTAGCGTCTTCATCGCCGCGGTTATCGAGGTTGTACAAAATGGCTTCTTCTGCACCAACAAACGACTCTGCCTTCGCCCCTGCGAATTCGTTGTAGCCCTTCGTAAGGATGTTGTCTCCTGCCCTGTTCTTTTCTTCTAGGCTGCCTGCGTCGCTGCGGTGCCATTCACCATTCTCATTCTGTACATTGGTGTAGCCCTTCTTGACGTCGAGACGTTTGCTAGACGCCATATCGAGCACTCGTTCGGTAATTCCTGTAGCAGATTGCTCGCCAAGCTGGTCGTCACGACGTAAGTTGTTGCCAAAGGTATTAATGTCATCTGCTCCTGCATAGCCGGCAGCGGCAAGTACCATCATACCCGCAGAACCGAGATCAGCTTTACCCATGTCCTGGTCTTTGTATAGGGTCGCGAGCCTACCACGGACAGCGCTGAGCTCATGTGCAGCTTGGCGTTCGCCAATACCTGCACTTGTCTGGTCGGTACTGCTTGCGAGAATGCTGGTCATTCTTTCTAGATCTTTGAGGTTCCGGACGCGCTTGCCATACAAACCCTCTGCTTTGAGTCGTCGTATAGTTCCTTCTGATAAGCCCTGATGCAAGCCGGCTAATGCGCGTCCGCCACGATCATTGACGCCGGCAGCAGCCAGCATATTGGCAACCTTTTCGGTGTGTTCTTGGGTCGTCCCAGCGATTTGTGACGCTACTCGCTCACCTTCTCGGCGGAAACCGGGAACTTTACGCAGATAATACATCGAGCTTCCCTTGAAGTCACCGCCGAAGCTTGCGAACTTATTGCCAAGCCGCCCTGCGGCATTGTTGTTATCCCAGAGGTGACCTTGTCCAGCTCGTACCTTACGCTCTTTCCAGGCTTCGGCGCGGTGGTTGCGCATGCGATCAAACAGACCTTTGCCACGGTCATTCACGATGCCAAAGATGTTGCTCATAAGGCCCCCCGCCATCTTGAAGGCGAATGGCAACATGAAGTATGGCGCGAAGTATGCGATGATGCCGATGATGGCCCACTGATCACCCTGAAGGCCATTCGTTATACGCGCGAAGAATTCTCCGGATTTTAGGAACAACATGATTATGGGGAACATGGCGAGAGTCGTGATAAGTGTGTTCTTCCAGAACTTCCAGAGCTTGTCGGTTCCTGGCAGGACCGATGCGGCGATTGCCAGGGGTGCCAGCAGTACGAGGACAATGACAACAAGTTGACGTATGGCAAGCACAAGCAATCCGATTAATAGTGCAAGTCCAGCTGTGCCAAGAAGCGAAACTGCACTCCATCCAAGCCTCACAACAATAGCAAAGAATGCAATCGGCAATCCTACTGCAAAATTTACTCCAGCGCTGGCAATGTTAGCGTCGCTACCTCCTAAGGTTCCTCCGCCCATGTTGGCGATAAAACTCCCGGCCACTAGCCCTAAATCATTTGTTAAGCCTATCGCAAGTATAAGGAGGGGCCACGCCAATGCCATACCAACGATGGCAAATGCAAGCCGCGGCAATACTTTTCGGACTGTGTAAGCGTCGACAAGGTCGCTGCCCGTTGCCTGTGCGATGACCATCACAAGGCCCGCGATGAATATGAGTGCCATGCCAAAGATACGGAATTTGTCGACAACTTTCTTGAAATCTTCTTTGAAGATTTGTTCAACAGGTGTATAGAGTAAATCTTTGATAGCGCCATAAAGTGTATTGATGATGCCCCCTGTAAGGGTAATAAGCCCACAACCCATCCAGCGCATGAAGGTATCTTGATTAAGGGGGCAATCTGGGGCTGTTTCTACGTCGGCGCAGCCTGATGCACTTGGGTCAGCGGTACATTCATCTACGAGGGCATCTTTGCGTGCTGCCGCCGCGGCTTTGTCGGCATCATTCTTCGCATTTTTCACGGCGCTCACTATTTTCTTAAGGCTCAGGTTGGTTACTTTGGCGTCGTAGATACACTGCGCGAACGTCTCTGGGTCTATATTTTCGGGTGTAGCATTGTAGGTGACTGTTTCCGTGATTTTTTGCGTCCCAACTTTTACCGTCACGGTTTTGGTGTATGGTTGCAGGCATTTTAATACAGCTGCTGCGCACGCTGCCTGCGCAGAGTCAACGGTGGATCCCAGTGGGCCGGGAGTTACGTCTTTACACAGCGTCGCTGCATAGACTGCCGCGGCTGCCTTTCGTGCCTCGAGCTCAGCATTTTCGTTTTTAGTGATGGTTTCCGCGGCAACTGCTGAGACTACTGAAGGTGTGAGATCATTAATTTGAGTGGCAATGTCGTTACAGCCTATATCATTTGAATCGCCGGGGAAGACACCCACCCGAGATCCTATGTTCGTTATTTTAACCCCGTAATCTTGTGCTGTCCCGTCGGCTTCATTAATCATCTTGATCTTGCGCAAAGTGCTTGTAGCACTATCTGTGTATTTGACCTGCTGAGCTGAATCTATTGTAGAAAAGAGAGTGGCCGTACCCCTACATACAGAATTGTCAGCTGATAGTAGCGCATCTCGCAGGAGCACATATTGCATGGGCTTGGTTGCAGTCAGGGGCACTCCTTTGTTTATGGCTATGTTTTTTATGCGTGTTTCAAGCATATCGATGGTAATGTTCGTATTGGTGACACCCTTGCCGTCGGTGAACTTCCAATACGGATTAAGACGAGCATCCACGTATTCAAAGCCCAGATCTTTCAAAAAGCTCACGTCATCGTCGTAGCCAAGTTGGTCTCGGGCGCTCAGGGCGACATTGGGCTTGCCGGTATCACACCACAATCTGCCATCCCTAGTACCGTCATCACCGAGTACCGCGCCTGTATTAACAAGGGTGCCACTACGCCACTTAAAGTTACTTAGGTTGCCACCTTCGACGCTGTAGGCTGGCGTCGCTATCTCACTAGCCTGCCGCGGGCTTGCATTTTGTACACAATACAAAAACGCAGTGACTGCACTGTACTTTTTCGTTAGTATTTGTTCATCCTTCCAGCTATAGGTACTATCAGCAGTGGCTTTCGGCAAGAACACCGAGAATGTATTTACTAAAATAGTAAGCAAGAGCACGCTCAGAAGAGCGAGCGGGAGTATCTGGAGTTTAGTTTTTTTCATTAGTCAGTATTGCCCAGGTTATTCCTATAGACATATTCTACCAGTATGGGGCAATGTTTGACCAGCCGGATTGTCGTAAAGCACCACGATTCTTAGTTTGTTGAACAAGCCGCCATTAAGCCGTATAGTTATGATTGTGAAAATACGAACCATTATTTACAGTTTGCTTTTGGCCATTACAATAGCAGGGTCGGTGAACATGCTCTTGCCAACCTCAGTGCGAGCACTCGATTGCGCTAAAAGCGGCAACGAGACATTTGTTATTGATGGCCGAGAAGTCTGCTGCCCGAAAGGCACGCCCCATAAACCCGGTTCACACGGTGAAAAAATCGCAGATGCAAGTGCTTGCCTCTTTAGGAAATACGTTAATCCAGCAATATATCTGCTCAGCATCATCGCTGGAGTAGCGGTTGTTGGCGGTCTGACCTATGGAGGTATCCTGTATGCAAGCTCCGCAGGCGAGGCGGGCAAGGTCACTAAAGCGAAAGCGGTGATTATAAAAGCACTTACAGGATTGGTCGTATTCCTGCTCCTCGCACCGTTCATACGGTTTATGTCACCAGGGGGTGTGACCGGCGTTTCGGTCTCGACGCCGACAGCGGCCGCATGCTCAAGCGCCAATCAGTTCCTAGGGCTTAAACCATGGTTCGCTTACCTGCCGGATGATAGTTTTAACCAGGACTGTTCTATCAGGGAAAACGTAAGTTTCTGGCCCACGCAGGATCCGAACAGTAATAATAAACTGGTTTCGGGCGTCTTCCCCCGTGTCGTACTTGCAGTCGTTGATGATTTGCTCCGCATTGCCGCGGTCGTTGCGGTGGCGTTCGTGATCGTGGGTGGCATACAGTACATGACGAGCCAAGGAGAACCAGCGCAAGTCAAACAATCACTGAGCGCTATCATTAATGCGCTTATTGGTCTTGCCATAGCGGTTGTCGCTGCCGCGGTTGTATCGTTTATCGGGAGGTCACTCACATCATGATCAAAGAGCTTCTTATGAAAGTGGCGGCAACTACAGGGAGTACACTTAATATTAACAGTCTGCCCAACAGTCAAGGTGGCAAAGATTTCGCCGATTCGGCATGGCACGCCGCGCTTAATATCGTGTTTGGGCTTTCGGCGGTCATCGCGGTCATGCTCATTGT
>CAZGGJ010000045.1:0-6277 GCA_964525315.1 uncultured Candidatus Saccharibacteria bacterium | reverse complement strand
AGTGTATAGCACCAAGTTCACCAGTGGTATGTTGCAGCGTCAGATGGAAGAGACCGACGGCAGCTTCGAACCGGAGTACCATGCACTCGACCCTGAAGCGCACGAGCGCGTCCAGTTGGGCGACAACTTCAGCGTCGAGCTGGTTCGCGTTAACCACTCGATTCCTGATGCCGCTGCTGTGGTCATCCGCACGCCGCTGGGCGTCGTGGTGTGTAGTGGCGACTGGCGTATCGAGGACAATCCGGTCGACGGCCGCAAGTTCGACTTCGACCGCATGACCGAGATAGCCACCACCGAAGGTATCCTTGTCTTCCTGAATGAGTCGACCAACTGCGAGTCAGAGGGCAGCAACAGCGAGCATGACGAACATGATGTGCAGCACTCAATCGGCGAAATTATGGATATGTACACGCAGAGCCGCATCATCATCAGCAGCTTTTCGAGCATGATTCACCGTATGCAGCTGATTCTCGAGGAAGCCAAGAAGCACGACCGCAAAGTTGCCTTTGCCGGTTACAGCATGATTCAGAACCTCGAAGTTGCCTTGCGTGCCGGTGCTATCAAGGTGCCGAAGGACGTCGTGGTCAAGATGGAAGACATCATCAAGCTGCCCGACCACAAAGTCACCGTCGTCTGTACCGGGAGCCAGGGCGAGTTCAATGCTGTGCTCAATCGTATGGCCAGCGGCGCACACAAGCACCTCAAGGTCAAGCCAAACGACGTCATCGTCTTTAGCTCCAGTGTGGTGCCGGGCAACGAAAAGTACGTCGTTCGTACGGTCGACGGCCTCATGCGCGAGGGCAGTGAAGTGCTCCAAGACCGCAAGACGCACCTGACCGGTGTCGGCCGTTTGCACTTGTCGGGCCATGGCTACTATGAAGACCACGTCAAGGTTATCAATGCGCTCAACCCCACATACTACATCCCGTACCATGGTGAATACCATATGCTGGTGCACAACGCCCGCCTCGCCGAGAAGGAAAACGGCATCCCGCGCCAGAATATCTTCGTCTGCGACGCCGGCGACGTTATCGAAATCACCCACGAAAGCGCCAAGAAAATCGGCCGTATCCCAGTTGGCGGCGTCATGTACGACGATAGCGGCGCAGTCGTCAGCGAAGTCGTGCTCAAGGACCGCATCCACATGAGCCAAGAGGGCATCTTCGTGGTGGTCCTCACGGTCCAGCGCGGCAGCGGTCGACTACTGACCAGCCCAGATATCATTTCGCGCGGCTTCATCTACATGCGTGATAGCGAAGAGCTCATGGGCATGATTCGCCAGTATCTCAAGCAAAAGGTCGCCCGCAGTTTCAGCGGCAAACGTATCGATATGGATGTCATCAAGAAGGAGCTGCGCGATGAAATCACGCACATCCTCTACGACCAGACGCACCGTACGCCTATCGTCATCCCGGTTATCAATGAAATCGGCGGTGGCAGCAAGCCTCAAGGCGGACAGAACGGCAGGGGTGGTAATCAGCAGCGCCGCGAGCAGCCAGTCCAAAAGGCCGGCCTCATGCCCGAGCCGTCACGCCGCAAATTCCCGCAGCCCCAAGTCCCCGACACAGAGGTAGTCGAACCGCGCACCCGCGTCGAAAACCGCGGCTATTAGTATCCTTCTTGTAGTATAATAGAGAGTATGAAGGCTCGCATAAAGCTCAACCCCATGGTGTTTGTCCGCGACGAAAGCGCTCCCGAATTTCGCGCGCATATTGCTCGTCGAGCGAAAGAAGCGGCCAATCCTGAGCATCGCCTGCCGCTCAGTGAACTCAAGAAGAAACTAGCCAAGCATACCCGCAAGCCGGTCAATGCGTAAATATTCGGCATACATCACGCCCTCGGCGATGCAAGACATCGAAGAGCTGGCTGAGTTTTACCTTGAAATGGTAGATGAGGTCTCGGCGGCCCGGTTCAGCGACGATGTGGTAGCGACGCTCGAAAGTCTGGACACATTCCCTGAGAGTAACGCCTATTTTGACGAACAGCTAGGGCTCCGACGGGTCTTGGTAAGGCACCACAAAGTGAGCGTCGTCTATACAATAGACAATGGCGTATATGAGGTCGTCGCGTTCAGCGTATTTCACAGCGCAGGGCAGCCTGGCAAGTATACGCAAGAGCTCGTCGAACGCTTGAAAGAGCTGGAGAAGTAAGCATAGTCAGGACGCTTCGTACTTGCAAAAAATGCAAGCATGTGCTATGATGTATCCATAAGCACTTAACAAAACGAAAAAATACATCATGACAACCACCACCGAACACTACGCAACTACAGCCGACCATGACTCTGCCACAGGGGGGGGCGTTACGAGGCTGGATTAGACAGCAGCACACTCGATAGCGCTGCAGATGCGGCCTATGAGCAGGGCGACCCGAAAGGCGGCGATGCGATTACACGAGCCGCTGAGTATTTACGCGCCAATCTCGACGCGCCTAATGCGCTCGGCTATGCACAGCGCGCCATGGAGACGCATCTTCCGAAGGGGGAGTGGACTGACGCGGCACGCGAACAGGCTGTTGCTATGAACACGGCTCTGCGTCTGGAGAATGGCCGTCCGCCACTGAGTTTCGAGGACGCGCTGACAGAAATGCAGGAATATGCAGAGACTTGGGAGTCTGCTACCAATGAAGATGGGTCTGTAGACCAGTGGCTCAATGAGGAAGGCGCTCGCCTCGACAAGGATATCGAGCGTGCTTTCAAAGGTGGTGTGGAAGGTATAGAGTCGCTTGAAGCCTTGCTTTGGGACGTCGAGGGTATGCTTGCTGGCTCTACTGTCGTAGCGCCTGAGCAGGAACGGCTGCGCGATTTACGCGACACACTATTCACTAGACAGCAAGAGCTGTTACAGCAAGTAGTCAAACAGCCCGAGCAAGAGGAGGCTGACGCAGCACAGACGGAGCGTGCGGTCGTGGCCCGTGAGGATGTAAGTAAGGCTTTTGAGCCGGAGCCAGCCGCTACGGCACCGGTAGTCGCCGAGATTGTTCCGCCGGGTGCTCTTGATGCTGACGAGGTGGAACGAATGAAAAAGCTAGTCGCGCGAACAAAGATAGTATCCAACGAGGAAGCGCAAGCGCGTGTCGACGCAAATCTAGAGCAGTATGAGCAATTACCAGAAGAAGAAAAAGAATTCCGCAGAGCACTCGCAAGCATTGCAGAGGTACTGCGGGTGATGCCGCGAGATGTGGGGCTTGATAAGCAAGTTGTAGCTGGACTAACTCCAACCCAGAAGGCTGAACTCGTAGGTCTACTGCGTACGGCACGTCAGGAATACGTAGCTAATTCAGGTAACGTTTCTGTAATCGAAACATTCCAT
The DNA here is from genome assembly GCA_964525315.1 of uncultured Candidatus Saccharibacteria bacterium. Classification (GTDB taxonomy): domain Bacteria; phylum Patescibacteriota; class Saccharimonadia; order Saccharimonadales; family Saccharimonadaceae; genus SZUA-359. Next base: position 2,966 of record CAZGGJ010000045.1, on the reverse strand, counting down.
TGGCGATTGGCCGAAAACATCCAGAGCATGCTCGCAAAACCCGAAACGGTTGATGTGCCAGAATCGGTAGAGGTTGTCGACGCAGCTCAACCCGTTGTTTATGAACCGATGGCAGAGGCTCAAGCTGTAAGCACTCCAGATACGACAAATGTAGAAGCGAGTGAGCCGCAACCGCAAAAGTATGCTCCATACCCAATGTATGAACAACCTCCAAGCCCTTTGGGTCCGGAGGTTACCTCATCAAATAGGCTGCGAGCCTTATATAATCTATACGTGGATACAGTGAGAGAGGACCTTGATAGGGAACTAATGGCCGCTGGTGTCGATATAGAAGACTTCTACGGGCGTCTGGGGGATGGTGAGATTGTTATCCCTGAAGAAACGAGACGTATGATTGAAGCTTTTGATTATAAACCGGCATTGTTGAAAGAAAGGGGCAACTCGCTCCTAGGCCGCACTGCCGAAAGAGCCAGGCAAGAGCTTATAGACATCTTTCGTACACTAATGTAGCCGATACCGCTTGCAAAACGTTGCAGATTATGCTACAATAAGAGCATACCCCTCATCTCGACAGGGTAGATGTCGAAAGGTACAATAAATAGTAGTTATGGCTAAAAGAAAAAAACGCAGTACCAAGAAACGCGCTCCGCAACAGCCCACGCATGAGCTGCCGGGCGGGTTTTGGCGGCAAGTCTGGGCAGTGGTGCTCATTGCGGTGTCGCTGCTGCTCGTCGTGGCGTGGTTTGGCGCCGGCGGTCCGGCACTTGACTGGTTCAACGGCGTCATGCTCGCGACTGTCGGCTATGCGACGTATTTCCTACCGCTGCTCTTTATCTACATCGCGGTCGAGATTTTTCGAGCTGAGGACAACCGCTTGCCGTTCGTCATGAAGTTTGCCACGCTGCTGCTCATTGCATGGGTAGCAGGACTATTCGGTCTGATGAAGAACGCCGCGGGCGAGCCAACTGGCGGCTATGTCGGCAGTACGCTAGGCAGCGGCATGGCGCTGATTGCCAAGGACGGTGTGGCAGCATTTATCTACATCCTCTTCATCGCTATTACGTTGCTATTTGTGCTGCGTGTGTCGCCGTTTGCTATCATCAGCAAGCTGTGGAGCTTCGTCCGCCGCGATAGCAGCGAAGAGCGCGAGAACGTCAAGGTCATGCGCAAGGCCGCTAGCCTAGACGAACCGGCTGGCAAAATCGACGACTTCAAGCTCAATGCCGGCGTGCCGACACTCACGCCAGAGGATAAAAGGGCGTCTAAGCTTTCGAGCCTCAAGGGCAGCGTCAAGCAAGACAAGGCAGCCGAGGAAAAGTCAGCGCTGGTCATGGCGACCGACCCCAATTGGCAACCGCCCAGCCTCGACCTGCTCACCAAGAAGCAAAACCCAGCCGACGCTGGCGATATCGAGCACAATGCCGAGACGATTCGCGATACGCTGCACGAGTTCAATATCGACGTCAAGATGGAGGGTGCCAATATCGGCCCGAAGGTCACGCAGTATACGCTACGGCCGCCAAGCGGTGTTAAGCTGACGCGCATCACCGCGCTTGAAACTAACCTAGCGCTCAATCTCGCAGCGTCTTCCTTGCGTATCGAAGCCCCTATTCCTGGCCAGAAGCTGGTCGGTATCGAGGTCCCGAACAAGAAGGCTGCCGACGTGCGCCTCTACGGCGTGCTCTCCAGCAAGCAGTGGAAGGAGGCTGGCGCACCGCTCGGCTTTGCTATCGGCAAGGACATTTCTGGCGAGCCGGTCGTTGGCAAACTCAATAAAATGCCCCATCTGCTCATCGCTGGTCAGACTGGCTCTGGTAAGTCGGTCATGATTAATACACTGCTGACGAGTCTGCTCTACCGCAACAGCCCGAGCGATATGAAGCTCATCTTGGTCGACCCCAAGCAAGTCGAAATGGCACCGTACGAGGACATTCCGCACCTCTTGACACCAGTGATTACCGAGCCCGAAAAGACCATTAGTGCGCTCAAGTGGGCCGTCAATGAAATGGAGCGCCGCTACAAGCTGCTCGCCGCCGAAAAGGTGCGCGAGATAGAGAGCTACAACGCGCGCATGGCTCAGCGCGGCAAGCATATTTCGGTGCAGGACGAGGATGGCAACGAGCAAGAGGTCAGCGAAGGCCGCATGCCGTATGTGGTCATCGTCATCGACGAGCTGGCCGACCTCATGATGGTCGCGGCGCGCGACGTCGAGGCGCTGATTGTACGTTTGGCACAGAAGGCGCGTGCCGTGGGCATCCACTTGGTGCTCGCGACGCAGCGCCCGAGCGTCGATGTCATTACCGGACTTATCAAGGCTAATGTGCCGGCACGCATCGCCTTTACGGTAGCCAGCCAGGTTGACTCGCGGACGATTCTCGACCAAATAGGCGCCGAGAAGCTGCTGGGCCAGGGTGACATGCTGTTCAAGACCGCCGACATGGGCAAACCGACGCGTATCCAGGGTGCATGGGTCATGGACGAGGAAGTGCTGAAGATTACCGACCACCTGCGCGAGCAAGCGCCGCCGCAGTACAACGACGAAATCGTCAGCCAGCCAGTCCAGCTTAACGGCAAGGGTGGGGTGGTCATGGACTTTGATTCAGATGGTAGCGATGACATGTTCAAGGACGCCGTGCGCGTGGTTATCGAAGGCCGCAAGGCTTCGACTTCGCTGCTCCAGCGCCGGCTGCGCATCGGCTACGCCCGCGCTGCGCGCATCATCGAAGAAATGGAAGAGCAAGGCATCGTCGGTCCCGCCGACGGCTCGCGACCACGCGAAGTCCTCATCAGCAGCCTCGACGACCTCGATGGCGGCGAAGAAGTGTAGCGTTGAGCTATTTCATACAGTTGTTTTCTAAAAGAGCGGCCATCGGGTCGCTCTTTTTATTTTCCCCTTGACAAACTCCTCTGGGGGGGGGGGTACCAAGGCTAGTAGATAACAAAAAGAGTTATACCAAAAAACAAAA
>CAZGGJ010000044.1:5452-6499 GCA_964525315.1 uncultured Candidatus Saccharibacteria bacterium | reverse complement strand
CTGAACCAAAAGCGCCATTCCAAAGAGGCTAGCTAATCTATGCGTGTGGTCGTTGTCTACAAAACCGAAAGTGACCATGCTCGCGAAGTATTCGACTACTTGCGCGACTTCGAGCGCCAAACTGGACGTACTCTCGAGGAGATGGATCCCGAGAGTCGCGAGGGAACTGATTTCTGCCGGGTATATGACATCGTCGAGTATCCGACAGTGGTAGCACTTGATGATAACGGGCAGCTGCTCAATCAGTGGCGCGGCCGCCCACTGCCAACTATTAGCGAGGTAAGCTTTTATGCGTAAGCTGATCAACTATTTTACTCACAACGACAAGAAAGAGCGTGACAACCGCTGGATTTTTGCCAGTATGCTCGTAGGCTCCATATTGAGCCTTATTGCATCGTTCGTCCTTAGTGTCGAGGCACTCGAGCTTGCCAAAAATCCTGACGCCACCCTCGCTTGCAGTATCAGTGTCGTGCTCAACTGCGCAACTGTTGCTGCGCATCCCACGGCCGAGCTATTTGGCTTTCCAAATGCCTTTCTGGGGCTTATTGCCGAACCGGTAGTGATTACGGTAGCCATCGCCGGACTCTCCGGCATCAAATTTGGCCGTAAGTTCATGTTTGCGGCGCAGATAGGGTATAGTTTGGGCTTCATCTTTGCGTATTATCTCCTCTACACCAGCTACTTTGTCATCGGCGCGCTCTGTCCATGGTGTCTGCTCGTTACCCTCACGACGACACTGGTGTGGTTTGCTATCACACGCTTCAATATCCGCGAAGGCAATCTTTACTTGCCGAAAAAACTTCAGAAGAAGCTGCATACCTTTGTCGAACGTGATTATGACAAACTGGCTATGTGGGGGCTTATCGTTTTGGTTATCGTAGCCATCATCGCCAAATACGGCAGTGAGCTCTTTGGCTAGTAAGCGTTGCTGGTAATTTCTACAGCAGTTTGATATAGTAGAGGTGTGAAAGCGCCTCTATCTGTCGTTTATGCGGTAGAGTACAGCGGTTATCAGCCGCGAATGCTAGCCGGAAGAGCCGAGGAAAC
>CAZGGJ010000044.1:4810-5442 GCA_964525315.1 uncultured Candidatus Saccharibacteria bacterium | reverse complement strand
GCGACATGCGGATTCCAGTGGCGAGAAAGGGATTTTTTGTTTGGAAAAGCCCTGAAAGATACATTAGAGCTACACGATACCATTCGCCAAGCTACCCTCGACGATGTCGAGCCGATTCGCCGTATGCATGCCGCTTCGTGGCTGGCAACATACCCCAACGAAGCTCATGGCGTATCATTCGAGTGGGTCAAAAATCGTACCGACGACTGGTTAACGCCGGCGTCTCTCGAGCTATCGAAAGGCTATGTCGCAAAAGCGATTAATGATGCGAATGGATTTTATAGAGTTGCTGAAGTCGGTGGCGAAATCGTTGGCTTTGTCCACGCTACAACAAACGATGACGGCATAAAGGAGTTCGAAGCGATCTATCGATTTTACGAAAAGCACGGCTTCCGTATCGTGAAAGGCACCGAGAGCCTCTATGCAGATACCATACCGATTGTGCAGATGAAGAAGAGGGGTCGAGAAAAAGCGATCTCCGCAGATTTCTCTGCGGAGTCTCGGACGCCAAATGGCGATTTGTCCCTTCATGATACAAAGTATGAGCAAAATCGTCAAGGGGGAGCGGCATGAGACGTAATTATGTCGGCTGGTATAAGCTGAAGGCGGATATTGAAAAAAACCGCCAAGCA
>CAZGGJ010000044.1:0-4800 GCA_964525315.1 uncultured Candidatus Saccharibacteria bacterium | reverse complement strand
GCACCAGATTTCTCAGAGCGCGATGTATGGTGGTGTTCGCTTGGTGCAAATATCGGTTTTGAGCAGGATGGTAAGCATGAGCGATTTGAGCGGCCGGTTCTTGTTGTACGTAAATTTAGCAAAGAACTCTTTATAGGTATGCCGCTCACAACAAATAAGAAGACAGGACCATTCTATCATCCTATAAATACTGGTGACATCAATAGTGTCGTTATTTTGTCGCAAGCTCGGTCCTTATCATCGAAGCGCCTCGACAGAAAGATGGGGCGTGTCGGTGAGAGCGATTTTGGCGATATTATCGCAAAGTGGCACAATCTAGCTAAAAAATCGGACCCCGCTACTGCGAGGTCCTCGGACGCCAATGGCGATTTGTACCCTTATAATAGCAAACATGAGCAGCAAAGTCAAGCCAAAAAGGAGGAAACCTAATATGAACATCTGGAAAAAGGGCGCAGGCGTGCAGTTCCGCAATAGCGATAACTGCTATGGTGAAGTATTTGCCGCAGAGGGAGCGCCGCTGGATATGGCTGTTATCGAAATCACCGGGCGCTACCCCGAGGCTGGCTATATCTATAACGACGAAGCGCATGAAATGGCGTATGTCAGCCAAGGTAGCGGCTATTTCAAGCAAAAGGACGGTGAGTGGCAGGCGCTGAGCGTAGGCGACGCTGTCTACTTCGCGCCTGGCGAGCGAGTCGCTTGGAAGGCAGAGAACATGACCGTTGTCATCCCTTGTTCGCCGCAATTCGACCCAGCTAAACATCATGAGGAGGAAGTATGAAATTCAAACACGGTACACGCAGGCGCGCGCTAGAATACGAAAAGGACTGGGTGCAGCGCTGGAAAGAGGATGGTACATTTGAAAAGTCAGTCGATAACCGGCCGGCAGATAATGCCTATGTATTTTATGACGGGCCGCCGTTTATCACCGGTGTGCCGCACCATGGTACGCTGCTGAGCAGTATCGTCAAAGACGCGGTGCCTCGCTACTGGACCATGAAAGGCAGGCGAGTAGAGCGCGTGTGGGGCTGGGACACGCATGGTCTACCGGCCGAGAACTTCGTCGAAAAGCAACTCAGTATCGTTGATCGGAGGCAAATCGTCAAAAGTGCCGATGAGCCAGCGCCACTAGACAAGGACGGCAATGAGCTCCCTAAAATCACCCTCGAAGAATATATCACCAAAGCTCGCGAATCAATGGTGGCAAACGCCGCAACCTGGGAAGATGTCGTTGATCGTGTCGGCCGCTGGGTAGACTTCAAGGGCGCCTACCGCACCATGGACAAGGACTTCATGGAGAGCGTCTGGTGGGCCTTCAAAGAGCTCTACGACAAAGGCAAAATCTATGAGGGCGAAAAGGTCCTCATGTACGACACGCGCTTCGCCACACCGGTGAGCAAAAACGAAGTCACCATGGACAACGACGCTTATCAGACCGTCACCGACCCGAGTGTGTATGTGAAGTTTAAACTGAAAGAACCATTGACAAATGATACAAAGCCAACTTACATGTTGGCATGGACAACAACACCCTGGACGCTCCCTGCAAATACGGCACTTGCAGTTAATAAAGATCATACCTATCAGCTGGTCGAGTATGAGGGTGAGAATTTTATTATTGATGCAACGTTTGGGGTAAGTTCAAGAGTGTTTACGGTGGGTGATACACCGGAGCCGGCTTTTATTAAAATACTTGATGATGCTATTGCAGGGAAAGACTTGGTAGGTCTAGAATACGAACCGCTTCTTGGTAAGCATCGAGGCAATAATGCACACAAGATTTGGCATGCCGACTACGTGAGTAGTGACAATGGTAGTGGTATTGTGCATCTGGCGCCCATCTACGGTGAAGAAGATTTTTCACTTGCAATGGAGAAGAACATTCCGCGGGTCCATGTATTGGACGATAATGGCTATTATTATCCAGAAGAAGCAGAAACTCTGTATACGTTGATACCATGGATTGATGCCACTAAGCCCATAGAAGTGTGGGAAAACAACAAAAATATTGCTAAAGGTCTGGAAAAAGCGGGAATTGTTTTAAAAATCGACTACATCCGCCACGAATACCCATTTAACCCTCGTTCTAAGCAGCGTATTATGTATCGCGCAATCCCGAGCTGGTTCTTCGACGTGCAGGGCAGCAAGCCGCTCATGCTCGAGCAAAACGACAACATCAACTGGTTCCCAGAGCATCTCAAGCACGGCCGCTTCGCCAAGAATATCGAGCAGGCACCCGACTGGAACCTCAGCCGCGACCGTTTTTGGGCCACGGCGATGCCGGTGTGGAAGGGCGATAAAGGTACGATAAAGGTAATTGGTAGCTACGCCGAATTGAAAGAGCTTAGCGGGGTAGAGCTGGAAGATTATCACCGCCCATGGGTGGACGGTATCGAATTTGACGCGAACGTTTTGGTTGATAGTGCAGGAGGCCATACTGTCATGTCAGACTCCGAATACAATGATTGGAGTGATAAACTTGCCGGTACAAGAAGTACGTCATGGCATTTATCGCATAAGGAGCATTTCACTCGTATCGATAAGGTGCTAGACTGCTGGTTCGAGAGCGGCAGCATGCCATTTGCGCAGTTCCACTATCCGTTCGAGAACAAGCAGAAGTTCGAGGCCAACTTCCCGGGCGACTTCATCGTCGAATACGTGGGCCAGGTGCGCGCGTGGTTCTACTACGTCCATGTAGTGAATACGGCGCTATTTGGCACCGAAGCCTTCAAAAATGTCATCACCACTGGCGTAGTGGCGGGCAACGACGGCCGCAAAATGAGCAAGAGTCTCGGTAATTTCACTGACCCGAACGAGCTGATGGATAAGTACAGCGCCGATAGCTTGCGCTTCCTACTGCTCAGTAGCCCACTCCTCAACGGCGAAGACTTCGCCCTCCAGGACAAAGACGTCGGCGACGTCGCCCGCAAGCTCAGTATGGTATGGAACATGTACGACTTCTTCACCATGTACGCCGAAGTCGACGGCTGGGAATATGATGGTAGGCTCGAAGACCCGCTTGAGGAGCTGTCGAACCCGCTGGACATCTGGATTGTCAGCCGCCTGCATCAGCTCGTCGCTGAGGTAGAAGAGCATATGGATGGCTACGATCTGCCGGGTGCGATGAGCCCGATACTGCCGTTCCTCGACGATGCAAGTAACTGGTATGTTCGTCGCAGCCGCCGCCGCTTCTGGAAGAGTGAAGACGATGGCGACAAGGCGATGGCCTACCGCACGCTGCACTATGTCCTAGTGCGCCTTGCGTACGTACTGGCACCGTTTACGCCATTCCTGGCCGAGGAGCTGTACCATAGCCTCACTGGCGATAGCGAGTCGATCCACCTTAAGGATTGGTTGCCAGCTGGTAGGGTGAATCAGCTCGAAGTCAATCGTATGCAGGTTGTCCGCGAACTCATCAATGAAGGGCTGAGCCAGCGTGCTGCAGCGGGTACTAAAGTCCGCCAACCACTTGGCGGCATGGTTGAGCTTGGATTACCGGCTAGCTTTGACGCTGGCTTGGATTCGAACAATCCTGACTATAACAACGTAGTTGACTACAAGATGATGCTCATGCAAGAACTCAACCTTAAGTGCATGTTTAGGCTCCAAACTGTGGCAGACGGTGAGCATTCGATACGGCTTGATATGACAATTACTCCTGAGCTGAGGCGCGAGGGGCTCATGCGCGAAATCATTCGCCATGTACAGGCGGCACGCAAGGCCGCAGGACTCAACGTGGACGACCGCATCACCCTGTCGCTTGCCACCCATGAGGGCGATGATGCCAGCGAGCTACGGCAGGCTATCGATGAACATTTGCAGACTATCGGCGAGGAAACCCTGGCCGAAGAGTTCAGCGACATCGACGACGGCTACGAGGCAGTGGTCAAGGTCGAAGGTCACGACCTACGCATCAAGCTCGCGAAGGTGTAAGACGGTTACTACTGGCCATACACTTGCGTATGGGTGCCGATATCTACGAAGCGATAGCAATCGTCTTCCTCGATATAGATCACCCGTACGTCGCCCGTGATGGAGAAGGCTCTTCTACCGCTCATTTGACCAGTGAGGGAGTGATCATTAAGGGGGACGCCGCGTTCACCATCAACAAAAAGCTGCAGCCGTATTTCGAACGCACGACGCAGCTTTTTGTTCTGACCAATCCTTTTGCGAAAATTCTTTTCGAACTGTTTGCTTCGGGTGATAGGCTTTTCCATCCTATAGGCCTTTCATGAAATCAGGAACAGAAGTGTACCGTTTGATTTCGCCGCGCTTTTCCATCTCCTTCATCTCGGCGATTTCACGGTCCCATTTCGCTGCTAGCTCAGGGCTGGGGGCAGGCCATGGCTCCCACTCCTCGTATGTTACTTTGCGGCCCTTTACGTCGTTGGTGGCCGTGAAGCGGAAGTAGGCCTGTATGCTATCAAACCCGCGGTCTTTTGCCAGGCGCTCCAGCGCGTCGCGCAGGCTTTTTTCCATGGGTACTTGTACTTTGACTATCGTGTTACTACTCATACCATAATGGTATCAAAGTAGTACAATTATGTCAATATGTATAAAATACTTAATTGGAGTGACGCCAAAGGTGAGTCAAGTTCAGTACGACAGAGTAAAATGCGGTTATTGCTTACGATTAAAAAATGTGTTCAAAGTAGGTAATTTACAGAGGTGAAAGCGAGTGTAGTCAGAGGAACTACAGTGTCGCCAGTGGAACGTAGACTTGCCAGCCCGTATGCTGGGCAGTACTTAGCTGGCGGGCTGCTTCGACCGCTGCTTTGATATCGCTAACCGGAATGGTGA
>CAZGGJ010000043.1:0-6500 GCA_964525315.1 uncultured Candidatus Saccharibacteria bacterium | reverse complement strand
AAATAACCTTCGACCAAAGCTATAAAGACCTACTAGGAGTAATCACCGCATGAAAGTTGCCTTCTATTCTACCTTCATTCTTGAGTTCGGCGGTGGGTTTGAAAAATACGTCATAGAAACTGCAGCTCATCTGGCAGAGCTCCCAGACACCGAAGCGGATGTCATTACGATGGACGATAAATTCATGACTCGAGTGAATGACTATCAAAGCCGTGTCATGCGTCAGAAAATCGACCATTCGGTGAACTACAAAGAGAAGTTGGAAGATATAACGAAACGTCTCGGCAAGGCACGCTATATAAAAGTAAGTAGCTTCAAAGAACTTAAGGCCAAACTGAAACAATACGATGTTATTTATTGCAAAAATGAATTGCGTGAAGGTTTCGTGCTGCGCTTTTGTGTCGGGTATAAAAACATTCCACCAGTTGTTTTTGGCGGGCACACTGCATTGAAGTATCCAAACCCCGTAAACCTGCCCGCGAAAGTCAGAAACTATCTTTACAACGGACCGGCGTACAAAATACTTGCTGGCGGTGTAGAGAAGTTTCACGTCATAAACGGCCAAGAGCTGAACGACTACGCTAAGTTGTTCCCAAAGAAACGGGTGGAAAAGATTTACAACCCATTCGATATCGACACTTTCAAAGCGAATGCGAAACAGCACACGTATGATTTGAAGACGGACAAAGCTGCAATCAACGTCATGTGGGTCGGCCGCTTAACGGAACAAAAAGGAGTCTCTGACCTAGTCGGTGTTATCGGACGGGTCAACGCGGCTATAGGCGGCAAAGTAAAGGTTGTGTGGAATATATTCGGAGATGGTGACCAGCGGCCTCTTGTACTTGACTTGGTGAAGTCGGAAAAAAATGTCGTCTATCATGGCCATGTGGACCAAAAGAGCATGGCGAGTATTTACGGCCAAAACCAAGTTTTTTTAAGTACAAGTAAATGGGAGGGCTACCCATATACGCTCATTGAGCTGCAAGCGTTCGGGCTGCAAGCGTTCGCGTACGATATACCTGGGCCGTCGGATATTTTTTCCGAGTACGATGGCGGACATATCGCCGAAGACTACGACCAGATGGTGCAGCTGCTGACGCGGGCGCTCCTGGACTATAAGACACCGGGCAAGGTTCCGAAAGGCAAGCCGTCAGAACAGTTCAAACCAGAAGTCATTTATAAACAATTACACAGAATGCTGCAGTTGAAGGACTAAAATCATGCGCGTATTGATATCCAACGTATACAGTTACAAAAATAAAGGTGATGCTGCGATAGTGGTTTCGCTGCTGAATGAGATAAACCGGGCATTTGATAGCCCGGAAGTTATGATTCAGACGATTGATATCAAAAACGACGGAGATAAATACGGGACACCCATAACGAGTTCTTTGATGTGGTCGTGGCTTTCTTCGGTTCGTACGCGAAATCCTCTCGTACGAATATTCGTGCCCCTGAAAGGCTTGTTCCAGCTTCACGCTTTTCTTTTTATGAAGAGAGTGTTTGGCAAAGCGCCTGCCGGTTTGCTATCGAAAGATTTGAAAGAATTTGTCGGTGAGTACGAAAAAGCTGACCTGATTATCGGCTGTGGCGGCGGGTACTTGCGAGTACCGAATAGCAGTATTCGTGAAACGATTCTCTTGTACGTTACCTGTCTTAATATAGCTGCCGCAAAAAGCCTCGGAAAGCCGGTCTACCTGTATTCGCAGTCTATCGGTCCTGTGCACGGGGCGGTTCAGACGCGCATACTCAGACGGTTGCTTCAGAAAGTCGACCTGATAGAACCGCGCGAAGATGTAAGTGTCAAATACCTTGACTCGCTGCACCTGACTACTAAGATTGTTCCTACTGCTGACCCTGTATTGCTGCTAGGGGGTACGGGTAAGTTCGACAAGTCTATTGTTGGCATGGCAAAAGGCAAGCTGCACGTCGGCATAACTGTCAGGAAGTGGTTCAATACGCAAAAGGAATTACAAGCATACGAACAGGCGGTCGCGCAAAACATCGACTACTTGATAGAGACGTACGACGCGCAGGTGTTTTACATACCTCAGGTCATAGCTGAAGACTTCGGTGATGATGACCGGGTGATTGCGAATGAAGTATTGGAACGCGTTAAACATAAAAGTGGTTTCATAATCATCGACAAAGACTTGCGTGTAGAGGAAATCATCGGCCTGTGCGGGCAAATGGACATTTTTATCGGAACACGTATGCACTCGAACATCTTTGCGCTTATTAACTTTATCCCGGTCGTTGCTATCGAGTACGAACATAAGACCCGGGGTATCATGCGCGGGCTCAAGCTTGAAGACCTGACGATTGATATACGTGATGTTACGGCGGATTCTTTGCGAGAAAAGATAGAACTTCTCATCAAAAACCGCGAAAAATACAGGTCGTTACTAACAAAGAATATGCCATTGCAGATTAAGGAGAGCCGTAAGGCTATCGATGTGATAAAAGAGCTGTACGCCGAGAATGCCCAAGCTATTTAAAGACAGACGAGACCGCACAATGGTACTGCTGCTATTGATAATCGCAGCAGTTACTCATTTTTTATGGCTTTTCAGTGCCGGCACTTTCACTTCAGGGGACTGGTGGTATATCAGCCTCGAGCGTTACCGTGATTTCGCACATTTTTCACCGATATGGATTACCGAAGGACTTGGAAATACTAGCGCGGTACCGCCATTCTACTTCGTTCGTTTCCTCGAAGGGTTGACGACATACATCGGGTTTACTTTTGCACTCACTGAAAAGCTCTTTTTCTTCATACCCATCATTTTCGGCTCAAGCCTAGGGGCCTACTTGTTCTTGCGGCAATATTTCAAGCCATCGATGGCTTTTGTGGGCTCCATAGTTTTCTCATTCAATACGGCGATGCTGTTCAATTATGCCGGCGCGTTGACTATCGGTGCGGCTTACGGTCTTGCTCCGGTCGCGCTGTATCTGTTCAGGCAACTGCTCTTGAACCCTAAGAATAAACTGCTGATTATCGGTTCGGGCTTGTCGTTCGCAATCATCGGGGCCTATGAGCAGCGTATTTTGCTGCTCGTCTTGGCGATGGCCTTCGGGTTGTTCATATTCAAGGCCGCTTGGACCGAGAAGCGCTGGGATTATTGCCGGCAGCGTATTCTACCGCTGGCGGCAGTGCTGGCAATTTTTGTCGGATTGCATGCATTCTGGCTTGTGCCGTATGCGGTCAATGCTTCGTCTGGTGTGACATTCTCGGACCTCTTAAGTCGTGAATTATTTGTCAGTTTCAGCACCATAGAGAACTCGTTGACGCTTTCGCACCCGTTCTGGACCGGTGGGCGGCCAGCTACTTTCATAACGCAACCGGTACACGCGTATATGTTCTTGGTGCCGATTGTAGCGTTCGGCGGGTTCCTGTTCCCGGCTAAATACCGCAGAAATTTTCACGAGTACAAAGAAATAATCTATTGGGGCATAGTCTCGCTTGCAGGTATCTTTTTGGTGAAACAGGTGAACGAACCTTTTGCGCATGTGTACCCGTGGCTATACAACAATCTACCCGGTGCGGCGGCGTTCCGTGAAGCATCGAAATTCTATCTCTTCAATACTTTGGGCTATGCGGTTTTGATACCATTTACGATAACGGTGTTTAAGGCTTGGGTTGCTTCGCATCCTGTCAAGCGTCACGAAACTCTACGTAACCGTGCGCCTCAAATAGCATATGGCGTCCTGACCGCTACCGTACTGATATTATTTCTCGGGCAGGCAAAACCACTTGTTACGGGCAGTTTCCGCACGTTGTATGCTTCGCGTACTATGCCGCAAGACTACGAGGTATTCAACGAGTTCATCAATAAACAGCCGGATTATTTCCGTGTCATGTGGACGCCTGTGAATTCGCGTTGGGCAGTGCAGACGAATCTGCATCCCAGCGTGACACCGAGCCAGTTGAACTCAGGCGTGTGGATGCGTTCGCTGGATGCGGGAGACGAAGACCCGTTTCCGACCTTACGTGATAAATCGGCAGCCCTAGTGGGCAGTACTAGCTCCAACGATTTACTTGATAGGGCGAGCGTGAAGTATGTCGTAGTACCGATTCGCGATACGGCAAACGAAGATGATTTCATTCGTAAGTATGGTGACGACAGACAATTTTATATCGAACAGCTCGACAATGCTGCGTATCTCAAGAAAATCGATATCGGCACAAAGGAGTTAGCAGTCTATGAAAACACAGCTTACAATCCGCACGTATCCAGCTTTAACACCGTACAGGCGTTCAACACCGACAATAACGATACCGCTTTTTCGCGATATTACGACTTGGTGGTGAATGACTTACGCCAAGATTTCAATTTCGTGTTGGCAAATGGTAAGTCGACGGCGGGTAAGGCCGTCCCGAAAACCAGCATCGAAGACATATTCCAAGGAACAAAGCCCGCTGATGTCAGTGGCGGTACATTGACGCAAAAACACAAGACGGGCAGCAATGCGGTACTATACGCAAAAGCGAACAACCGGCACCTGTCTTATGTTCTGTCGAACGGTACATTGACGCTATATGGCCAGATGGAAAACCAACTAAGCATCGATGGGCAGCAGATAGATGCGGATGAGAGCAAAACCGTGCTTGGCGTTATGGATGTGCAGCCTGGTGTGACGTATATTATGTCGATTAACGGCAAGCCATCGACAATCCCCTTGAACGACACTGAAAGAGATTTGGGAATCGTAGACGGTGTCGTTGCAATGTATGCACTAGGCGGCAATACTCTGCCAAACCCATCGTTCGAGCAAGGCTTATGGCAAAGCCGGATTAGTGACTGTAATAACTATGACTCGAGTCCAGATATAGGTATGAGTAAAAACACGCTCACTGCAAGTGACGGAAAAGCTTCTCTGCAGTTTACTGCATGGAAGCATACGGCGTGCACTGACAGTGCATCGGTACCGATTGATAGCGATAACTATCTACTAAGCTTTGACTATCAAGTTACGCATGGCCAGCAGGTTGGGTATGAGGTGCTTTTCAACGACCCGAAGAACACCGTCGTCAAAGAGAGCTTTGATACCGACCACTCATACTGGCAGAACTACCAGAAAATCGTTGCGGTACCCGAAGGCGCGACTTCGTACAAAGTCCGCCTTCTCGGATACTCGGATTACCTGCTGCGGTATGATGCCTATACTAAATACGATAATGTGCAGATGAAGCACCTAGACCAAGAAATGCAGACTGGGGCTGCTTCGACGGATTTTCAAAAGGTGCCGGTACCAAGTAGCAGCGAATTAGCGTTCAGTTACCCGGTGCCGAATGGTACCGATGGCAAGAACCTGGTCACTAATGGTGACTTCGCAAATGGCCTCTGGCAAAAGAGGGTCGGGGATTGTAACAACTACGACTCAAACCCAAGTATAAAAATGAGCCTGCTGAATCGTGGCCAGAACAATAACGCGCTGGAACTGAGTGCATTAAGGCATGCGGCTTGCACGAGCAGTGACAGTGTGCCGGTCAGCGAATTCCGCACGTATATGCTAAGTTTTGACTACCAAAGTCCGAACGCTAAAGAAGCACATTATAGGGTTGAATTTAATGACCCAGCCAAAACAAGTATAGAGGGCAAAGCGACCGTGCAGGGTACAAAATGGCAGACGTACATAACGCAGATACAGGCTCCTGCGGAGGCTACCGGCATGCGGATAGTGTTGTTTGCTTTTGAGGGTCAATATAAAGTTGAGACCATATTCAATCGCTACGATAACGTATTGGTCAAAGAAATACCGCCCGTTGTGGGGCAGTACTATCTAGTAAGTGAGTCGGATAGCAAAGTTGTCGAGCCGAAATCGGTTTCTTTCAGTGCGAAAAACGCCACCGGTAAAACGGTAAAAATAACTGGCGCGACCACACCGTTTTACTTGGCTATGAGTGAGTCATATAATCCACTCTGGAAGATTCGCGTGGACGAAGGTTCTGGCCTCCGCACTATGTCACCCATACCAAAACCCGCAACTCTAGCCGAAAAGTATCACCTCAAACTGAATGATTTTGAAAACGGTTGGTACATTGACCCTGCCGTGTTGTGCGCAAAGCAGTCGGCAAATTGTGCTAGGCAGGCAGATGGTTCGTATACTATGAATCTTGTTATTGAGTATGGCGCGCAGCGTTGGTTTAATGCGGGTACTGTTATAAGTATCGTGACGCTCGGCACATGCATAGGGTATGCTGGGTATGATTGGAGGCGGCGCAGACATCGTGCAAAAACTACTTCGAGGTAGCCTTATGCGAACTTTTTTTGAGAAGCGGGAGTATATCGTATATGGGCTGGTGGGTCTAGGGGCTTTGGGGCCGGCGTTGGGAGCGGGGTATGTGTTTGCGTTGGATATGGTGTTTGGGCCGCAGGTGGTGGTGCCGGGTGTGACGAGTCCGAGTTTTTTGTTTTACGGGGTGCTGAAGGTTCTGAGTTTCGTGCTGCCGGTGTGGTTTTGGCAGAAGGTCGTATTGCTGGCAGTGTTCGTGCTGG
>CAZGGJ010000042.1:0-6930 GCA_964525315.1 uncultured Candidatus Saccharibacteria bacterium | reverse complement strand
TTTGTAGACGCTGAGCAGGAGATTACCAAGGAGTGGCACGCTGCCGTAGAAAGCGTACTGCCTACTGAGCTCATCAGAGATACCCTTGATGAAGTCATCGGCCATTTCCAACTCAACCTGCAAGCAGCCATTACCGAACTGCTCAAGCCGGCAAGCGGCCGAAGAACCATCATGGTCAGTCTTAGGACTCGTTTATTGCACGGTAAAGACAGCACCATGGGAGAAATCAAGTTGTTCGTTAACGCCGATGGGCGACTCATCGTAGAGCCAACCAAATTTGGCGGCTTGATTGATAAACGCCCCCGAGAATCCGTTACCAGCCCAAACGGACTAATCTGAAAGAAAGCAGCCTGCTATGATTGAGCCTAGAACCCTAACCACAGAACAAGAGCAGCTCATTGATGAGTATTGCGCACTGTACGCCTACCAGCTCGGCGTCAGTGCAGCATATATCACTCTAGTAAAGCAAGAGATCGTCCGGCGCTACCAAAATTCCGAGTGGAAGCTTGCACGGTGTCTTAGCCCGGAATTCATCGGGCTCGATGCAGAATCGTCGCGACGCCTGTATTGCCGTTGCGAACACAGCGAACTGTCGGAACACGACTACTCCCTACTGGCCCTGAATGCGTGTAATACTCTCATGGAGCATGTCAGCGAGGCTGCCACGCGACAGATTTTGCTCTTGTGGCGCTATTTCGTGCACATCGACCAGTCGATCACAAGCAACCACGCCACCAACTTGTGCGTACAGATTGCCATGGACTATTCCCGGCAACCGCTGTGCGAACTGACTGAAGCCGCCATGTGGAGGATTGGGTTACACAACATCCGTATTAGCCGCGACGACGTCGTCCATATCTTGCGCGGTGACACTGTGTCACCGCAGCCTTTGCCAGTACAGCCACCTCGGTGGGTCAGCGTACCACTGGATGGCATTGCCGGCATTACCGCCGATGACCTACCCAATCTGCAACAGTTCTTAACACACCATGCCCGGCGATGGCTTGCACTGCGGCACCACCCAGGACGCTAGCTCCCGTCAGCCGCCGCGCCGGTGCGCCAGAAGTCCGCACTCCGCGGACAAGCGCGCCGGGCGGCGGCGGGCTGGCAGGTGCTGGCTACATCCGTGCCGCAACGCTGCACAAGTTTAAGGGGGCGGAGCGTCGACACAGTTTCTACGCTTTATTTCAGCGTACTGATGAGTCCCGTTAGGACGAAAAACTGCGCTACAACACAACGAACTTTGGCATATTTTATTTCTCTGTCGATGCTAGACTTAGATTTGCCGTGAACTCTATTTTATGGTGTAATGGGAGCCAGTTAAGCGCCCGTCGCTTTTCTGCACCACACAAGCAAAACCGCCAATGGGGGACCGATGGCCGCACAGCCCATCAACCAAGAAGAGCTTGCTGGCATTTTGATTAGCCTAGAGCAGGAGTTGGT
The DNA here is from genome assembly GCA_964525315.1 of uncultured Candidatus Saccharibacteria bacterium. GTDB lineage: Bacteria > Patescibacteriota > Saccharimonadia > Saccharimonadales > Saccharimonadaceae > SZUA-359. The sequence continues at coordinate 5,487 of CAZGGJ010000042.1, read as the reverse complement.
TGATTACAACCGCACTACTGCCATGCCATTCGATGCTGCCAGCGTAGTCGAGATGATGCGCTCCTACTACCGCGAAGCCTACGACTTATGGCAGTTGATGGAAGATTTAGCGCCGGCCGACTTCAGGCCATCCGAGCAACTGGCGCTACGCATAATCAAGCTAGGCGTCAATCCGTACACCAAAGCCTGCTGGCAAAGCAAGCACGCTGCCAACTGGGTGAAACTCGGCTTACCAGCCTACTATGCGCCGGCAGTAGCGGTCATATTCTTCTATCTCATCGAACAACACATCCTTACGCCGTACAGCGCGGAAGAAATCTGTAGGGATATCGTGTACGGCTTGCGCGAAGGCGAAACGCTCCGCGACGCGATCATCCTGTATACCCATCCAGGTTGGCATCGGCACTTATCGGCAGTTGCCGAAAGGATCGCCGAAGATACCAAACACGTTGACGACCTGCAAACCGTTATCGCTTCCAAATACCTCTGAAAGCCAGACTGGCGCCACCGGCTAGCCGGACGGTACTAGCACATGCTGCCGTCCGGCCGGTCCGGCTGCGTACATCTGGAGATATGACGTTCCCGGTACGCGCCAACTCCGCACAATTGCGTATGTTTTCGGCCGCCAAGGCCTTTCGCCCAACCCGGAGGTTTTGCTTGTTTTTTATCATACTGACAGGGGTAGATTCCGCTTATGCATATTGCATTTTATGCATAAATGTGCTATAATAACACACGGAAATGAGCAAGTGCTCACGTCCCTTCCCAAGTTAGGTTCCCCCCCTCAAAAGCTCGAGTGGCCACCTGATCAGTCCCATCCATCCACCCTACCACGACCGACACTATCCAAGAGGACCCATCATGAAGTCATCCACCAAGCTCAAGCTGTACGAACTCGCCACCGGCGCCTACAAGTCAACGAGCTTCGGCCTGATCATCTACACGGCTCTGAGGCTCAAGGCTTTCGCCGTTGGCGACAACACGTTCAGCAGCGAGCCTGACGCCACAATCGCATTGGTGGCAGGACTGGCCTTTTGGCTGCTCTACGGCATGAACGGCAACCGATTCGTGCGACGCCTGCAGAACTGGCGTGCCAAGCACGAAGAGGGCGCCCTGTTCGAGCAGTTCATGCCGAAGGTCGGGCCGTACAGCGCCGCGATGCGCAAGCAGATGAAGGACGACGACCTCGCTGGCATGACCGGCAATGAGCTGAACCCGCAGGTGGTCGCAGTCATGTGTAGCTACGAGAACGACAAGTTCAACGACGCCACCCGGCGTCAACTCGGCGACTCCGCGAGCCTGTTCCAGCAGGCCGACCGCAGCGGCGCCAAGCACCTCCGGGCCCCCGACGGCTCCGGCGATGGTCGCAGCTTCGCGAGGCAACTCATCGAACAGTGGAACGGTGTCGACAACCGGGGAACCAACAGCTAGGAAGCCAGGGCGCGCAAGCGGTCTGGAGGCACGGGAGTGTTTGTGCGAGGAGCACGCCTGGAACAGATACGTTGTCGCATTGCGCGACGGCTCACCATCTAGTTTCCGGCGTACCCACGCACCACACCACCCACCTCCGACCGCGCCGCGCCCTACTCACCGAACTATGACTGCGTGGTCATACTGACGAGTCCAAAAGGACGAATTCGGCTCTAATCTTGTACACTATAGCCAGGCCTGAGGTCACAACCTCTTGTCCTTGCACAAGCAAACCGCCACTTTCAGCGTACCAACGTCGTTACGCCACCTCTGCTGTATTCATCCGCCCAATCCGCTCAATTGGAGTAATGGCAATGACACCGCACCCGATAGCCCCCACCGATCAGCTCGACAACACCTTGGATCTGCTGACCAGAGAGTTAACGACCAAGCGTGCCGGTTTTGTGACCGAAAAAATGATCACCGACTCGGTCGCGAACATTCGCCAAGCATACCAAAGCGGCACCAGCGACCTCTGGACGGCGATTATGCAGTACGAGGTCACCTTGCAGCCTTCGCCAGAGTTGATGGCAGCCATTATGGCTATGCCTAATGGCGTGAGCACTGCGACGCGTGAAATATGGAACGCTATGGCAGCTACCGAACTGCTAGCGCGCACGCCGAACCAGCGGCTAGCCGGCTGCATGATTGACGCCTGTAACGGCCTGATCGATAGCCACAGTGTCTCTGTGTTTACGGCACTGGATATCTGCAAACAGGTACTCATCCGAGTTGCATCCTGCGGTCATAGCTACCCTGATGCCGTCCGGCAAACCTGTCTGCAGTTGGGTCCGACCTACACATCCACCCTGTTGGCTTATGCCGATCAGGTTGCCGTAGCACAGCGCGACCTCTGGATAGTTGATGACCCTGAGGTACGGGCACTGCTCAACAAGCTGGTTCCTCCGGGCTGTGAAGTCGATGAGACCGCGGCGGTGGCCATGGCTCGCTATTTGCGGCGCGCCCTGCGAATTGCCGCTCGCCCGAATCACACCAATGGCGCATGCATCACCGAGCTCACCGTCAAAACATACGGCTCAGAACCATACGATCATGACGGTGTTATGCTCCGCCAGGATGCAGGCGGCAAGATCAGCGAGTTCCCGTATGAACGGCGCCGACATCTGGTGACGCCCCGTCCAATGACCTGAGCTAGCGACTCGCCACGGCATCAGTGCCGGATGCGGCCGCACCGCTGCCAGTACGATATCCGTACAAATTGGCGGCTGCGACTGCGTCCGGCACCATATATGGTGTAGAAATGGAGGTTTGCTTGTGATTTTATTACTACCTCTGTTGTTTATATTGGCTTTATGAGCTGTATCAGGGGTCACTTGTATTGCTTTTTTATGACGTTTATGCTATAATAGCATACGTACTTGAGAGGTATACTCACACCAAGAGTCGTATCTGTCTCAGCGTACATCGACAAACCGAACTTCAGGAAAACAGGCTTAAATGCCTCGACCCAAGGAGCATGCTATGCCCCAGGATTCCCGTCCCCAGCCCGTCGAGTGGAGGCCCAGCCAGGCCCCCCCGCAGAATTCGACTGAAATGCCCCAAGCATCTCAGGATGCTCAGCCCGCAGCGGCACAGAGCTCCAGCGCTCAGCTGCCGATCTTGCGACTGCCAGTGCACGTGTTGCGCTTCGTGGCGTTCGCGTTGCTGATTGGCACCGTTCCGGGCCACATCTTGTTGGCAGCCGCAAACAAGGCCTCCTGGAACATGATTACGTTGTCGATCTACCAGATCGTCGCCGCCATCATCGCCGGCAGCCTCATGCGGCTCGTCTACCTTCTGTTCTACAAGGGTAGCTCTTGGCAGCGCACGCCGAGCAGCAAGCTCATCAATGCGTTCGTCGAAGCCGCCAAGGCCGACAGCCAGGCTCATCCCAAGCGCAAGCGCGGGGAGTCCGCCGAGCTGATCGCCGCGCGCGAGCGGAGCGAGGCTGCTGAGGAGCAGGCCAGGAGGCTCGAAGAACGGCTCGCCGCACTGGAGGGTCGTACCGCTCAACCCGCTTCGGCGACCATCGCGGACGACACCGACATCGACGAGCCGCCGGCCGCACCGCAGACGACTCAGCTGCGCCCACCCAGGACGCGACGCATCGTCTCCGCGGATGACACGGCTGGCCCCACCTCGGTGGCAGCGCTCGTCGCGCGCAACCATGCACCGGCTTCGGCTGATGCACCTGGCGTGCGTCGTGGCACCACCCGCCGCGTCACGGCAGTCCAGCCGGACGATCACACCGACACCGCCGACGCCGGCGAGGAGATGCTCACCATCCACCCCTTCAACGCCACCTACGACTTGGTCGACGGTGAAGAGGTCCCCGTGGATCGACATGGCAACCCCATGAAGAGGACATCGAACCCCGAAGTGTTCATCATGACGATGAGCGACGGCTCCAAGATGAAGGTGCGGATCACCGATGATCCCGCCGCCCTCCCGCAGGCCCCGCACTCCGGTGGTCCGCGAACCATCTTCCCGACGGTGGCCGACGCCGACGACAGCGATGACCCGTTCACGGGTGCACTGCGCGCCGGCATCAACTCGGCCGACAGGCCTGCCTGACCGATCAGCCTCGGCTGATCCCTACCGCACCCATTCAGTGCGGCTTCCTGAAGTTCGGAAATGAGTGCCTGGCGCTCTGACGTGTACGTGTGTACGGACCAAGTTGCCATCGTTCCGACGATGACCACCTACCCCCAACCACACTACACCTCAGACGCCAGCGCCCTCACTCCGAACTATGGCTGTGTGGCCATACTGACGAGTCCAAAAGGACGAATTCGGTAACCATTCATCTACTGTGCCGGTTTGGGCATAAATACTTTTTTTGTTATATGTAGTTTAAAAAGTGACTCCGACACCGTGCTTTGTGATAATGCCTAAAGGCCGTGGCCGTCGCAGCATAACGAACCGCCTACCCTTTTTTCATTTATTTTTCATTCTTTATAATAAGGCCGATTGCTACAATAACTAATTGAGCGCTGATCATTATGAAGGTTCGTTGCTGGAAACCATGGACGACAAGCTGAATCGGCTTGCAGAAACCATGGCCCTGATGCAAGAAACACTGTCACAGGCCATACAAGATACCCAAGAGAGCCTTGGGGCACGTATGGCCACACTAGAGTGCACCATAACCGACACTAACCAGCTCCTCCACGAACATCTGGCCGTGTGCAAGCCGTGATTGATTATTGATTTATTATTCATAATCTGTTATAATATACTTATCGCACAGAGACCCCTCTAGTAGCGACCTTTTCCAAACGATCCACCTACCACCGCCCTGGAGGCAGCCATGTCCACCACCCCGCTCACCAACCAGCAGGCCGAGTTCATCACCTACGCGTTCGAGATCAGCGCGGAAGAACGCCGTCCCCAGCTGTTCCACGTACTGGTCAAGGCTCACCAGGAAGGCCGCGATGCCGGTGAGGCATTCGCTACCTCCATGGGTGACCAGTTCACCGGACGTCCCGACATTGCCGTCATGAACAAGTTGACGCGCCTGCAGGACAACGGGGCGAACCTCAAGTACTACAACTCCGTCAGGATCAACAAGCTCGATGCGGCCGTCCGGGCGCAACAGCTGACCGATGCGCAAGCTGACTTGCTGGATTCGATCTTGCTCGGCGCGGTCAAGGCAGATATCGTGGCCTACAGCCAGCAGGTCGATGTCGTCGACCAGGTCACGCGGTACTACACCCGCTCCACCAACACGCGCTTCTACGACGCGCTGCTGCGAGTCTTCACCGACCTCGCGAACGAGCACCAGAGGACGGCGCTCATCGTTGGCAGACTGGACGACGTACTCTCGAGTGATTACGACGAGCAGAGCGTGTACATGCGTCTGATGCGCGCCCTGCACCCCGACCGCTCCAACGAGCAACTGGCACAGCAGATGCGCATCGGCGACATCAACAGGCGCCGAGTGGCACTACAGCACTTGCCCCCGCCGCCGAGCGAGCCCCAGCCTGACTCCCAACCGGAGCCCATGCCGACGGCCTA
>CAZGGJ010000041.1:0-7766 GCA_964525315.1 uncultured Candidatus Saccharibacteria bacterium | reverse complement strand
TTCCTCTCCCTCTCTTTGTGTTAGCAATCCTCTAGGTTAATAACGCGGCAACGCGATTGGCGATAAATTGGTCGCGTTTGGCGTAGCCAGCAGTCGTAAGATGCACATCGTCACCCCCACCAGGCGATGCCCAATCCGCGTCGTCACGTGGTGTATGGACACGATTATACCAATCAACCACCTGCGCATGCGGATATTCGGCAATAACTGACGTAATGACCGGATTATAGTTTGTCGAGCGAGGTGAGCTGGGATTATAAAACGCTGTATTCACCCACAGTACGCGCTCAGTAACACCTGGCGACGTATAGATAGCGTCCAAAATTGCTCGCATGGCGTTGCCAAAGTCTGTCGTACTAAGGGCCGGAGAGCCGTCCACGGTATTATTAGTACCAAGGGCAATTACCCAGATATTCACACTACCGAGTGCCGTCTTCGCGTCTGTCAGATTGGCAAACACCGTCTTGCCGTTGCCGTCTGCTGCAGTCATACCTTTGTTATTGCGACCATACCAAAAGATATTGCCATTTTGGAGCCCAGTCGACTGCAGCACTGTTCTGGTAGCCGATTCACGACTACCGCTGGTACCGTTTGCGCTAGCTGTCAGCGAATCACCGATGAGCGCGAGTTTCGTGGTAGCCGGGTCAAGGCCATTTTGGGCATCAAACGTATCGTGCGCGAACGCCTCTACCCAGCCGCTCGCCGTACGAATGCGCCACGACGTTTGCGGTTCGGGTGCTGGCAATCCATTGTCATCAGCAGCACGGCCAATCCAGCCATTTACACTATCAGTAACTTTCAGGTTGGCCACACGCACCTGTCCCATGGTCGGGCTCGTATATGCCGGGCCAATCTCTATACGGTAGGTTGAGGTACCAAAATCATTCGTCACCCAGCCGGAATCCCATAGCGGTGTATCCGAACCCAACGCAAAGACCGCAGTTCGACCTTGGCCGGTCGTATGGTTCAGCTGTAGCTCAAACCGATACCAGGTACTTTGCACTACGGTGCCGGTACTCGATGACGCTGCGGTCGCAGAAGGGTCAGCCTTGATTAGTCGCACTTGGCCAGATGAACCAGTACCACCGATATTCATCTGCCCAACATTCGTCGATGAATTAAACCGGGCAATCATCAAGGCTTGCGATGTTGGCGTCCATGCAGCAGGCATTTGGATATACGCCCGCGCCGCGACAGTCGTAACACTACTAAACTCAAAACGAACTTGCGACGAATCACCTGCTTGTTGATTGAACTGTATTGCTGGACGACCATCCCAGCCGCCAGTTGCTACATACGAAACGCCTGCCCCAACTTCAGTTGGCAGTGCGCCTGAGTTCCACTCACCTAACACGTTGCCGCCAGAATGCGTGCCATCATCACCGGCGACACGGCCAAGCCAATCGCTAATGTCGTCGGTCACCAGTAGGTTGGTCATGCGAATTTGGCCAAGTGTCGTCCCCGCCCAACCCGGCCCAAATTCCGCATAGACGCTGGGCATATGAAAATCAGCTGTCTGCCAGCCAGAAGTCCACAGCGGCGTATCAGAACCAAGTGCAAATACGGCAGTTCGGGCTTGTCCGGTAACACCGTTAAATTGCAGCTCAAATCGATACCATTGCCCTGTACTAACTAGGCTAGTTGTCGATGATGAAACCGTTGTCGTACCGCTATACTCAATAAGTCTCACCTGGCCTGGCGCACTCGTACCCGCCAGGGCCATACGACCCGATGTTTCTGCAGAGTTTGGTCGCCCCATCAGCAGCATCTGCGCAGCTGACGCCCATGCGCTCGGCATTTGGATGTACGCGCGCATCGCAAGCTGATTCGCTGCGCTAAATGCGAAGCGTACCTGTGACACATCGCCAGCCTGCTGGTCGAATTGTATTGCCGGGCCGCCATTCCAGCCACCATTAGCAACATATGACACTCCAGTGCCAATTGTAGTCGGCAATGTCCCTGAATCCCACTGCCCCAGTACGTTGCTGCTCGGTGGAAGTATACCATCCCCAGCGGCACGGCCAAGCCAGTTAGTCACATCATCACTCACGAGGATATTGGCAGCGCGTACCATGCCCATAGTCGGGCTGGTGTAGGCCGGGCCGATTTCGACGCGGTAGGCCGAAGTGCCAAAGTCATTTGTTTGCCAACCAGACTCCCACACTGCCGTGTCTGAGGCCAGCGGGAAGATACCAAGCCTGCCCCGACCATTTGCCTGGTCAAGCTGTAATTCAAATCGATACCATGTACTCTGCGAAAGCGTGCCCGTACTTGAAGTAGCTGCGTTGGCACCAGGGTCGGCCTTGATGAGGCGGGCTTGGCCTGGCGAGCCGGTACCGGCAATCACGGCCTGACCAACATTTGATGATGAATTTGGACGTACAACAATTAATGCCTCTGCGGCCGATGCCCACGCTGCCGGCATCTGCAAATAGGCACGTACCGCGACATTCTGGTGCGAAGTGAACTCAAACCGTACCTGCGATGACTGTGATGCAACTTGGTCGAATTGTATCGCTGGGCCGCCATTCCACCCACCAGTTGGTGCGGATGATACGCCGCTCCCGACGGTCGTTGGTAATGTCCCCGAATCCCATTGTCCTAGTATCGCCATAGTCTACTCCTGTCCATTCCACTCCCAGATGCGGACATAGTCGACCCTGAAGTAGTGCGGGCTCTGGGTATACGTCTCAGAGGCCATGCCATACCCAGGAAAACCGACATGTACATCCAAACGCACGTGAGCCTTGGCGCTCCCGCCAAACCCGCCGTCGAGAATCTTGGCACCGTCATCGAGGTTATTATTTGACTGCCCTTGGTAATTAACCGGCCGCTGGCCGCGCTTTACTTCACCCACCATGATACCGTCGCAGTAGCAAGAAATGCGGTCGGGCGTCCACTCACAGGCATAGGTATGCCAGTCATTATAGGGTGTCGGTATCGGATATCGGGACTCGTGGTAGGCATTGCCCGGCTGATTATTGGTTTGGCCGGTTTGCTCGAAGAAGACGCACTGCGACCCGGAACCGTTCGACGGAAATCGTGAGGCATATGGCCACGACCCTGATGTACCACCATTTTCGTCACGAGCAGTTGGTGTGCCCACATGCTCAAAGATATCAATCTCACCGCCGTCTTGGTTGGTGCGCAGCCAAAATGCCGACCAAATACCCGCGGTATTGCCTGGGTTGAGCGAATGAACGCGCGCTTCCCAGCGACCATAGCGCTGCTCGTAGCCATCAAACCCACTACGCGGCATCGTGTCGACATACGCCGTGTCATACCAGCGTGTATACGCATCTGGCGTGAGCGGACTCGAACGGCGCTCTGTCTTGAGCACGAGGTTGCCATTATCGATATACGCGTTGTCGCGCTGAATAATACCCTGGCGGTCAGTATTCGACAAATAGTAGTCGCTGCCTGGTAGCCCGCGGCGGTACCACCTCCCTGCATCAGGGGCAGCACCATTCGCTCCTTGGAATGTGTCCTCCCACACGGGTAGTCCCCACTCGGCGAGGTAGCCATCACCGCTATCACCCGGTGCCGGTATGGTCGTGCCATCATCGAGGAGGAGCCAATCCGTAGAGCGCCTCATCCAAGTATTGTTGGTCTTGGTCATGTAAGCGGCTCCAGCCAGAGGTCGCCTTGAATTGCATTGGCAGGTGCGCTGGCGTACCCAACCCAGATAACCGAGATGTCAGTGCGTGCAGTTGGGCGAGCCGTTGCTGGTGAAAGTACACGAATTGTCGACCCACCCGGCAAATCAGCCACAGTCGTCATCCCCGCCGGCCCCGTAGCCCCTTGTGGCCCAGGTACCGTTGAGGCTGGGCCACTTGGCCCCGTCGCGCCTGCTGGACCATTGGCTCCGGCTGCTCCACTCGCCCCCGTAGCCCCAACCTGTCCATTAGTACCGGCAGGTCCTTGGGGTCCTGTAGCTCCGGTTTGTCCCGCTGTTCCTGGGTTGCCTTGAGCTCCTGTCGCACCTGTATTGCCAGCTGTCCCTGGTGTTCCTTGGGTGCCTTGTGGTCCTGTTGGCCCTTGCGGTCCTCGGACAGTGCCAACATCAGTGAAGCTGGTACCGCTCCAGACGTGGAGGTGACCGTTGTCGTTTGTCAGGTAGCCTTTGCCAGCATCAGCAGGTGTCAGACCAGTGGGAAGAGCGGCAGCATTGGCGACGCTGCCGGTGATGGTGACACTGGTGCCATCATTGCCTCGTGGACCGGTAGCACCTTGTGGCCCAGGCACCGTAGAGTCAGCACCATTATTGCCAGCTGGGCCTTGCGGACCAGTTGCTCCTTGAGAGCCAGTTGGTCCTGTCGCCCCCATACTCCCTCCCGGCCCAATTGGACCCGTCGGACCTGCCACGCCTGGAGTGCCGGCGGGTCCAGTTGCGCCGGGAGTACCTGAAGCGCCAGTTGCACCTGGTTGACCGTTGGTGCCATTGGTTCCTTGGGGACCTTGCGGTCCCTGAGGACCAGCTGGGCCTGTTGCACCTTGGGTGCCACCACCGGAGTTAAGTTTGGAGCGAACTGAGGGGTCGAGTTTGGGTTCGGTGATGGCGTCGTTTTGGATAGCGGTAGGTTTGAGGGAGCCGTCTGGGTTGTGAGCTTGGGAGAGATAATCATTGAGGATATCCCCCCAGTTACCTTTGTCTCCGCCTGGGTGGGGTAGTCTTGGCATTATGTGTTATTTCACCTCCGTAGAATAGTTATATATAAACCTTGTGGTTATTTACTAACTATAGTACCCCCCCCCCCCTAAGGAGATGTCAAGAAATACAACAACTCCCCAGATACGGCAGTAGCCCATCCCATTTACGCATTGGAAGCCACGATAGCACTACGCCACGCCGCGATAGAAGAGCTTTGGTCGAGCGAAGACTGGTTGGCGTCGGGGTTGTAGTCGTAGTAGCAGACATACTCATAGCCATACGACTCAAACAAAGCAAGCGATGACTGCAGCCATGGCGTGATAATCGCTCCGGTCGGGTCATGTGTCTTGTCTCGCGGGCAGCCGAATTCCGGCACCGCCAGCCGCGCATACTTGCCCGCTGCCCACGTTGCAACTCTATTCATCGTATCAGTGAAGTCAGGGTAGCCATTTGTCGTACTATAGCTCACCCCGCCATCATAATCCACTCCGAGGATATCGGCCTTTATACCGACATAGTTATTAGGAGTATCACTTGCCTGCCACTTGGCGAAAAGCCCCCATGTATAAGTAGTAGCGACAAGTACCGGCGGGTTCGCTGCCTTCACGACATCGTAGAAATGATTCTTGGCCTGTATCCCGGCCGCAAGCGGCACATTGCCATCACGTACCTTCTTGTCAAACTCATGCGTCCATTCCAGGATATCGCCCGGACGAGCTGCCTGGGCGGCGGCCGTAATAGCGGCATCATACCCACCGGCAATGAGCGTAGTATACGAGTTGCTCGAAAAGTTATAAGAAGTATGCACAGCACGGAGCCGCGAGGAACTATTGGGGCTTTTGAAGCTACCCATAAATTGACGAACAACCGCTCCATCAGCATACTTATTGGCCACCGAAAGCGCAGCGTTCAAACTCTCACCACCCGGGTTGTCCGGACACGCGCCGACGCCCATCCTTCTTGGAGCAGAAGGCGCACTCGCTCTCATGATGCGGCGTGCTATTGGCATGGCTTCCTCATTTGCTGTCTACCCAATCAGTACCGGTATAGCCTTTGGCCGGTTGTACTGTCCAAGCTGCGCCATCCCAGACTTTCGCATCATGGCCAACCCATGCCGTACCACTCCACACTTTTGGCCTCCCACTGCGACCTGGCGGCGTAGCACTCACCCTAAATGTCTGCACGATACCTCCCGCACTGCCACTCGAAGACAGCGTACCATTTGCGGTATACGTCCCCATCGAACTCACATATTTATACTGGCCTACCACTGCTCGCTCACCCGAGCCCCCATTGCTCGTATACTTCGTCAGTCCGGTAAATCCATTGGTAGCCGTAAATACCCTGCTTGCGTTTATCAAACCCCACGCACCGAATAGCAGCTCTTCCGCTTGCGCGGTCTGAGCCGTCGAGGCCGTAACAAGCGTTGTCCATGAATTGCCGCCATTGTCCCCTGTGGCATTTACATCAGGCGTCAATACGTCGTTGAACTGTGCACACCCGATAGCCAGCCTCGTGGCATAGTCTGAGAAAGTAAAGGTTATCGTATCTGCAGGAGTAACTGCATGGGTGACAGTAACACACAGCATGTGCACCGAGCAAGTCGTTGTACCAATTTGGTCGGTGATGACGGTCTGCCACGAGTTGCCTTTGGTGTCAGTGGCCGATACTGTCGCGATAGGGTCGAGGCCACTAAGCGAGCACGCCGCAACCACCAGCGAATCGCCTACCGGTATTGCCGTCGGGTACGCATAGGTAAACACAGATTCGACTGCACCGCCGTACACAAACCCGAATTCTTGGACAAATCCACTCATACCCTACGCGCTCGTATCTATCCAGACATCCCCTACTGCAGGCGAAGTCGGTGGGGTGTCTGAGGTGGTGACTTTATTGCCGATATTTGGCGCAACTACCTTGCCACTAGGCATCACGGCAAATAACTGTGTGCGTGTATCACGGTCATCCATGACTTCTATGACAGGGACGGTCATATTTCGTGCAGGCTGCGTAGTGTATTCACGAGTAAATACACGAAATGGGACGGTATTCGCTCTTGCCGGAGCGACTCGTATCTCGCCATATTCATTGAAATACCCTGTACGGTAATAGGTGCCTCCAACAGAATCCCTATAGCGAAACACTAGTCGGTCAGGCCACGTACTATTAACACTACCGTCGTTTGTGATATGAACATCTTCGAGGTAGTTATCGGCTCCGTTGATTTGGATAAGTGCATCCAGAGCATTACGCTTGCTATCCAACTCATCTTGCAGCCCAGCTATCCCCCCAATCGTCGTCGCCCCCGCCGGCCCCGTAGCACCTTGTGAGCCTGCTGGTCCTTGGGGACCAGTTGCACCGTTTTGACCATTGGTACCATTTGTGCCTGTTGGTCCTTGGGGACCGGTAGCACCTTGGGTACCGTTTGTACCAGTGGGGCCTTGTGGGCCAGTAGCACCGGTTGGTCCAGGGACTGTAGAGGCGGCACCGGTTGGACCAGTTGCTCCCTGTGGGCCTTGGGGACCGGTTGCACCATCACTGCCAGGTGTACCTGGGGTACCAGGTGTGCCTGGATTGCCTTGTGGTCCGGTGGCACCGGTTGTGCCATTCTCTCCTTGGGGACCAGTGGCTCCTCCTGGTCCAGCTGGACCTGTTGAGCCTGCCACGCCTGGAGAGCCAACAGGTCCAGTTGAGCCAGGAGGGCCTTGGGGACCTTGAGAGCCGGTGGAGCCTTGAGAGCCTTGGGAGCCAGTAGGACCTTGCGGTCCTACTGCTCCGGTGGCACCGGGTTGGCCGTTGGTTCCCGGAGTACCTGCGGTACCTTGTGCACCAGTGGCACCTGCTGGGCCAGCTACACCTGGAGTACCTGGTGTTCCTTGGGGACCTTGCGGTCCCTGAGGACCAGCTGGACCGGTGGCTCCTTGGGTGCCACCGCCAGAGTTAAGCTTGGAGCGGACAGCAGGGGCGAGTTTCGGTTCGGTGATGGCGTCGTTGGTAATGGAGGGAGTGGTGATAGCATTGGGAGCAAGGGTGGCTGCAGTGATGGAGTTTGGTTTGAGAGAGCCGTCGGCTTCGTGAGCAGTAGAGAGGTAGTCGTTGAGGATGGCTCCCCAGT
>CAZGGJ010000040.1:0-8407 GCA_964525315.1 uncultured Candidatus Saccharibacteria bacterium | reverse complement strand
GGCAAAAAGGTGGGGTGGTCTTTTACGCGATACCGAATGGCAAGGGCGTACCTACGTGTACGAAAAGAATGGTCGTCGCATTGAGGCACATCTTGCCCTGTATCCGTCACACTTTACTTCGATCGATTTTTTCGAGTCGGTTGTACGCTCTATCAGAATCTCATAGCCCTTCACAAAATCTGTTTATACATGGCGCCGATTCAGCAGGTGCAACTGCTATCGCCATTTCTATTAGAACTTAGAACTTAGAACTGAGTAATTACCTCATTTCTCGTAGCTAATGACAAAGGGAAGGCCCTTACACTACCGCCCGATTGCTAAGCTTTGAAAAATCGTTTCAAAAAAGCCCTTTTGCTTTACTTCTTCTGGTGCACTTCGCTGTCGGTCAATGTCGGGAAATTGCTTAGCCTTACGATTGATAAAAGCGGAAATACGTTGGTCTGTAGAATCGTTATGTTTGTTCATTCCTCTATCCCTCCGTTAACTTATCTCGTGCTTCTCACTATACCGAGCATTTTCTGTCGCGGCTGTATCATTCTTCACAGAAGGACTGTGAAAATTTTCACTACCACCTATCGAGTAGCGTATACTAAAGTCAGATGAAGCCCCATATAGATGCTATCCGAACGCGCGGTATCTCTCGAGCCTACAAAGCGGGGACTAGCATTTTCTTCCAAGGGGAAATTCCACGGCATGGCATGCTTATCACTAAAGGAACAGTCCGCGCCTATACAGTGGCGAGTTCAGGTGAAGAGCGAACGATTGGGTTTTTCACCCGCGATGACATGTTCCCTATTGCCTGGCTTCTCGATCAAGTTGCCATCTCGCTGTTTTACTACCAGGCGCTGGATGACGTGCGCGTAGTGCAGTTTCAAAGTCAGACTTTGATGCACTAATTTTGAACGATCCCATAGCCCTTAAGTCACTATTTTCTGACCTCAGTCGCGATTATTCAGCGTCAATGTTTCGTATCAATGGCCTCGAACAGTCGCGTGCTGATGAAAAAATCGCTTTTACATTGTATTTCCTTGTATTCCGCTACGGAAAGCCGCTCAAAAATGGTCGATATGAAATAACCATCCGTCTGAGTCATAGTATTCTCGCTAGTATGGTGGGGCTAACGCGTGAAAGTACCACAAAGGTACTAAGGACGCTGCACAACAAAGATATTATTTCTTACTCTGGGGGTATTTACATTGTCGATAAAGATTCACTCGAACATTATGTTGGCGAAGATGTTTTCAAAGACCTAGAACTTTCTTCGTAACTTATTGTTCGCCGAGAGCGGTTGTTGGCAGTAAGGTTCGCTTTTCGAGTTGGTGATTAATTTCAGCACCTACAAGGACGATGAGTCCAGAGAAATTAAGCCACATCATCAGCACGATGATGCCAGCAAATAAGCTATATGATTCATTGAATGCGGCAAAATATTGCACATATACGAAGAATAATGCCGTGACCGTCAGCCACAATAGGGTTGCCATAATTGCTCCCCAACTTACCCACTGCCAGCGAACATTCGGTCTATCAGGCGCATAACGGTACACGATAGAGAGTCCTAGCGACATCGCAGCGGCGAGCAACACCCATCGCAAAATCGAAAATACCACGATGGCACCTTCGGGAATGCCCCACGCTCGTAATATCGTTTCACCAAGCACAATAAGCGGCAAAATAATCAACATGCCCAGCACCATAAAGGCCGTTAGTCCTAGACTCACCAGCCGTGCTTTTATAAAACTCCGAGTTTCCGCTACCTCATAGGAAACATTGAGCGCATTTGCTAGGTTACTCATGGCGCCTGATACACCAAATAATGCCAGCGCAATTGCCGCCACGGCTATCAAAATATTAGCCGAATGATTACTAAGTGCGCTTGTCAGCTGTGTTGCCAGCAAGCTCGCAATATCTTTTGGAAGGTATGCACCAAGCCCATCGACAATAGTTCTAATCTGCTCCGGTGCCAGCACAATACTAGCAATCGCAACACCAGCGACCACGAGCGGAAAAAAGGCAAGCGTTCCGCCGTATGCTATGCCCGCAGCGAGCATCGAAAGATTGCGGTTTGTGATGGCGTCTTTTGTTTCAAGTAACGCTCGCTTCCAGCTTTTCCACGACAGATCTTTTGGGGTACTCGCTACATCTACAGGCATCTCGTCTTGTAGCTTCTTCATGCCTAACCCAACCACAACGCTCGCAACAATCGCACCAAACAGTCCCAAGGTGATTTTCTGTAGCTTGCTCATCTGTTTCATACTATAAAAGTATACCACCCTTGCTTCAAGTACCTACAATCCTAGATATAAGAGGCCAAGTACATTGCACCACGTCGTCACAGTGTATAGCTTTTGTTTTGTGTCATCTGGTAGTATAGCAAGCCCCCTCCATGGATTCCATGCAACGCTCGCGCCTATCTTTAGCAGCTGGAGAAATAAAGCTCATGTTTCTATGCGCCTCCCCCCTTAATATGGTATACTGGGTGTTATATGAGCCGTTCAGCTAGACGCCGCCAATTTGCAACTCAACCAAGGGTCTTTTCGCTCACTTCAGTCACGCCCGGCAACAACCAGATTACCGTTACCTGGGATGAATACCCAGGCGCAACTGGCTATCGGGTA
This sequence comes from uncultured Candidatus Saccharibacteria bacterium, assembly GCA_964525315.1. Lineage (GTDB taxonomy): Bacteria > Patescibacteriota > Saccharimonadia > Saccharimonadales > Saccharimonadaceae > SZUA-359. Next base: position 5,789 of record CAZGGJ010000040.1, on the reverse strand, counting down.
GCACGCGACGGTGTCGATACTACCGGGGGTGGCCCGTGGACGGGCGACCTGGCAGCGAATGAACGTTCGTGGACGGCACTCTATTTAGTCAATGGCGATACCTACAACCTAACAGTACAGCCGCTACCGAACGGACCAGTCGCCACGGTCAGTGCGACTGCAGGCACGGGAACGGCACAAATTTCCAGCTTTAGTGCGACGGTTGCTTCGAATACGCAACTGAATCTGGCATGGAGCTACAGTGGTGCTACCCTCACCAATTACACGCTTCGGCGGGGTGGGACTGTCATAGCCAACCCGGCAGCGAGCGCAACTAGCTACAACGACACTGGTTTGACGGCCGGCACCACCTATACATACACACTGATCGGTAATCTCTCGGCTGGTGGGACAACCAACACAGCAAGCGTCAGCCGAACAACGAGTGGAGGCTCGTCAAGTGTAGGCAACCTGGGCGCAATGGTATTCGTCAACGAGTCATCGTTTGATCAAGACCTAGCGGAAACTGTTGCGGCTGGATTTACCTGGATCCGGATGGATATCCCTAGCGGAAGTTACGGAACCCTGAACACCAGCACCGGCGTCTTTACCCGTAACACCGCTCGGTCAAACTTTTACAAGCAAGCCTGCCAAGATGCGAAAGATGCCGGGCTCAAAATTTGCATGGATATGGCCGCGTTCAACAACGACAACGCCTGGTCAGACGCCACCTTCGCCGCGTACAACGCAAACGTGGTCCGAGCCGTTTCCCAGGATATCGGCCAGCACGTCGATTTGTGGCAATTCTTCAACGAGCATGACGGCAACGACTTCCGTAACCATTCGGCATCACCGCGCAATGCTGCTTACTTTGCCCGACTTCGCGATGCACTCGCGACTCTCCGCACAGCAGCGCGAGAGTACAGCTCAGCACCGGTGACGACCACTGTCTTCGGCTATCCTATCAACCAGGCACGGTACGACATCTGGCAGTCTTTCTGGGACGTCGTTAACCCGGCCGCCGATGTCATCGGTGTGCACGGCTACCCAGAGGGCAACCAAACAACGATCAACCTGCTGGCGACCTATATGACAAACCTGAAAAACCGCTACAGCAAACCGGTATGTATCCTCGAGTTCGGTGTACCGAAGGTGCCTGGCTATGGTACGCCGACACAGGTCGGTGACGCTATTGTCCGACAGATTGCAGCGATCATGTCGGTCAATCCTGTCTGCGCCGCGCTCTATCAACTGCGTGACCGCGGCACAAACCCAAATGACACGAACGGTGAGATGGTATTCGGTATCCTAGAGAACAACTGGACGAAGAAGTCGTACTACAATGCGGTGGTTGCCGAAGCCCAAAAGTGGGATTAAGAACCTAAGTAATGGCATTTACTCGACGATTACAAGCCGTTCAACTACCCCAAAACACGTTCGCTATTACTTCAGTGACTCCAGGCAACAACCAGATTACCGTTACCTGGGATGAATACCCAGGCGCAACTGGCTATCGGGTAGCACGCGACGGTGTCGATACTACCGGGGGTGGCCCGTGGACGGGCGACCTGGCAGCCAGTGCCCGGTCGTGGACGGCTCTTTATCTTGTAAATGGTAATACCTACCATCTCACTGTCCAACCACTTCCAAATGGCCCGGTTGCATCAGTTGACGCAGTCGCCGGAGAAGTAGTGCAAATATCCAACTTCACTGCCACCGTTGTTTCTAATACGCAGATCAACCTGAGCTGGAGCTATAGCGGTGCTACGCTCAGCAATTACACACTGCGACGGGGCGGCACGACGATCGCGACCCCCGCAGCCGGAACAACGAGTTATAATAACACCGGCCTCACCGCCGGCACAGCGTATACCTATACATTAACCGGAAACTACTCGGCTGGCGGCACAACCAATACGGCGACGGTGTCACGCACCACGACCGGTGGCGCACTCCGCAAAGTCATGCCGCTTGGCGACTCAATCACCGACGGCTACAATATCCCCGGCGGCTACCGCAAGCGGCTCTGGCAGCGCCTCGTGACACAGGAAGGGTACAGCTTTGATTTCGTCGGCTCGCTCAGCAACGGTCCGACTGAGCTAGGCGATAAAAATCACGAAGGCCATAGCGGCTGGAAGATCCGTGATATCCGTGCCAACATCGACTCATACATCAACAGTGCTCAGCCAGACCTTGTACTCCTGATGCTCGGTAGCAACGATATGTATGCGAACGACGATCTACCGAATGCACCAGGACGCCTGCAAGAACTAGTTCAGCGCATCAACATCCTTCGGCCAGGCGTTACCACAATCTTGTCTACCGTCACCAATCGCTCTGACCAGCAGTCGAAAATCCCGCCCTTTAACGCCGAGCTCCCAGGGGTGGTGCAAAATCTCAACAACATGGGGTACAATGTCGTCCTCGTAAACGCCTATGCCGCCCTCACTCTCTCTGATCTAGCCGATGGTGTCCACCCAAATGCGGGTGGGTACGACAAGCTTGCCGATGTGTGGTACCCGCAGCTAAAAGCATATTTGAACGGAGATCTGTAGCGCTTAGCCCACCAAGTTCCCAACTCTTGCCTCCAGCGATACAAAACAGGGAAGGGTAACGAAACATACAGCAAATCTGAGTAGACGAGTTAGCTTCCGGGCCTATTGCAATTTTATGTTAGCGCGTAGAACGTATCCGGGCGCCAACCATCATACTGCCAGCAACAACGATGAACGCACCGCCAAGAAGAATTGGTACGAATTGCGAAACACCCGTGGCGGCAAGTATACCGCTCGGTGATACCACGGCAAGCCCAATCGGGTCAACAATGATACCATTTGCCACTCCATCCTCATCAAGTGACAGACCATCCGTAACTGTGTAGATTACCTTCACAGGCGACGTCCCCGAAATGACCGCTCCGCTTACCGCGCCGTAGCTATGTGTCATAGAGTTATACTTGCGCGCGACCATGCCGCTGGCGGTGTTCGTCCCGTGATAATACACGGTGACTTCCGTGCTATAGCCCGGGGTCCCACAGTCGGTCGTGTAGCTGAGGAGGCCAAAGGGATAATTATACGCCCCGTCTGCCATCCCGCCACTTGGCTCGGCGAGAGTCGTGGCATTGGTGATACTACACGCCCCATCGACTTCGAGCGTCACATACTGCCCCGTCACCGAATTCACGAAACTCGTGACATTCGGCTGCTGCGAGTCCGGCGTGCCGTCATTGTTGCCGTCACCACCATTTGGCCCGGCATTTTCGACACTTGCTGATATGCCGTCACCATCATCGTTCTGCGGTTGTACGGAAGCTGTACTGTTCGTACCCAGACGCAGGACAGGGTGGTGCAAGCCGTCGAAATACCACGTACTCTCACTCCATACCCGGCTGCCGCTCTGGGTAAACGGCGCATTCGCGTAATTGATGAAATACTGCGGCTGCGAACCACCGGCATTCATACCATGGCAGCCACTTTCATTGGTCTGGTTATCATCATAGTCAATGGAACAGTAGGTTTGGTTGGTACCGTTCACGTCGAAATAATCTTCAGAGTAAGGCGGCGTAAACAAATTGGCGATCTTACCGGCGAAGCCTGCCGAATGGCCGCTCGGGCCAACTTCACCGCTTGCAAATGAGTCCGTCACCACCCCGCCGTTATAGTACATCCCGATCAGGCCACCGACGTCATCACTGCCATCGACCGTCCCGCTTGCATACGTACGAGTCACCGTGCCCTGGTAGAATTCGCCGATCAAACCGCCCATACCGAAACCACTTCCTGACACATCGCCGGTTGCATAGGAATCCGTGATCTCATTTGGCGCACTGAACAAGACTCCAACTAAGCCACCACCACCTCTCACTTCGACACTCACGTCACCAGTAGCATATGATTCCTGGATGAGTCCGCCGCAGTCCATCGCGCCGACCAGGCCGCCGCCATAGGTGCCTTGTTTGTAGCCTTCAACCTGATTGACATCGACAGTGCCAGTCGCGTAGGTACGGATCAGCGCTCCACACTCCATCATGCCGATCGCGCCACCGATGTAATTGCCGCCGTCAGTCGGCGAGGTGGACGATGAGTCGCTGATCGTGGTAAACACTGCGTTACCCACCAAACCGCCGATCACTTGCCCGCTGCCTTTGACCGGACCGCCAGTGTGCGAATGAGTGATCGTAGCGTTGTCTGCCTCTCCCACTAATCCGCCCCCCGAATAGCCATAGCGGGCCCAGACACAGTTGCCAGGATTACAACTATTGGTCGCTGTGCCGACGTTAAATGACGAGCCACTGATGGTTCCGCCGTTCATATAGCCGACTAGTCCACCGACGTATGCATAGCCTTTGACTTTGGAATTTGTGACGTGCAGGTCTTGGATCGTGCCGCCATCCATATAGCCGACCAGGCCAACAAATTCTTCGTTGTTGAACGGATCAGAGCCGGAGTCAGTGTCTGGGTCATCATCAGCGCGGTTAATATAGACCCCATCGATCGTATGGCCGTTGCCGTCTATCGTCCCCGTGAATGGGTAACTATCGTCACCGATCGGGTCGAAGCCCTTGCCGCCATTCCAACCAGTTGTTTCCGTACAGTCAAGATTACCGGCAAGTACGTAATGAGCGCTGAGGTTCTGATTCAATCCCTGAAACCGCTCACAATCGGTAATTTGGTACGGGTTGCCCGAAGTACCGTTACCGCCGGCAAACGTCACAGCCGTCGTGGTGATCGTGATGTCTTTCTCTGGGATAGCCGATGCCGTATGGCCTGGCTCACCGTACTCAACAACGTAGCCACTGACCGTCGTCGTACAAGGATAATCATTCCACGTACCATTCGAGATGTAGGTTTCCATACAGTCTTCTTCGCCAGCCTGATTTGGCTCACCGTCCGCCCAGTTATTGTACTGGCCACTCACTGGTACACCATTATTAGCGCCGCCCCAGCCTTCGCCGTTATAGATGTTCGTTCCTGCTTCCGGCCCCGTCACCCAGTTCCAATGGCCTTCTACATCCTTATCACTGCCGCCCAGCCATGCGTCGCCATTTAGACGGTCTTTGATGAAATCATTCTCATCCTGTGAGGTGATGGTGGCCAAGTAGCCAGTCAAACCGCCATACGTCATTGCCGCCGCCGCATCCTTGGCATCATCCCAAGTAATATCTCCCGGCACGTACTGGTACACGTGATTATTCGCCGGGTTAAAGATCGTATTTGAGTCTGCTAGCGAAATAGTGAGCGTCTGTGAGCCAACGCTATTGCCCGCGTAGTGCAACGTCGCAAGTGCCGCATTAACATCGCTCCTCGTGCCCGAAAAGCTGATGGTCGAACCGCTCGTAGGGCCGACAAACGTTAGACCACTTGTCGTGGTCATATAAAGCGTCCCTTGGCCAACGGTTAATTTGACTGGAATGGTGTCATTTCCCGTCCCATTGATAACAATGTCAGAAATTGCCGCCTGTTGGTTCACCCGGAAGGTATGCGAGCTACTGCCGCCGATCGTCTCGCCCGCCGCATCGGCCTTCGGGCTCATCCCGTACAACATCCCCACTAACACCGCCAGCGTAACAAACGCCCCACCAACACCTACTGTTGATCGCCACACCCGTCTTTTTGTTATTTTCACACCACTCTCCCTAAAATACTTAAGCTTAGTATACAAGACTATGAGGTGTAAATATAGAGCAATAATAAGAGTAGAGGACCACGCTTAGTATAAGAAGAGTCTTAGATGAGCTTCTTGAGATTTTCTATCAATATACAGGGTCAATTCCATGTCAGGCGGTCGACCCGACCAGCGTGATGGGCGCC
>CAZGGJ010000039.1:0-8673 GCA_964525315.1 uncultured Candidatus Saccharibacteria bacterium | reverse complement strand
GAGCAATTCGGCTTTTTTGGCCATAGGTATGAATCCTTTCTGTGGTACAAGCGGCCTGGGGAGGCCTCCCAACATTGATGCTTTATCTTTTCATTATACCACACCTCGCGCTTATATGCAACTTGTGGCACGGGTGCAAATATCTATGCTTGATGAGTTTCAGGGAACCGATATGGTCCTCTTCGAGTCGGTTTTGACCTCCATACACCCCAGTTCATTTCGTCTTCTGCGCCGTTTGGTACCTTGTCGCGTGCGGCATCTCGTAGTTGTTCTGGGGTCCATTGATCGAGAGGGAGAAAAGTATAAAATGGCTTGATATAAGACGGGGCGTTCCCCTCGAATGTCCCAACTCGATATAGCCTTAGATAATCTCCGGGCATTATGCCTATCGTACCGTCCACTCCCTCGACAACAGGCCTCACTCGAGGTAGTTCGTAGATACCTGACTGTGGATCGATATGGACACCCGTAAGCCGCGCTCCCCATTCATCCGTCAACTCGCGGCCGTAATTGATATCATCGGCGTGAGCATTGGCCAACGATGGGTCGGCTCCAATAACATATAGTTCCTCGAGTGCAATTATACTGCGAGCCCTCTCTGCTAGGGCCTGATATAGCTCTGTGATTTCTGCTTTGACAGGTGCTGCAACGGTATCTATGGCCTTTTCGATAATGCTAAAGTCCGACTTTAATTCCTTAGTATCTTGTCGGGTGCGCTGCATTTGCTCCCGAAGCGCCTTGAGCATCGCAGTCGCGCTTGGCGCTATATGTGCTGCTTGACAATTGCCTGCAATCTCTTCGGCTACATCGCCAAGAGTGACCGTGTCGGGCGTTTTGTTGCTGAAGCCGCGGCTAGAACTGATTTGTCTAAGGAGCTGCCTGCCGCCAATGAGGTCGGGTATATCGCCCATGCCCCAGCCAGGGTGAAAGCCGTCATCGATAAATAGGGGTCTTTGAGCCGCATAAGTTTCGGTTCGGTCTAGTTCTTTAGGGCCCTCTGGGGCTATCTCGTGAGTACTCATGCATTACATAGTATGTATTACGTGGGCTTTCGGCAAGCATGACCGTGTCGAGGTTTATGAATCTGACCACTTATGATACGCTAGATGCAATGAGTAAACACTCGTTTGTGATTGTCTCGAACCGATTGCCGGTGAGCGTGAGTCGGAAGCACGATACGCTGGTGTATTCGCGCAGTTCGGGCGGGCTGAGTACGGCCATGGCCTCGCTCAAGGACGACGATATGGTGTGGGTCGGCTGGTGCGGTATGCCGAGTGATGACTTGTCGGCCAAGGACAAGCAAGCGATTCGCGACGAGTTTGCCAAGTATAGTTCGGTGCCGGTGTTCTTGACCAAGGCGCAAATCAGTCTGTTCTACGAGGGCTATTCCAACGACACGTTGTGGCCGCTGTTTCACTACTTCCAGTCGTCATCGCGCTACGTGGATGAGTACTGGACGGCCTATGAGGAAGTGAACCGCCTTTTTGCCGCGGCAACCCACCAAGTGGCGCAAGCAACGGCGCGCATCTGGGTGCATGACTACCAGCTCATGCTGCTGCCTGGGCTGCTGCGAGAGGATATGCCGCGCTCGACAATTGGGTTCTTCCTGCATATCCCCTTCCCGTCGTTTGAGATTTATCGCCTGCTGCCGGAGCGCACCCGGCTGCTCGAGGGTATGATGGGCGCCGATGTCGTGGGCTTTCATATCTATGACTATACGCGGCACTTCATCAGTAGCTGCCGGCGGCTGCTGGGTGTCAACCCCAAGGAGTCAAGCATCGAGTATCAAGGGCGCGTGGTCCACATCGGCACGTACCCTATCGGCGTTGACTACACGAAGTTTGCACATACTACCACGACCTCTGAAGTGAAGACTATCGAACGCCGTCTCAAACGGCGATACCATGGGCAGCGAATCATCCTGTCGGTTGACCGCTTGGACTACTCCAAGGGCATTCTCCAGCGGCTCGAGGCCTACCAGTTGTTCCTCAAGCAGCATCCAAAATACCGCAGCCGCGTGGTCCTACAGATGATTGCAGTGCCATCGCGCACCGAAGTGCCGAGCTACCAGGAGCTGCGCGACAAGGTTGAGCAAGCAGTAAGCCGTATCAATGGCATTTATGGCCGCGCCGACTGGATGCCGATATCGTACCAGTTCCAGAATCGGCCGTTCGATGAAATCGTGGCTAGCTATGCCAGCGCCGATGTGATGCTGGTGACGCCAGTGCGCGACGGTATGAACTTGGTCGCAAAGGAATATGTGGCCAGCAAGCAGCAAAAGGCTGGTGTATTGATACTCAGCGAGCTCGCCGGCGCGATTGATGAGCTGACCGAAGCTATCCCGGTGAACCCGAACAATGCGCATGATATCGCCGCTGCAATATATCGGGCGCTCGAAATGCCGGCCCGCGAGCAAAAGCGCCGCCTCGCCGCCATGCAGAAGCGCCTCGCGGAGTACGATGTACAGACATGGGCGCAGAGTTTCACCGGCGATATGACCCTAGCGGCAGCTGGTGGCAACAAGCCGGTCGATATATCACTGACAGGTGAGGCCAAGGCGCGTTTACAGGCAGACTTCCGTGCTGCCAAACGCAAGCTGGTTATCCTCGACTACGATGGCACGCTCAAACCATTTACGACGAGTCCGTCCACGATTGTCGGCCTGCCGTCGCTGAGGCTGCGGTCGCTGCTCAGCCGGTTTACGCAGAACACTTCGCTCCACCTCGCCATCGTCAGCGGCCGGTCGATGCGAGCGCTGCGGCTGTGGTTTCGCGGGCTCAAGCGCATCGATATTGGTGCCGAGCATGGGGCGTGGGTGCGCTACGGCGGAAAATGGCGGCATATGCCCAATACTTTCAAGCGGATGAAGCCCGATATCGTGCGCATTATGAAGCGCTACGAGGAGAGCACGCCCGGCTCGCAAATCGAGGAAAAGGACTACTCTATCGTGTGGCACTACCGCAATGTGGTGCCCGAGCTGGCCTTTAACCGCACGAGCAAGCTGCGCCAGGAGCTTATCGGGATTGTCGACGACGAGACGGCGGAGGTTCATACTGGCGACAAAATCATCGAAGTCAAGCAAAAGAACGTCAACAAAGGCCGCGTCGTCAGCGAACTGGTTGAGCGGTACCACCCTGACTTCATCCTGTGTGCCGGCGACGACTACACCGACGAAGATATGTTCGATGTGCTGAAGGGCCGCGAGGCATACACTATCAAGATAGGTGCTGGCGAGACGAGCGCACGCTACCGCGTCGAGCAGATGGAAGACATGCTGCGTCTGCTCGACAAGCTCAGCGGCAAGAGCACCATCATGAAGTTCCTCTATGACCCACGCAAACTGCCGTGGCGGCGATAGCGGTCCTGTACTAAAGCCAAACAAATACCACCTCAACTGAGGTGGTATGTTGCGGCGATAGCCTATGATTAGTCGACGACTTCGACGCCCATGCTGCGGGCGGTGCCGGCGATGGTCTTGACAGCGCCGTCGAGGTCGATGGCGTTGAGTTGGTCCATCTTGGCATTGGCGATTTCCTCGAGCTGTGCGCGAGTGATTTTGCCAACCTTGTCGGCGTGCGGCTTGCCGCTGCCCTTCTTGATACCGATAGCGGCGCGAATCGCGTCGTCAACTGGCTGGCCGAGACTCTTCCAGGTGAATGTGCGGTCTTCGAAGACTTGGATGTGAACGATGACGTCCTTGCCCATGTCGCCCTTGGTGGCGTCGTTGAATGGATTGATGAAATCCATCATGTTCAGTCCCCACTGACCGAGCGTCGAGCCCACAGGAGGACCTGCAGTTGCGCGGCCGGCTGGGATGCGAAGTTTCAAATTACCGATAATTTTCTTTGCCATGTCTTGGTTCCTTTTCGTTGTCTCACGCTGTCATTCTGAACTTGATTCAGAATCCATGAGATATTATTTATTGTCTACTGGATTCCGGATCAAGTCCGGAATGACGAGCAGCGAACTGTAGTCTGCTAAATTATTGAAGCATTTCGCAGTGCGTAACACATCTAATTATAGCACAAGGCGCAAGTGTTGTCTAGAAAGGTTGGCGTGCTGTTATAGCTTGTACTGCACTATCAAAGTTAGATTGGACGGCACTAAGTTCCGCATTTACTTGAGCAAGCTGTTTATTAATACGCGCTTTCTCGGCAAGCAGGGTGTGTTGCGTTGCGTAAATTTCGCTAAGCTTTGCGGATAGCCTTGAGCAGAGGTCTCGAAGCTGGTCATCTGATAGCCCATTAATCTCCGCATCAGGTATTATGCTGAGCAATCCCTCAATTGCAAAATCGGCTGGAACTTGTGGTGGTAGGTCTCCGGGCATGTTTAGCCCTTCGAAACTTGCAGCGCGTCCAACTCGACCGGTGTGTCGCGGCCAAACATGCTGACCATGACCTTGAGCTTGCCCTTGACAGCGTCGATTTCGGCAACAGCGCCCTCGAAGCCCTTGAATGGACCGTCGACGATACTGACGACTTCGCCCTCGGAGAAATTGATTTGGTACTTCGGGTCTTCGACGCCCATACGCTTCTTGATTTTGCGGATTTCTGCTTCAGATACTGGGGTTGGCGTGGTGTCGGCACCCACAAACCCAGTGACGCCCGGCGTGTTGCGGATGATGTACCATGTTTCGTCGGTCAGCTTCATTTCGACTAGACAGTAGCCCTGGAAAATCTTCTCTTCGACGACTTTGCGCTTGCCGTTCTTGATTTGGATTTGCTTTTCCTTCGGCACCATGACGTCGAAGATTTTGTCGGCCATGTCAACGGTCTGGATGCGCTGGCGGATGCTATCGGCGACCTTTTCCTCGTAGCCGCTGTAGGTATGGATAGCGTACCAGGCACGGGTATCGTCGTATCGGTTGGTTTTGCTCATAAGTGAATCTCCTTATCCTATGATGAGTTGGAATACGTATTTAAATAATGCGTCGAGCAGTAGCACGAGTGCCACAAAAAAGCCGGTAAACGCCAGCAGCGCGCCGGTCATGCCCCACGTGGCTTTGCGGTCGGGCCAGCGGACTTGGCGTAGTTCGTACCACGCACCCTTGAAATAGTCGGCCATTGCCCGGAAGGGGTTGCGGCGCTTACCGGTGCCCTCGACAGGTTCGGCAGTGACGGGTTTTTTGGCTTTTGAGGCTGTGGTGGGTACGGCCTTTGCTGTTGCAATTGTCTTCTTTGCTGCGGCAGGCTTGCTGTCGCTCGCTTTGATGCGAGTAACGGTTGTTTCGGATTTGGTGTTGTTGTTGGCAGTAGGTTTTTTGCTTGGCTGTTTGGCCATGGATATGCCTCCCAATTAAAAAAGTCTGGCTTGTTGCAGACTGTCAAGTACTATACTAGCGTATATGAGGTGCGCCGTCAAGGACTAGGATTTGTGCTCAGGCAGCACGATGCTAAACGTCGAGCCGTGATTCAGACGCGACTGGAGCTGAATGTCCGTGCCAAGCTTGCGCGCAAGCTTGACTGCGACGTAGAGGCCGAGGCCAGTGCCACTGGTTTCGCGGGTGCGGTAATCTTCAGCGCGGAAGAACTTGTCGAAAATTCGCTTTTGGTCGGCTTTGCTGATGCCGATGCCTGTATCCTTGACTGCCATCGTGATGAATCCTTCACGCGATTTGCTGATGGTGATGGTAACCGAGCCCTTCTTTGTGTATTTGATAGCGTTGGTGATGAAGTTCTGTAGCAGCTCCTTGAGGTACAGCCGGCTAGCCAGTACATTGCCGATTCGTCCCGGCAGGTGCAGATCAAGCCGCAAGCCCTTCTCCTCGGCCTCGCCGACGTATTCGGTATAGAGGCCGTGGATAAGCTCATCGATGTCGATTTCCTCCGGCTTGTCGGCAATGCCGCGCTCCGCACGCGAAAGTGTACTGAGGTCGTTGACCATGCGCGCCAAGAAGACAACTTGGTCGTAGGCCAGGTCGGCCGCCTCGTGAAGCCTGTGCTCCGGGATGTCGGTGCGCTTCATCATGAGCTGAAGGTTGCTTAGCGTCCCCTCGGCGATCGTCAACGGCGTACGCAACTCGTGGCTGACCACGCTAATGAACTCGTCGCGCTCCTCCTCTAGGCTCTTTGCACTGGTAATATCGCGCAAGATAATAATGTAGCCTGGCAGGGTTTGGTCGCGAGCTGTGCTATAGGTGCTGCGGATCGGCGAGTACGTAGCCTCTATGCGGACAGGCTCGTCAGAAGCCAGGACGAATAAGTCGTCGCGGACCGTAACATTCGTCGATAACTTAAGGTACGACAGCATCGACTGAGGCTGGCGGGAGGTATCGTGCAGCTTGAGCACAGCATCGATCATTTGGTCGTCGAGATTGGCATTGGTGTCGAGGAGATTGAGCGCCGCAGCGTTGTGCGCCGTAATATAGCCCTCGGCGTCGGTACTAATAACTGCATCGGCCAGGTTATTGATAAGTGTCATAATCCGGTCGTGCTGAATGATCGCCTGCTGTTTGGATTGGTCGACCTCTGCTTGGTCTATAGTACGTCCATGCATAGCGCCGCTCATAACGCCAGCCACGACTGCAGTGATCGAGCTTATAATAAACGCTTCGGCGTATACTCCGGTAATAAGGCTGTCGACAAGCCCCATTGCCGTCAGCGTGCCCACCATCCAGTACAAGCCCGGCATCCTGAAGTAGAGGTATGCGGCCACAATCGGCACGACGAACAGGTACGTAGTCGGTGCTAGGAAGGTGGTGTACGATAGTGTCAGCAAGATGAAAAAGAGCAAATGGACAACATGCGTGGCAATACTATCCCGGCGTGCCGGCCGCGGCAGGAAAAACTCAGCTACTACCATAACGAGCCAAAACGCTGCAATGACGCAGCTGGCCAGCCCTGGCGAGACGCGCGGCTCAACAAGCGTCAGGCCGCAGGCGGCAAATATGCAGTACAGCAAGAACGTGCCTGCGACCAGGAGCTCGCCCAAGCGAAGCGTATGGAGTGCGCGCGCCGAGAGTTGTCGTTGTTGCCCACCTTTTTTCATAGCTGGTTCTTAGTATAGCATATGCAGTATTTAGAATGAGCCTTGGCCTGTCTGCGCTTACCCCTCCGAACCACTGACAATCCTCGCTGTCCCATCTAAAGATTCCTGAGGTGTACCTCAAGATTCTTTAGTGGGACACGGTGGTGAGGAGGGGTAAGCGCAGACAGGCCGGCGAAGGTCGTTATATATGCGGCGACTTAGTCTTCAGCTGGCGTCGGTGTAGCTTGTAGCGCGGATCGATCCGAGCTACTTCCGCCCAAAATGCCTTGGAGTGGTTCATCTGCCGCGTGTGGCAGAGTTCATGAATGAGTACATAGTCGATGAGCTCAAGCGGCAGCGACATCAGCGCAATATTAAGGCTAATCGTGCCATGCGAACTACAGCTGCCCCACCGCGTTGCCGCATGGGTAAAGCGAATCGTCTCGTAGGTGAAGCCATGCCGCTCGGCAAGGATGCGCAGGCGTGCCGTCAGATATACCTTGGCTTCTTTGCGCAGGAGCTTAATGACGGCCTCGCGGATGACTGCTTGCACGGCTGCGTCCTCTATACGCTGCGATGGCGGCAAAGAAAGCTCCAGCGTACGGTCTTTGACGCGCGTATCGAGCGCCGTGCCCGGGATAACTGCCAGCTGGTGGCTCTGTCCGAGCTGGTCGCCATGCGCGTAGTGCCGCACCGGCGTGGCTTCGCGGAGTTTTTCTAGGTTGCCCCGCGAGGCGCGGATTGTTTGCTTGATGACGAACAGCGGCGTTAGCGGCGCCGCCGACACAACGAGCTTGCCATCGGTGCCAACGCGGATGCGGATCCCACGGGCACGGCTTGAACGGCGAACGGCAATCTCGCCAAGTACTGCGTCGTGAAAGCTATTCATGCCGGCTATTGCACGCTAATGCTGCGGCCCGACGAACTGCCAAGCGGGCGTGCTTCGGGGCGTTTGGGTGCTTCGAGGTGTACTTCGGGCCGATTGTTGTGCTTGGCCAGGTAGTTGAGGATGACCTTTGCTTGGCTGGCATAGGTGTGCTTGCCGCTGATGACGAGCGGATGCTCAGTCACATGCGGCGGACTGAAGCTGCGCGAGCGATACGCGTATTCTTCGTCGCTTATTTGCTTGCGGCTGCGCTGGTAAGCGGTCGGCTCGTCGGTTTGCATCCAGACAAACAGTGGTTGGTAGCCTTTGGCGCGAAGCTTACGCGCTAGTTCGGTGCGGCGGACGCGGCTGGCGGTGTCGGTTTCGACGATGAAGGTCCCTGAAGTACGCACCAGCTCATCAACCAGCAGGTCGGCTATGCGGTAAGCGTCCTCGAGCGAAGCTGTGTGCGCAGCGATAGTGCTGGCATTGACGAATGGTGCATTAAAGGTGTCGGCAAACTTCTCGCCGAAGAACGTCTTGCCGCTCCCCGGTACGCCGACCAGGATGAGTGCATACGGTTGCGTCAGGCGAAGCTGTTTCATATAGACACTATTGTACCACAAATGACCGTATATTGACATTTTATGCAAAGTATGCTACAATGATGAGATAGGCTCGACGCAGGCGTATAATCTTGCTATAATTGTCACTGGTACCCATAGGGGCATGGTATATCGGCTATTATTCCGGTCTCCAAAACCGGCGAGGTAGGTTCAACTCCTACTGCCCCTGCCAAACAGGATAGATCTCATTTTTGAGGTCTTTTTTGTTTATTTCAC
>CAZGGJ010000038.1:0-9166 GCA_964525315.1 uncultured Candidatus Saccharibacteria bacterium | reverse complement strand
CGGCATTTTGGTTTGGGTCGGTAGAGCCGAATAACATCGCGAACGGCGATGTGTACTGGGAGACAACCACGTCGAGCCCGCCAGTGTTTACCGGCGCGTTCGACAGCTTTGCTGCGCCGCATCGGGCTATTTCGCTACGACGACTGCGCAGTGCCTATACCGGCCCGGCTATCAGAGTGCGGCGCTCGTCAGACAATAGCGAGCAAAACGTCGGCTTTACCAGTGACGGCGACCTTGACGCTGCAGCGCTTACTAGCTTTGCAGGTTCGGGCTCAGCATTTGTGACCACCTGGTACGACCAATCGGGAAATGCGCGCGATCTGACGCAAACGACCACGGCCAAACAGCCGCGCATCGTCAATACCGGAGCAATTGATACCTTGAACGCCAAACCTTGTGTAGTGTTTGACGGTACGGACGACGCGCTATCATCAACTGTTGTTGGGCTTTATGCTGCCGGGTCGACTACATTGGCGGCAGTGGCGGCATGCGCAGCGACGCCATCGCCAGGAGTGCTGTTTGCCGAGAACGCATCGACAAGCGATACCTATCGTTTGTTGCGTAATGCTGGCGTAAGCGGCGGTGCATGGTCGGTTATGAGTTGGCAGAATAATACACAGCAGTGGACGTATGATTCAGCTAATACATCAGTGTGGAATAACGCACAGTGCCAGCTATTTTATGCGGATAGCGGCACGACTATTTCTACCTGGCGGTCGGGTGTGGCGGTGCATGCGGCGGTTGCTGCAACACGAGTCAATGCACCAATGCTCACGAGGACTTCGCTTGGAGCACATGTCGGTAGTACGACCGATTCGTCGTGGGCATCTTGCCGCTTCCAAGAGCTTGTCGCATGGGGTTCCGACCTCGCCTCAAGCCGTACGAGTATCACGTCGGCGCAAACTTCATACTGGAATGTTGCCTAAATGCCGACGGAGCGTATACAGGCAGGTTGGATACGGCTGGACGGCGAGCTTGTGCCACTTCAGCCGGGCGTCGTAGCGCAGGGGCTTGTAGCAGAGCAGGGCTACGATGTCATTGTCGGGCTCATTCAGTCAAATATACGCGGTGCGGCTACCGACTACGACGCGGTAGCAGACCAATACTCATCGTCCTCTATCGAGATGTGGAATTGGTCGTCGGGGACTATCGTACCGGCTACAGAGCCACTATCGACGCGGGATAGCGGCACGGGCATGGGTGCAATGAATACGTTTGTCAAGGATTACGCTGCGCAGACGCTTGCTGCTGGGCGCAAGATTCTCATCGTTAATACGGCACGCGGTGGCACCGGATTTACCTTGCCGTCGACTAATCCGCAAGGCACAGGGTTTCATTGGGACAGGACGTTAGTGGCGGACGCGAATAACCTGGCTTACTCGACTGTTACGATGCTCAATAGCCTTATGGCATCACTGCCAAGCGGCTCGCGAATCGTAGCATTCCTAGCAAACCACGGGTCAACAGATGGCACGAATAATACGCCCAAGGCGACGTTCAAAGCAGCGCTCGTGGACTGGATTGCTTGGCTGCGCACACAGACGAACACGACGAATGTGCCGTATGTCATGATGCAAATGCGGCCAAGTTTGCGGATAGAAACACGGCATCGCAACATCGACGACGCCCAGCAAGAAGTCGCAGCAGAAGGGGCGAGTGTGCATATCCGTTATGCGTATGCCCCAGACGGTGCGGAGTATAATAGAGCCGACAGCGTGCACTTCAATGCACTAGGGGTGCGCGAAATTGGCCATCGGCTGTTTACGGCATGGAAGAACTAGAAGAGAGGGTATATGAGTATAGCTGCACGACGATTACAGCGAAGCGTACCCGCCACTTCTGTTTATCCAGCGATTACGGTAGGAGCTGGTCCAGTGGGGAGCTACAGTGAGTCTTTGCCAGGGAGCAACGTATTATTTGTCTCGCCTAGTGGTTCGGATAGTAACTCAGGAACTCAGGCTTCTCCGCTAAAGACGGTCACAACGGCTGTCAGCAAAATCAGTGCAAGCGGCTGGACTATCGTGCTGCGCGCCGGGACGTACCACGAGCAGGTGACGATAGGTAATTCCGTACCGCCGCTCGCTATTCGGAATTATCCGGGCGAGGCGGTCTGGTTTGACGGCAGCGAGCCGTTTGCGGCAACCTGGACGAACAATGGCAACGGTACATGGACTGCGCCATATGCCCTCACGTTTGACCGAGCGCTAGGTATGGGCGCTGTGCCGTCTATTTACTCTGGCAATGCCGCGCGCGTCGTGATTGACCAAGTGTGGTTTAATGATGTGGCGTTGCAGCCTATGGCCGATAATACTACTCCTGGGGCGGGGCAATTTTCAGTCAATCAAACCGCTCATACGGTGACAGTCGGGAGTAATCCGTCCGGCAAGGCGATTCGAGTGGCGACACTCAACTATGCTATTGTGCGGTACAACAACCTCAATACCAGTCTTGATTTGCGAGGCGTGGGCATCAGGCGCTATTCGCCATACTGGCTGGAATGGCTTTTTTCGGCCGTCCGACTCAGCCCTGATTCGGTCATGGAGCAGGTGACGATTCAGGAATCGGGCGGTGGTGCTATTGCTGCGTATGGTGCATCCACAATTCGCAACTGCACGGTTCAAGATACGTATTATACCGGTGTTGGTGGTGGGTATACCTCACTTGGTGCCGCTGGCAAGTCGTTGTTCGAAAAGAACATCGTTCGCCGCGTGAATCGATGGGGGTATTGGGACCCGGAGCCGGGGACGGCTGGTTTAAAGTTCTTTGGGCATTGTGATGGGACGATTGTCAGACATAATTATTTTGAGGATATGCCAAACTGTGCAGCGATTTGGTTTGACACATCGTGCACTCGTCTACAGGTTGTGAACAACACAGTTATTGGCACATCACACCTGGGTGATAGCTATCGAGGTAAGCAAGGTATCGAGCTGGAACTGTCGGATGGCGGGTACTATAGCGGCGTGCAATATTATAGCTACGTTGTGGGGAACCGGATTGATGATTTTCGTTTTGCGGGTATCCAGCTGTTTGATTCGGGGTATATCAAGGCATGGAATAACAAAATCTATAGCGGGAGCAGCTTCTACTTGTGGCAGGATAACCGGCAAAATACAGGGAGCGATGCAGCCTCGGGTAACCCGACAATTGCGCCGTGGCACTGCATCAACAATGAGATTTGTAATAACGACACGCAATGCCCGACTGCCTATGGCCCTCGTCAAATTATCGCTTACAGCAACACTGATGCAGCTGTCCTCTATAAAGGTGGCGATATGTTTTCGGTTATCAAAGGCAACTGGTTCAAGCCTCAAACGGTGGGTAATGTCGTGACACTGGGTAATACTTCTGGCGGCTTTTCTGGTACCACGACGCTTGCGGGGCTCGCTACTTTGCCAGCCTCAGTTGGCGGCCCTTTCGGTACTGAGCGCATATCGGATAACTATTTGCAGAGTGCAGCACCGACAGGCGGCGGAATTCCTATTCCCGCGGATGTCGCGACTATCTATGGGGTTCCAACCGGCACTCGGGCTATTGGGCCAGTGTTACCGCAACTAGAGTTAATGTAAGGATAAAAGGTATAATAAAAAATCTATGAGTATAGCTGCACGACGATTACAACGTAGTACTCCCGCACAATCAAGTGAGTGGGTTGCACCTCCGGCCGAGCGTGCCGGAGCAGTAGCACTTGGCAGCACCAACTACTCCATTCCTTCATCGGGGACAGTAGTGTACGTGGCCACCAATGGGTCGAACGCAAATGCTGGTACACTAGCAGCGCCAAAGGCGACGCTGGCGGGGGCTCTCGCGGTCACGGGCGGGTCAGGAACGATTGTTGTCCGTGGTGGCGTGTATGAAACCAGTAGTTTGCATACAATTCCAGCGAATGGCAGTGGTCTCGCCATTCAGGCTTATCCAGGCGAAACAGTGTGGTTCGACGGTTCGCGCGCGGCAACCAGCTGGACGAACAACGGCAATGGCACGTGGTCGACCAGCTACACCAAGACGTTGACTCGTATCACCGATAGCAGCTGGGGGCATAGCGCCAATCCGAACGCTGGCATCACTGACCAATGCTGGATAGACGGCGTGCGTCAGACGGCAATTGCCGACGCGGTGACGCCGAGCGCAGGGCAGTTCTCGGTAAATCAGTCGGCAGATACGCTGACTATCGCAACCAACCCGTCTGGCAAAACGGTGCGCGTGTCGGAGGCTACCAACTTGCTGCTGGCGACGTCGCCGCTCTATCTCTATGGCGTCGGTGTTCGGCGTTACTCGCCGCAGGCTATCGAGTGGACGGGCGCAGCTATTTATGCTGCTACCAATGATAAGATTGCCGGTACTGTCATCGAGAACTGCTACTTTGACGAAATTGGTGTTACGGCAATCAACCTCTCTGACAATACCAATGTGACGATTCGGTCCAATACTATCACCAATTGCGGGCATGCAGGGCTCTTTGCGAGTGGAGGGTCGGGGCTTGTCACAAAGAACCTCATCCAGCATATCAATCACAAACAGTGGAACCCCGAACCGACAACTGGCGCGATGAAGATTATTCGCACTGACTATATGGTTGTTACACATAATTATGTAACTGATGTCTATAATGCCATGGGTATCTGGCTGGACGTATCGAATACGCGATTTACTGTGGCAGGGAATTATGTTGACGGTAGTGTCGGGAGCTTGGGCGCTGTTATGAGAGTAGGTATTCACCTGGAAGAATCTGATGGAGGTAAGTATAGCGGTACGCAATATCGCAGTATCTGTGCCGCCAATACTGTCGTCGGTGCAGAAACGGGCGTGAAGCTGCTCGCCTCTGGATATATCGACGTCGTCAATAATACGCTCGTAGGTTCTAATGGTGCTGGGGGTAGCATTTATATTCAGCAAGACCGTATCAAGAATCCCGAATCAACTCCGGCCAACAAGACGCAGGAGCAATGTCCATGGTGGACCGTGGGCAACCGCGTTATCAATAACCGGTTTGGTGACGGCAAGCGGCAGTTCTTCGTGACTGGCAATTATACGACATACGGTATCGCGGCGTTGGATTATGTAGCTGCGATTGCCGGCAACTGGTGCGAGCCGGTCAGCTCGGGCAATACGTTTTGTACGCTGACCGACTACAGCAATGCCTACAAAAGCCCTGCGTCGTGGACGGCCTGGAAAGCGCTGCCAAATATCGGTAATACCGCCAAAATCGGCACTAACTATCAGGGCGCAGGCACACCGGATGCCACTACTTACGCGCTGCCGGCTGAAAGCGCTTGGGCGGCCGCGGTAGGCTACCCTGCGGGCTATCAGACTATTGGTAATCCACTGAATCCTCCTGTTGTTATCTAAGCATAGAAGATTTTTTGGCGTAATCATTGTACACTAGAATAATGAGCGAAACGAACGAACCGACCAAACAGACAGACGTATTTCATTGGGCTAATCAGGCCGATAGCTACAAGGATAAGCTGGAGATTGACCTCTTTCTCTTTACCAAAGGTTTTACAGTCTATGCGACGCGCTACGACGAGAAGCTGAAGCAGCAGCTGAAAGTGCTGTTCCTCTACGACATGATTAGCGGCGTGCAGACGGGCGCAGCCACGGGCCTGGTGGTGCGCGAGCTGGACAATCTCGACCGCGACGACAATGTTATCATGCATACGCGGCTCGATGTGGTCGAGCATGCGCAGGAAGTGATAGAGCAGATTGCCTACGGCGAGGAATCGCTGGAGGTGTTTGCCGAGGGCGACCATGAGTTCAAGAAGGTCAAGGGCATGGTGGCGCGCTTCACGCCGCCAAAGGATAGCGGCAGCGAGCCATTCTATATCACCAAGCTGCTGTCGGGCGGGCAGGTGATGCTGGGCGCGAGCGCGTGGCTATTCAAGGGCAATAGCTTCGGGCAATTCGAGGCCGAGGCAGGCCTGCGCGTGACGCCGGACAACCAAGTGCTTATCGCCGGCGAAGACATCTTCGTGTTCAGCGAGAGTAAGTTTGAGCGGCTGTTTGGCTACTCGGCCAAGAAGTTCGCTGTGGCCGAGGAGAAGGTCAAGGAAATTACCGAGAAGTTCAAGCTGAGCCTGCCGGACGGTCTGACGTTCGAAGAGCTGGTCAAGGATAACAAGGGGCTTGTCAACAAGCTCCAGAAGGTCGATGTCGGCATGGTCACGCAGGAGCAAGTGGTCGACCAAGCCGACGAAATGGGCCTAGAGCTAATGACTGACGACGCGGCGGGCGCTATCATCCTGATGGACGCCAAGGACGCGACCAAGTTCGTCAACCTACTCAGCGACGACTATATGACCAGCGGCATGACTGGCATCAAATATCTGGTGAAGAGCAAGAAGCCGCTAGATGAGACGCCAAGCGACGACCCGCTGGTTGAGCTGGCGAAGCGCTAAGAACTGCTTTTGATTTTCTCGATGACCTCAACGAGCATGGCAGCGGCTTTGGTGAGATGTTTAGAAACACTTTTGCTATATCGAAAGGGACTATCGACATAAGGCATTGGGTGCTTCCCTGGGAGAATGTCACTCTCGACGAACCAAGACGCTTTATCAAAGGGTAATACTATACGAATGTGGCTCGCGCCTCTTTGGCTGGGGTTCCTTATGGAAAGCATGGCTGCTGCGGCCTGATGGCTTATGCCCTTGCTACCATTGGCGGTTGAAAAGGGAGTGATTTTTTTGAAGTGGCGTAGCTCGCCCATGTAGTCACAGGTTGGGTCGGAGACGGCCAAAGTAGTATATTCATCGACTGGGTCGAAAACAGTTCGGTGTGCACCTTTGGCCAACTTAGGATAAACGGCTTCCCATGCATAATCAACGGCCCTCGCGCCCATATCGAATATGTGCAGAAGGATTCCATCCCCTTCATCCGGAGCGAAGTTGTCTATTTTTGAGCCGATATTTGTGAGCATGGTGCCGATTTGCTCGGCTGCCGGATTTTGAAGGGTGCGGCTAGTACTCTCGTTAGTGTCGACGGCATCAAGTTGTGGTAAATGCAGGTAGTCAAATGGGTCTCGCATAATGTTTAAGAATTATATCACGATTTGAGAAAATGAAAAGACATACGCCGGCGTTGCCAGAACGCAGCGTGGGTACATCTTCTCATTATATCACAAATTGTACAAAAAGTAAAGCAATGCTAGAATAGATGAACATGGCGAGTAAAATTCGTTTTCCGAAGAAGTTTTTGTGGGGGGCTGGGGTAAGTGCGCACCAAGTAGACGGTGACACCCACAATCAGTGGACCGAATGGGAGCTTGAGCAGGCGAAGACGCGTGCCGCGCAGGCACCGTATCAGTATGGCGATTTGGCGGTATGGAAGGACATCGCACGGCTTGCGCAGAATCCGGCGAACTATGTCTCGGCAAGCGCGTCGGGGCACCTGCGCCGCTACAAAGACGACTTGAAGCTACTAAAGAAGATCGGCCTAGATAGCTTTCGCTTCAGCGTCGAGTGGTCGCGGCTTGAGCCCGAAGAAGGGCAGTGGGACGAAGCAGCAATCGAGCACTACCGGCAGTACTTTGCGTATCTCAAGCAGCTGGGCGTGACGCCGATCGTGACGCTATTTCACTTCACAGTACCGGTGTGGTTTGCCAAACGCGGAGGGTTTGCCAAGCAGCGAAACCTGCTGTACTTTGAGCGGTTTGCCTGTAAGGTCCTCGATGAGTACGGGCCGTACTTGAAGTGGATCGTTACAGTCAATGAACCAACGATCTACGCCCGCGAAGGCTACTTGCACGGAACGTGGCCGCCAGGCGTGCGAAGTAAGTGGCAGGCGTGGCGCGTGCTGGAAAACTTACTACTCACGCATCGGCATATTGCCAAGCTAGTGCACGCCAAAAGCCGCCGGCTCAAAGTGTCGATCGCGCACCACATCAGCTATGTCTATCCTGGTGACGATGCGTGGCTGACGCGGACGAGCAGCGGGATCATCAATCAACTGAGCAATCATTATGCGCTGCTACGCACGGCGCGCTCAAGCGACTTTATCGGCGTGAACTACTATGCCAGCCGGCGCGTGTACGGCTACCGTATTCATAACCCTGATTTGCGGCTGAGCGATATGGGGTGGGACATGCAGCCGGGTGACCTGCGCTATGTGCTCGATGAGCTGTGGGACCGGTACAAAAAGCCGATTCTCATCACCGAAAATGGCCTGGCTGACGCAGCGGACGAGCACCGCGGGTGGTGGCTCAAAGAGACGGTAAACGCTATGGCCGAAGCGATGGAGGATGGCGTGGATTTGCTGGGCTACATCCACTGGAGCTTGCTCGACAACTTTGAGTGGAGCCATGGCCGCTGGCCGCGCTTTGGGCTCATTGCGGTAGATTACCGGACAATGGAGCGCATGATTCGGCCGAGCGCACGGGCGCTAGCCAGGATTATCAAGCATTTCAAGGAAGGATAGCATGAAAGATATATTTGAGGGCACTGGCGTGAAAGTAGCGGTCATTGGCGGAGGGACCGGTAGTTTCACGCTGCTGTCGGCGCTGAAGTTTCATACCTCCAACATTGCGGCGATCGTCAACATGGTGGACGACGGTGGAAGTACCGGTGTGCTGCGCGATGAACTAGGGGCGTTGCCGCCAGGCGATGTGCGCCAGTGCTTGGTGGCGCTGAGCGAGTCGCCGAAGATTCGCGACTTGTTTAGTTATCGGTTTGAAAATGGCACCTTTGAAGGGCATTCGTTTGGCAATTTGTTTCTGAGCGTCCTCGAAAAGACGACTGGCAGCTTTCACGAGGCGGTCGAAACTGCCAGCGAGGTGTTGCGCATCAATGGCGTAGTGATTCCGGTGACGTACGATGACGTGCGGCTGAAAATGTCGTGGGCCGAGGCAAGCGTTACGCTGCACGGCGAACGCGTCATCGATGCAGAGCACTTCAAGAACGATCCACGTACGGCTACATTGTCGCTTGACCCCGAGCCGGCGGTCAACCCGGCAGCACTTGAGGCGATCGAGCAGGCTGACCTGGTGCTTATCGCGCCGGGTGACTTGTATACATCGCTCGGGCCGCTGCTGGTAACGGAGGGTATTGGCGCGGCGCTGCGGCGTACGGCCGCCACGGTGGTGTATGTGTTCAATCTCGTTACCAAGGAGGGGCAGACGAGCGTCTTTACTGTGCTTGATCATTCCCGCGAAATTGAGCGATTTGCTGGTGAG
>CAZGGJ010000037.1:0-9381 GCA_964525315.1 uncultured Candidatus Saccharibacteria bacterium | reverse complement strand
TGCATTACCGCCTTGGCTGCCTTGGGTGTCTCGGCAAGCACGACGCCATTGCCATGCGTACCCTTGGCTACCTTGATGATCAATGGTGCGCCACCGGCAAGCTCGATGATATCTTCGAAGCTGGCCGACTCACGCGCAAACACCGTCTTCGGAATGCCGACACCCGCCTTGGCGAGTACTTGATAGGCGCGCAGCTTGTCGCGCGAACGATTAATCGCTAGGCTGCTCGCCGTCGTAAACGCGCCTTGGGCCTCAAATTGCCGCACGATAGCTGTACCGTATTTGGTATAACTCTGCGCGATACGCGGAATGATGACGTCAAAATGCTCTAGGCTCTCACCCTTGTAGCGTACACGATTGTTATTGCTCTCGATCGCCGTATAGGCGTCCTTGTACTTGATGATTCGGACGTCATGGCCGCGCTTTTTGGCTTCTTCCTTGAGACGCTTGGTCGTATAGTTGGCTGGACCATTACTTAAAATCGCGATTTTCATAACTCTGTCCCTTCTTTGAGCGTTTTCTGTAGGTTCATGATGCGCTCCTTCTCAAGTTTCTTCAGGGTCTTCCCCAATTTTACATCAACAACGAACTTGCCCCGCAGGACATTGCGTCCAATGAGCACCGGATATACCTGCATTTTACGATTAGCGATTGTAAACGTTGCACGAATTTTCTTCCCTTTCAAAACAACAAGTAGTTGAATAGTGTAGCGTTTATCCACATGGCCCGTAGAGGTTGCAATCGCCAAGCGCCCAAAGTGGGTAAACGTATGCCGTACTGCCGGATCACCAAAGAAAGTAACCTCGAGTTCGCCCTGAGCATTTACAGCTGCGTCGCCCCAGATAGCTGACGTACGCGCACCGCTGTCGATTCGCGCATGCACTTTCGCTTCACCTAACTCAGGAAAGCGAACACGCTCTGCGCGACCAATGAGTTTTTTGTCCTCAAGCATCCTCTAGCTCCTTTTTGAAAAATTCATTGACGATCGTCCGCTTCTCCTCCAAAAACGCTCCTGTCGATAGCTGCGGACTTGCATTTACTTCGAGCACTACATGCCGACCATTACGACTATCGATAAGGACATCTACTCCGGCTATCTCTCGGCGCACAAGCCGACTCGCCTTCACGCAGTCGTCGAGGATTTCCTGGCCGTATTCGTTGAGATTTGTAAGAATAGCGCTCGCACCTTGCGACGTATTATTCAGGTGTGTAGAGTCGTCAACACGGCTTCGCTTGAATGACAGCTTTGGCTCATATCCCAGCACGAGGATGCGATGGTCGCCGTCGTTTTCTATCATATTTTGCACCATAAACTGTAAAGTCGGGTTTTCGGCAAGAATAGATTCAAACTCTTCGGAAGTACGAGCAAGATAGTTGTCTTCGCCAGCCGACCCGTTGACAGCTTTCACAACAAGCGGGTATTTAAAAACTTCGCTTTCCTTCATGGCTATAGGCAACTTGTTAGACTGAATGGTGAACAATGTATCCGGATAAGGCACCTTATTGGCCGCAAGCAAAAAGGCCTCCGCGATTTTATCTGTGGCGCGGAAATGCTTCAGCTCACTACATATTACTTTGCGCTGAGAGCTTTCGAGGTAGATCGTAAGTGCAGTAGCCGAGGTCTCCACAGCACGCCAATTTTTAATATATACTAGATCGTATTCCACAACATCAACCCCTTGGTCCGTTACGATGCGAGGCACGTTGTCGATGATGCTATATGTCATATCCTCCAGTAGCGCTATATCAATATCGGCGTCAATATCCGACATGTAGTCCTTCAGTATCGACATAACTTTCGGACGGTCCGAATAGCTTGGGCTGTCTATCTTGGTTGAAACGAGTAATATTTTTCTCATAGCATCTCCTCTATTGTACGTGAAATATCGGCCGCGAGCTCTTCCGGAAAATCATTTGTCGGCATCGGCTTGGCTATATCAATCGATGGCACAGGCATCTTGATGTAGTCCTTATATCTTGCAGTCTGATTCTCCATCAGTACGAGCTGCGACAGCACGACGTCGACAAGTAAACGATTCTCTTCTGTAACTCCTACACACTCGAAAGGCTTTTGCTGCGGGTTTACCAGCTCAATTGTTTCATCAACAAGTCTTGGATGCTGCGCATATAGCCGCTCGACTGGGCCCCATTTCTTGGCGGCCTTGTCGGATGCAAAATAATACATCGATCCTACGACGAACGCACACTTTGCACACGCTAGGCACCATTCGCCGTGATGGATGCCGTTGTTACAGCTAATAAAAACATCGTGGTATTTGTCATAACGACTAAATATCTTCATAATTTGTATCTCATAGAGCGGACGTACGATACTAAAATATCGCACCGGAATCCCATGTGCTTCGAATAAACGACAGAGGTTTATTTCAAATTCAAATGATTTTGAGTACTGGTGATTGATCGCTATGCCATCAACCGTTAAATTCGGAAAGCTTGCAGAATACTCATTAGCGGAAATGACGTATTGTCGCCGATTAATATACGCCGAAAGAGCAGCTGCCATAGCGACATACAAACTCATTGGCTTATGCCCCTCGTATATTCGCTCGAGTTCCGTCGATTCGTCTTTGCCGCGGCGCAGCATAAAACTATCCTGCACCCCCGAAGCCGCCACAATACCATCGCGGCTCTCGGCGCTGCCTACGCTCAACCACGTCACGTCAAGTCCTATCGCCCGAACAATCTCCATTGCGACAGCGCCATCTTTACCGCCGCCATTAAGCACAAATGCCGTATTGTCAGTAGGCGTAGACGTCACTTTCTCCTCAAGTTGCTCTATAGGTCCATCTATTACCACAGAGCGAGTAAGCTCAATATCGTTTGTGTAGCGGAACTCTGCCAATCCATGATAGTAAGCTTTTTCAAAGAAATCTTTTTCATCCTGCGTCACAGCAAATGGAACGACAAACCTATCGAAATAATCAAAATTGTACATATAGACACTGTCGGCAAGGGCACAGTAACGAACCAGCCGTTTAAAGGTAGTGTCATCTTCCCACTGTGTTAAGTCGATATCCTCAGGAAAAGAAAGTGAACGGCAAAATCGAACACCCCTTACAGAATACTGAAAGCGAAGCTCGGTCGGTATGACAGTGACTGAAAGTAGTTCTAAAATACTTTGCGTTTGTGTCATCGTATCACCCCTACCGCAGTCAATCCTCGCGTATGTCGGTCATTATTGATATCGTGTTTTGCCACATCACCAGCCGTTATAGCACCAGCACCTTTTTGTGCGGCGACTGCCCAAGAATTGATGTTTCCGTCAAGGTATACCTCATCTTTCAGATACGCGCCCGTACCGTTAGTACCTTTCAGTACACGCAAGAGCAATGTATCTGTTCGATTTTGCGCTAGCTTCATGGCCCTCTCGGAGTCTTCATTCTCAGCCAATGCATACATACGGTCGATCGCATGCACGAACTCATACACGCTCGCCGACTCGCGAGGGGGCACGCCATCAACACCCTCAGCATAGGCAATCGCGATATATCGTCGCAAAATGTCACGCCAACGGATAGTCTCGCCGAACTCATCAAAGGTGTCGTACGGCACTTGCTCGCGCACTACTGCCCGACCCTCGGCCCCTCTCTCAAATCGCTCCAGCCCAACAGATCCGAGCAGTAGCGGACCCTTCTCAGCGTTGATGCGCTCAAGAATATGCGTGCCGCCTTCATGACCAACCGGCAGACCGATGAATCGACGCCAATCCATAGCGTACTGTTCCGGTCCGCGCAGTTTTTCCTCTTGATGAGAAACTCCCCAAGCGCCACTGCCACGTTTGACGTGCGTATACCTATCTCCCAAGTTATGCTGCAGGATATACTGAATAATCGGATCGCCTACTCTTTCAGTAATCACGCCCTGCGGCACCTCAACGCCACTCAAAAGTGCTGCATAAAATCCCATGTCCTGAAAATGATCCCTGCGGACCTCATTGAACACTTCACTGTCAGGAACAAGCAGTTCGCGGTATCCGCGCTCGGCCTCTTTCCCATTCTCCCGATAGCTCAGCCTGTCAAGCAATTTTTTTGCTGCTTCACCAGCCTCAGGCGAGGCACTAGGGTCCGCTACGATAGTCTCTGCATCATGACATACCCAATCTAGCGCAGCCCTATACGTATCTACATTCGGCGCACCATAAATGGCGTAGTTAAGGATCCGAAACTCCTCTGCATCGCCCTCATTTGAAGCAAGTACCATGCCAACTTGCGCCAAGACTTCAGCGATCTTCCAGCGATACAGCTCTGCAACCACTTCATTATCGCCCGTCGGAAGAGACGCAAGCATGTCCTTAAGCAAATCACGAGCTCGGACCAGTTCTTCTAGTTCACCATTCGAAAGGTTAAGTTGCAGGTCAGGAGATTCACCACGATGCCACGCAGAAGTAATGGCTTCCTTACGCTCAGCCGGAATAGTCAAGTAGGTGTAAAATTCTCTTAGACCCTGAGTTGCCGTATGATAGGTATCAAAAAGTTCCCGGTCAACCGTATGGTCAACAGAGGTAGTCGTTTCTGGAGATTCATGATTGCCGTTTTTTACCATATAACTACATTATAGCAAAAAACCGCATAAAAGTCAATATGCTTACCCTTAATTTATAAAGGTGGTCTAAGGCTAGCTAAACAGTCCGCGCTTCTTAGCGCCGTCGAACTGCTCGAGGAGCTCGCGCTGCTTCTTGCTGAGCTTGGTCGGTGTATCGACAATGATTTGCACGATGTGGGCGCCTCTAGTGTTGCTGCGCAGGTGCGGGACGCCGTGGCCGGAGAGTTTGAAGTCGGTGCCGCTTTGGGTGCCGGCCGGGATTTTCATGGTGACGTTGCCGTCGACTGTCTCGACGTCCATCTCGGTGCCAAGCGCTGCTTCGACCATGCCGATGTGCTCTTCGCTAATAATCAGATCGCCTTCGCGGGTAAACTTCTTGTGGGCTTTGACCCGAATATGGACGTACAGGTCGCCGCGGGCACCGTCGCCAATGGCCTCGCCGCGCTCACGCAGGCGAATGGTCGCCCCGTCGTCGATGCCTTCCGGGATTTTCACCTTGAGCTTTTGCTCGCGGCGTTCGGTACCGCGGCCGTGGCAGACGGTACAGACCTTTTCCGGTACCTTCCCGGTGCCATGACACATCTCACAGGTCACCGCCTGTTGAATGCCGCCAAACATCGTGTTGACCACGCGAATTTGCTGGCCGGCACCCTTGCAAGTGTCGCAGGTCTTTAGGCTATAGCCCGGCTCGGCAGTCGTGCCATGGCAGTGCTCGCACTCGGTGTCGATATTGAGGTGTAACTCTTTTTCAACGCCGAAAACAGCCTCTTCGAAGTTCAGCGTGACACTCGTCTCGACATCACGACCGCGGCGCGGACCCTGACTGCTGGGGCCACCGAAGCCTCCGCCAAAGAACTGGCCGAAGATATCGCCCAGGCCGCCATCGCCGAAGTCGAAGTTGACGTTCTGCCCGCCAAACCCGCCGAAGCCTTCGAACGGATTGCCGCCTGCTCCGCCCCCTGATGCACCGCCCACACCGGCATGGCCGAACTGGTCGTAGCGCTGACGCTTCTGCGCGTCCTTGAGGACCTCGTAGGCTTCGTTGATTTCCTTGAACTTGGTTTCGTCGCCACCTTCCTTGTCCGGGTGGTGCTGGACGGCCTGCTTGCGAAAGGCTTTTTTGATTTCATCAGCAGAGGCGTCTTTGTTGACGCCGAGCACTTCATAGTAATCACGCTTGCTACTCATTGTATTTATTGTAGTGAATTAGCACTCGCTAGTCAAGAGTGCTAAGGCTTATCGGCATCATCGTTTGCGGTATTGTCGTCGCTACCGCTATTGGCAGCAGTGCCAGAACTGGCGATGCCGCTGGCCGATTGGACTGCCTTGTCTGCACCATCGATGACCTTATGCGCACCTTGCTCGAGGTTGGCCGATACCCTATCGACCGTATCGACACCGTTTGCGATGACATTCTCGACAGTACTGAGCCCGTTGTCGAGCTTTTGCAGGGCGTCGTTTAGAAAATTGTCAAATAGTCCCATATGTCCTCCTCCTTAAAAACTCTTGCGTATATGGTTGAAACTGAAGTCCCACGTCGCGTCAGTTTTCTTGTGCGGGTTGAATATATTGTCCGGGTCGTAGAGCCGCTTGACCTGGCGGAAAATGTCGACCACTTCCTTGCCGTACTGCGCCTCCAGCCACGGGCCGCGCACCATGCCGTCATTGTGCTCGCCCGAGACTGAGCCGCCATACTTCAGTACGAGGTTGTTGACTTCCTTCATGCATGGCTCTAGTTTCGCGCGTTCTTTCGGGTCCTCAATCTTCATGAGCGGGATGACGTGGAAGTTGCCGTCGCCGACATGGCCCTGGATAGTAGCGAACAGCTTGTACTTCTTGATAAGCTTGCGAAGCTGAGGCAGGAATTTCGGCAAATGCTCGGGGGGTACAATGAAGTCGTCGATGAACGGCGCAGTGTGCTTGTCCTTGACCTTGCTGCGTAGCAGATTGAAGCTGTGCCGGCGCATAATCCAGAACTTTTCCGACCGGCCAGCGGTTGGCGTCTCTTCGAAGCCATTTATCTCATAGCGCGCACGTAATTTGCGCAGCTCGGCGTGGAGCGTCGTGATTTTGCCGCGCACCACCTCTTCGCTGTCGCCCTCGAACTGAATCATCACCGTCATTTTAGGGACGCCGCGCAGCAGCTGGAAAGCATCCGGAATCAGGCTAAAGAGCAGCTTGATGAACTTAGCCGGTCCGAGCATCTTCAGGAAGTACGGCATAAATTTGATACTGAGCAACAGCGTCGCATCATCAAACGACTCAAACGCGCTCGGCTGGTACTTAAGCACGGTATTGATAAGTTGGCCCAGCTTCTTTGTATCTCGGAGAAATAATACCAGCAGACCGTTGTATCTCTCCTGCGGCACGAGCCCCAGCTTGGCCTCGGTCATCAGTCCGAGTGTGCCCTGCGCACCGACGAATAGCTTGGTCAGGTCGAAGATGCCGGTCTCGCGGTTCCAGACGTCCCACAGGTGATAGCCGGTGGAATCTTTGCTGACCTTGGGCTTCGCCGCCTGGATGGTATCGTAGTGCTTTTCAAGGAGCTCAAACGTTTGCTTATATAGCTTGCCCTCGTAGTCGCCCTGCGACATTTTGCGCACCAACTGCTGCTTATTGAGCGGCTTCACAATATATTCGTTGCCGTCAGCGAGCACCACCTTGAGTTCCTGGACATAATTGGCTGTCTTGCCGAAACGCAGCGACTTCTCGCCGCCAGAGTTGTTGTTGACGATGCCGCCCATACCCGCCAGGTCGCGGCTGGCCGGATAGCTTGGCATGTAGGCACCTTCTTTGAGGGTCTCGACCTCGAAATCTTTGTACATGACGCCTGGCTCGGTCCAGGCCGACGACTTAGTGACGTTCCAGACGCGGGTCATATGCTTGCTGGTGTCGAGGATGATCGAATCGTTGATCGCCGCGCCCGACATATCCGTACCGCGCGAGCGGGCAGTGACGCTGAGGTGGGGGTGTGTTTTCTTGTTGTCGCGGACGAACCGCACGATGTGCTGTATATCTTTGCCGTGCTTGGGAAATGCCACTACCTCTGGTCGCAGCTCAAACAAGCTCGCGTCGTGGCTGTAAAATTCGCGTGTCTCATCGTCAGTCTTGACCTCGCCCTCGATGAGCTTGGCCAGTTGTTGCCCTATATCCATACCACTAGTGTAGCACAAGCGCGTTGCAATGTGACTACGTAAATGGCGGCAACAGTTGACACTACCGGCTGCTGTGGTACGATAAGGGTATGAAACTATTAGCGCCCGCAGCTGAAGAGATGTCCCCTTGATAGGGGTTATTTTTTTATAATGCCAGAAAGGAACTACTATGCCACGAGCACTCGGTCCACAAGAACAACTTGATGAACTAGCAAACGTTTATTGGAAAGGTCTTGATCATTGCCCCACTTCTATACAGCGGCTACGCAAAGAGCTTGGTGCTGCAGGCACTTCTGATAGCATACCTCCTGCTCCCGAGCCAAGCGAGATAGAGGAAGCAACTTCCTACGAATCGCAACCATTTACCACATAAAACAATCGGCAGTAAGCCGATTGTTTTATGCTTTTTGAGATAGCTAGCTGCAAGACCTACTTTTTGCCTTTTTCCTTGTCGTCAACGACTTCGCCTTCGACTGGCTCGTCGTCGGACTTCTGCTTGGACTTTTTGTCGTCCTTGCTGCCAGATTCGTCGCTTGACTCGCTGGCCTTGTCCTCTTCGGCAGCAGCCTGATACAGCTTGGCACCGATAGGCATGATGGCGTCGGTCAGGGCCTTGGCAGCTGCTTCAAGCTCGTCTTTGTCCTCAGACTTGGTGTGCTTTTCGGCTTCGGCAACGGCCTCTTCGATGGCTTTCTTGTCCTCGTCCGAAATCTTGTCCTTGTACTCATCCGGCATTTTCTTGGCCTGGTAGATGGCCGAGTCCAGCTGGTTGCGGGCGTCGACAGATTCGCGCTTCTGCTTGTCCTCGTCGGCGTGCGCTTCGGCTTCTTGCTGCGCCTTCTCGATGTCTTCCTTGCTCATGTTGCCAGAATCCTGAATGGTAATCGACTGCTCTTTGCCAGTGCCCTTGTCTTTGGCGCTGACGTTGAGGATGCCGTTGGCGTCGATATTGAAGGTCACCTCAATCTGCGGCACGCCGCGCGGCGCCGGTGCGATACCATCGAGCAGGAAGGTACCGAGCGACTTGTTGTCAGCAGCCATTTCGCGCTCACCCTGGAGCACGTGGATTTCGACCTGTGGCTGATTGTCGGCATAGGTACTAAATACCTGGCTCTTGCTGGTTGGCACAGTCGTGTTGCGGTCAATCATGGCCGTACGTACGCCGCCAGCTGTCTCGATACCGAGGGTCAGTGGTGTCACGTCGAGCAGTAGCACGTCCTTGACATCACCCGAGAGTACGCCGCCCTGGACTGCCGCGCCGATGGCGACGACTTCGTCGGGGTTGACGCCTTGCATTGGGTCTTTGCCAAAGATGCTCTTGACCTTCTCGACGACAGCTGGCATGCGGGTCATACCACCGACCAGGACAACTTCTTCAATGTCCTTGGCGGCCAGCTTGGCGTCCTTGAGAGCCTTTTCGACTGGGCCGGACAGACGGTCGATGAGGTCGGCGACCAGTTCCTCGAGCTTGGCACGCGTCAGCGTGTACTCGAAGTGCTTCGGACCGTCGGCATCAGCTGTGATGAATGGCAGGTTGATTTCGTACTGGCTGGTAGTTGAGAGTTCCTTCTTGGCCTTTTCGGCTTCGTCCTTGAGGCGCTGCATGGCAGCCTTGTCGCTCTTGAGGTCGATGCCCTCTTCCTTGTTGAATACCTCGAGGACA
>CAZGGJ010000036.1:0-10353 GCA_964525315.1 uncultured Candidatus Saccharibacteria bacterium | reverse complement strand
GCAGTCGCCGAAGCAGTTACGCCGACCATCACTACGGTTGACATGACCAAACGCCACAATTTCTCTGAACACTATTTTTTGTCCGATGAGTTGCTCCGCCGCATCCGAACCAGCCTTGAGGCCGGGCATCAGACACTGCTCTTTCACAATCGCCGCGGCAGCGCCAGTACGACGCTGTGCACCAACTGCGGTTGGTACGCCGGCTGCGGCCGCTGCTTCGTGCCGCTCACACTGCACGCCGATGCGCACCACCTCATCTGTCACATCTGCGGCGCGACCCATAAGGTACCTACCGTCTGCCCCGAATGCCACCAGACCGACATCATCCACAAAGGGATCGGCACCAAGCTCATCGAGTCCGAAGTGCGCAAGCTTTTCCCTAACGCGTCCATAGCTCGATTTGATGGCGACACAACCACCGAAGCTACGGTCAATCGCCGCTACCAAGAACTCTACGACGGTGGTATCGATATCATCATCGGTACGCAGGTGATTGCCAAAGGACTTGACCTCCCCCACCTCAGGACTGTCGGCGTCATCCAAGCGGATGCCGGGCTAAGCCTCCCCGACTACTCTTCGCCCGAACGCACATTCCAGTTGCTCGCTCAGGTTATCGGCCGTGTCGGCCGTTCAACCCACCCGACAGATGTGGTCGTCCAGACATACCATCCTACCCATCCGGTTATCCGCGACGCGCTCAAGCAAGACTATGCGGCGTTTTTCCAGTCAACGCTCGCCCTGCGCCAGGCCGTGCATTATCCGCCCTTCTGCTTCCTGCTTAAACTCGTCTGCATCTACAAGACCGAGGCCGCGGCAGTCAAAAACAGCAAGCTCCTCGCTACCGCGCTCAAGCAGTCAGGCCTGACCATCGAGGTCCTCGGCCCTACGCCAGCCTTCTACGAACGAGTGCGCGACAGCTATCGCTGGCAGCTGGTTGTGAAGGCCGCGTCCCGTCAAGAGTTACTTCGCGTCCTCGAGCACCTCCCTGCCAAAAACTGGCAGTACGAGCTCGACCCGCTGTCACTACTGTAAAGTCCTTTCTCGTGGTACAATATTTACTAATGAAGAAAGAAGATATCATCACGCTGCCGCACCCGCATCTGCGGCAGAAGTCTACAAAAGTACATGTCATCACCGACGATACCCGCAAGCTTGTCGACGATATGACCAGCGCCAGCCTCGACTGGGAAGACAGCCGGCCGCACGAAATTAGCGCCGCGCTTGCCGCCGTGCAAATCGACCGCCTCGAGCGAGTCGTTATTATTCGCAGCAGCTTCGAAGACAAAGAGTCACGCGAGTTTACCCCGCTCATCAACCCCGAAATCGTCAAAATGGAAGGCGAGCAAGTCGAGGACTTCGAAGGCTGCCTCAGTGTCAAAAACTGCTACGGACGCATCAAACGCGCCAGCAAAATCCGCCTCAAGGCCCTCGATCTGGATGGCAACGAAATCCGCCTCAAGGCTGAAGGTTTCCTAGCGCGCGTTATCCAGCATGAAATAGACCACACCAACGGCATCGTCTTTGTCGACCACATCAAGGGACAAAAGGACGCCTTCTTCCGCCTGGACGACGACGGCGAGCTGCAGCCGCTCGACTACGATACTCACATCAAGGACAATCATGACCTCTGGGCCGACGAAGACTAACATCGTCTTCTTTGGCACGGAAGACCTTAGTCTCTACAGCCTCACAACCCTCGTCGACAGTGGCTTCTCTATCGCCGCTGTCGTCACCAAGCCCGACAGCCCGCAAGGCCGCGGCCACAAGCTGACTCCCCCGAAAGTCAAAGTATATGCCGAGCAGCGCCGCATCCCCGTGTGGCAACCAACCAAGCTGGCAGACATTGCCGAGGGTATCGCAAGCCTTGACCGCCCTGCCGGTGTGCTCGTGAGCTACGGCAAAATCATCCCTCAGTCGATCATTGACCTATTTACCCCTGGTATCATCAACCTCCACCCATCGCTGCTGCCGGTATACCGCGGCCCGTCGCCTATCGAGACGGCTATCCTGCGGGGCGATGCCGTAACCGGTGTCAGCATCATGCAGCTTTCGGCCGGGATGGACGAAGGGCCGGTGTATAGCCAGGTAGAATACCCCTTGAAGGGCACCGAAACAGCACCGGAGCTGTACGACAGCCTGGGAACGCTCGGCATGGACGAACTTATCCGGGTGCTGCCAGCTATCCTCGACGGGACGCTGCGACCTACACCGCAAGACAACGAGCGCGCCACCTACTGCTCCATCATCAAAAAGGCCGATGGCGTCATCGATTGGCAGCAGCCTGCAGTAGTCATCGAGCGGCAAATCCGCGCCTACACACCGTGGCCAGGATCACGCACGACGCTTGCAGGCATGGAAGTCATTATTACAAGCGCATCTGCTACTCAGCGGGACGACGCGGCCACACCCGGTGCGGTGATAGCCGAGAAAGCCCGGCTATTCGTTGGTACAGGCGAAGAATGGCTGGAAATCCACCGCCTCAAGCCTGCCGGCAAAAAAGAAATGCCTGTGCAGGCATTTCTGGCTGGGTATAAGGTATAGGAGGGGCTCACCCCTCCAATCCTACTCCGAAGTAAATTCGCAGTAGGATTTCCTCCCCCTAAAGCTCGGCTATCGCCTCGTTGCTACGCCGCCGGCGTATAATCACCCTGTGCACCGGTTGGTGCGGTGGCGCCAAGGATCGCGTCGCGGTTAGCGATGGTTTCTTGCTTGAGCTCGTTCATAACCTTGGTTACGACGTCTCGGTAGTCCGGCCGGTTGATGCCAAGCCACTTCAGGCTGGCGTATTCGGCCTTGACCACGACCTCAGGAATCGTATCAGGCGCGCTGCCAGAAAGCTGCTGCCAAATCTGGTCGCTTTGGTAGTCAGGGACATTCGCAGCAATCCAGGCATTGACCTTTTCCTCGTCGCGGTCGATGAAGCTTTCGAACTCGGCCAGCTGCGCGTCGCTCATGCCCTCGGACAGTAGCGTACCAACCCGCAATTCTAGCTGCTCGCGAAAATAGTCTAAAAACGCTTTCTTCTGCTCGTCCGGCAATCCGCCGAGCCCTACATCCTGCAAAAATTGATCGTCAAGTTGAAACATATTCCCCCTTATACAGTAATCTTATCCTTCATTATACCACCTCTCGCGAGGCATCAAAATGCCCCTATAGGGGCATTTTGTATATCACTACTGTTTGCGCGTCTCGTCGTCCGTGGTCGCTACATCAGATCGCTGGCCCGACCCATCGAGACTGTCAAATACACTATTTATACGGTCAGCTAGGCTTCTTTCCAGCTTCGACGAGTCAGTTATAGCGCCAGCGTACCACTTCGCAACCCACTTCTCCTGCGTCGTAGCAGGAACGACCGCGTTAAGTATAGCCCTGCCCAGCCTTTGTGCTAATGGCTTTTGCAAATCACCAATACGATCTATCACGGCATCGTAATTAGCCTGATATATCCGCTTTTGGTCATCGTCCATATGCTTCTTCGCCTTCGCCAGTAATTTGCCATACTTTTCAAGATCTTCATTGAAGCCTGGCTGGCGCATGTAGCTTCTAATAGTATTAACGTTGAACTGTCTTTGCATTGCCTCGAGCTCTTCAAGCCGTTTCTGTTGTTTCTTTGTTAGACCATAAGCATCTTGCTCCGGGCTTCCGACAGGAGAAGAGGTTACAGGAGGCTCAGAGTGAGTACCGCTACCTCCATTTTGGTTGTCGAATACGTCCTCCAAAACACCAATACCACCCTGGGGAGACTGGCCCTCTGGCCCTGGCGCTGCTCCGACCTCTCCAACAGGAGCGGGCGGGGCCGCTGGCTCTGCCGGAGCGCCTTCAATATGGTCGCCCTGAGCGAGCTTCTTGTATTCATTAAAGATATCGTCGATTTTACGATTAATTGCATCAAGGGCTTCCCGTCGATCCCTGTCTACACCATCGGCAGACGAACCCCAACTACTCTCAGTACTCTTGCGATTAAACTCGTTTTTAGCCGTAACACCTGCAGCACCTATCGCTGCTTCAATTGCTGGGAAAGAAGCCGTGAGACGACCTTCACTATCTCTAAAGTCTCCAGCGACTGCTTCTATGCTTGCGATCGCCTCTTCCATTGCAGCCTTAATATCTTTTCGCAGACGCTCTCGCTCAGCCTCAACCCTTTCTGCAGCAGTTTGTGTTGGCGCAGACGCTTCTTCGTTACCAGGCTCGGCTGGTGCAGCCGGGTCGGCGTCAGCCTCCGGGTTGTGAGAAGCCCCTTCTTCGGCGGGCTGGCCAGGCTCGACAGGAGGTTCCGAGTCATCGGTGTCGTCGTCGGCTTCTTCTACTTCGGGGCCGTCAGCGTCCTCCTCGCCTTCATCTTCATGCATAGGCTCCTCGACAGCAGCGGCCTCCGGGGCTTCTGCCGGCTCAGCTACTGTGGCTTCCACGATATAATCGGCGATTTCAAGCTTACGATCAGCGCTTACGGCTGCCGTCTGCTCGCTGCCCGTATATTCATCAAGAAGTCGCATGAGGTTGTCTTCTTTGTCCTTGATAGCGTATGCGGCCTCGTTAGAGTCATCTTCGGTGCGAAGCGTCGCGATGTCTCGTGCGATAAGGCGCATGCGGCGTAGTTGAACATCCTCAGCGATATCGGCCTCTATGCCTGCGCGACGCTCAGCTTCGGCGGCTGCCTGCAGGCGATCATCATGCATTTCCTCCTGAGTAAGGTTAAATACAAAATCGACATCTCGCCCAAACTCATCAGCTTTGCGGGCTTTCATAGCTGCCTTAAACTCTTTTTTAGAGCCTTGCGGATAGTTCTCGGGCCACTCAATCTGTGCTTCGGCTTCTTGAGTGAGTTGCTGCTGCTCCTCGAGGCTGCGTTCGTTTGACTTAGGCATTGATGCATATCGTTTAGGATTAAATTCGCTCATGTGGTGGATTCCTTTACTGCTAAGCGTTAGTTGGTGTTGTTATTTGTCTTACTTATGCTTCCATAGTAGCACAAACAAGCAAAAAAGTCAATACATATGACCATGCATTGACTATTTGTGCAATCACTACCAGCTTACAATGAGCGCTGGACGAGTTCGCGAGTAAAGAATTCGAGGGTATCGCCTTCTTCGACCAACAGCTTCTTGGCGGTCTTGAGACTAAGGCCGCACATTTCGCCTTCGAATACCTCTTTGGCTTCGACTTGCTGGCGCTGGACATGCTCGACTTCGGCTTCGGCAAGCTGCTCATCACCGCGCTTGACGCGTGCAAGCAGACCGGCAGTTACTTTGCCGCTCGTGACTTCACCGCCGCAGATTACCTGCTCTTTCAGGGTACGGAAGACGCCCTTGATGGTCAGACTGCCGATTTCGGTCTCGACGACCTCTGGTGCGAGCAAGCTGCTCATGGTCTCGCGAGCATTGTCGAGCAGCTCGTAGATCACATCATAGATGCGTACTTCCACGCGGTCGCGCTGCGCGAGGCGCTTGACGGCTGGCGGCAGCTGAACGTTGAATCCATAAATGACTGTATTGGTGCCGCCAATCGCCAGACGGATGTCGTTTTCGGAAATATTACCCACGCCGGTGCTAATAATGCGCAGCGTCACGTCGCCGCCGGTTTCGATAAGCTTGAGACTATCGACCACAGAGGTAAGCGAGCCCTGCACGTCGGCCTTGATAATGACATTGAAGTCAGCTGCGTCGTGCTCCTGGCTCATCATCTTGAGCAGGTCGGCACCGGTCACGTTGGTACTGGCGGCAGCGGCAGCTTGCTCGGCACGGTGGCGTTCGACAAGGGCGCGAGCTGCCTTCTCGTTCTTGACTATCTCGAACTGGTCGCCAAACTGCGGTAGCTGCTTGAACCCTGTCACAGTGACGGGTGTTGATGGCCCGGCAGACTTGATGACATTACCCTTGTAGTTGAGCAACGTGCGGATCTTGCCGTACGTCACGCCAGCAACCAGGAAATCGCCCTGCTTGAGCGTGCCTTGTTCGACGAGGAGGCCCACGACCGAGCCGCGTCCGGTCTCCATGTGCGACTCAATGACGAGGCCATCGGCCGGCACACCTGAGTCGGCCTTTAGCTCTTCTACATCAGCCGTCAGGAGCACCATATCGAGCAGTGTATCGAGGTTGTCGCCGCGCTTGGCGCTGATCGGTACCATGATGGTATCGCCGCCCCACTCCTCGGGGTTGAGGCCGTGCTCGCTGGCGAGCTGGGCTTTGACCATGTCGGGATTGGCGGTGTCTTTGTCTATTTTGTTGATAGCGACGACGATCTTGGCGTTGGCACTCTTGGCAAAGCGGATTGCTTCGATCGTCTGCGGCTTGACGCCGTCGTCTGCTGCTACCACGATAATCACCACATCGGTCAGTGCCGCACCGTGCTGGCGCAGTGCTGCGAAGGCCTCGTGGCCTGGCGTATCGAGCAATGTAATTTCGCGGCCATTGCGGACAGTCTGGTAGGCGCTGATGTGCTGCGTAATGCCGCCGGCTTCACCTTCGACAACCTGGGTATCCAGCAGCGCATCGAGTAGCGTCGTCTTGCCGTGGTCGACATGGCCCATAACAGCGACGATAGGCGGACGCTCGGTCGCGTTCTCGGTGACGGCACGCTCGCGCGGAGGTGCCGAAGCTTCGGCTGCCTCGCGGCGCTCGAGCACAACGTCGAGGCCAAGCTCTTCGACGATGATTTGGGCCGTCTCGAAGTCGATTCGTTGATTGATTGTTGCGACAATGCCGTTCTTGAACAGCTCGCCAACAAGCTTGGTGACGGATAGGTTTAGTTTCTCGGCCAGTTCGCCAACGGTGATCGAACCGGCAATCGTCAGGACTTTTTG
Organism: uncultured Candidatus Saccharibacteria bacterium; assembly: GCA_964525315.1. GTDB lineage: Bacteria > Patescibacteriota > Saccharimonadia > Saccharimonadales > Saccharimonadaceae > SZUA-359. The sequence continues at coordinate 3,554 of CAZGGJ010000036.1, read as the reverse complement.
CGTGCTGTCAGCCACTATGGTCACTTCCTTTCTGCTCGCCAGGAAGTGACGAGCGGCGTTTAGTTACGCATTACTTCTTCTTTTTGTCAGCAAGACCGAGTGAAATCTTGCGGCTGTCTTTATCGATATCGAGCACGATAAACTCTTTGCGCTCATTGAGGGTAAAGATCTTTTCAGGGTCAACGCCTTCGCCAGTGCCGAGCTCAGAGACGTGCACCAGTGCTTCGACAGCTGGGCTAATCTGGACAAATGCGCCAAACGGCGTAATGCGCGTGACAGTGCCCTCTACCTTGTCGCCCTTAGCAAACTTCTCGATTTCGTCGAGCCATGGGTCTTGGGTGAGTTGCTTCATGCTCAGGCTGAGGCGGTCCTTGTCGATGCTGATAATCTTGGCTTCGACATTCTGCCCAACCTTGACGTAGTCGCTCGGGCTCGAGACGCGCTCCCAGCTGATCTCTGAGATGTGAATCAGGCCTTCAATGCCTTCGACATTGACGAATGCGCCAAAGTCGACCACACCAGTCACCACACCAGTGACAGTATCGCCGATCTTGAGGTTAGCGAAGCGCTCAGCCAGGCCATCCTTGACAGCTTCCTTCTCGCTAAAGATAAGCTTATTTGCCTTGCGGTCGCAGTCAAGGATACGCACCTTGAGCGTCTTGCCCACGAGGGCGTTGAGACGCTGGAGGATTTCGTCCTTGTCAGCGCTGCCGACACGTGGGTAGTGCTCAGCAGACAGCTGCGATACCGGCAGGAAGCCGCGGACACCTTCGTATTCGATGAGGAGGCCGCCGCGGTTGGCGTCGTAGGGTTCGACTTCGATGATTTCTTCGGCAGCCATCTTGGCGCTGGCGTCTTCCCAGCCCTTGTCCTTGGCAGCTTTGCGAAGGCTCAGCAGGCTGTAGCCGTTGTCGAGCTCAGTGTCGATAATGCTGGCAGTGACTTCGTCGCCTTCCTTGAGCTGACGTGAAAATCCAACTTCGCGGCGTGGCACCAGTCCGATGCCTTGCGGGCCCAAATCAATAAGTACTTCGTGCTTGCGAACTGTCAGAACAGTTCCGTTAATTACTTCTCCGGCGACAAGCTGCTTGACGCTGTCAGCGCCCGCGAGCAAGTCATCCATAGTTACAGTGGCTTTTGCCATAAGTCTATATAGACCTCTCTATTACGTTGCTATTGGTGTGCGGCGGCCTGGTTCGCTATAGAGCAAAGCGCAGGAACACCTCGACTAACCATTTAGTATACCTCAAGAGAAGCAAGAAGTCAAAAGTATTAGACGCCTTGGCACGAGCGGCGGTAGGCCACTATCGAACCTGTAATCGCAGCCAGAGCGACGCCAGTCATAGCAGTCTCGGCAGGCCCGGTCTGCGGCAAGACACCTGTCTCGGCTGATTCGTCAGCGGCAGTGTCCTCGCTACCGGCTTCGTCATCTTCGGCTTGGGCAGCTGCGGCGTCTTGCTCAGCCTTTTGCTGGGCTTCACGCTGGCGCGCAGCTTCGGCTTCACGTTCGGCCGCGGCTTTGTCGTCGGTCGTGTTGGCGTCGGTATTTTTGCTATCGTCCGACGGAGTCTCGGCATCTTTGTTGTCAGCAGTGCCGTTGTCATTTGTATCGCCGTCTTTATCGGTGTCTGTTTGCGCTACTTGTGCCGGTGCATCCGACGGCAAATAGTGCTTTGCAAGGTAAATTCCCCCTACGACCAATGCAGTCAAAATTACACCCACCACGACAAAACTGATGATCGAACCGCGTTGTGTGTTCTGCGCCATCTCTTAGATCCTCTCCTTTGCTCCTGTTTCAATATCTACTATACCGTATTTCCTCAAATGTGACAACTCCCACCAACATAAGCCGGTTGCCGTGGTACACTAGTCGTATGATTATAGCGATTGATACAGGCGGCACCAAGACGCTGATAGAGAGCTTCGACGAGGCCGGCACCAAAACATTTATCGATAAGTTTCCGACCCCTCGCGATAAGAACGAGTTTATCCAGGTCGTCGTAGATACTATCAGAGACAAGGTTGACGCCAGTAGTATTCAGGCAATTGCCATCGCTATGCCCGGCCCAATCCTGAATGGTATTTTGCTGCGCTCGCCCAACATTGGCTGGCACGATTTCGATGTCGTAGCCGAACTCAAACAGCAGTTCCCAGACACCGCCATATTCCTTGGCAACGACGCCGACTTGGGTGGCGTAGGAGCGGCGCATCAGGTAGAAAACGCGCAGCTTTGTCTATATGTAACGCTCAGTACAGGGGTCGGCACCGGCCTAACCTTTGAGAGAAAACTCCTTCCTGCCTTGACGCGCTTCGAAGGAGGTTCTATCCGCATAGAGCAAGACAACGAGCCCATCCGCTGGGAGAGCATTGCCAGTGGCAAAAACTTCTACGAACGCTACGGCCAGTATGGCAGCGACATTGACGATCCTGAAAAGTGGCGCGACTATGCGCAGCGAGTAGCCAAAGGTCTGCTGGTGCTTATCCCTCTCCTAGAACCTCAGACTGTCGTTATTGGCGGCAGTATGGGCGTACACTTTGCCAAATATGCTCACTTCCTCCAAGAAATCCTTGACCAGGCTATCGCCAAACACATGTCAAACACCCGCATCATCCAGGCAGACACGCCCGAAGAAATCGTCATCTATGGATGCTACTACCATGCCCTCGACCAACTCGCTCATCGCTAAGCTCAGTGGCGCATATCCGGACATTGCCTTTCATCAAGGTACATCAACACACTGGTCGCATGCAACGCGTACTATTTCATATGCACCAGATACGACACCCGCAGAGCTACTCCACGAGCTTGGGCACGCCGTCAGAGGTCATGCCGACTATAGCCGGGACATCAAGCTGATTGCCATGGAGCGCGAAGCCTGGACTGCCGCCCAGGAACTTGCCCCTCGGTATGGCGTATCGATTGCAGACGACACCATTGAGGATCACATGGATACGTATCGAGACTGGCTCCATGCACGCAGTCTTTGTCCTCATTGCCAAGCAAACGGCGTTCAGATTGCGGCACTCACCTACGAATGCCTCTCCTGCCATACGCGGTGGGCGGTCAATGAGGCTCGCTCCTGCAGACTGCGCAGACAAACACTCGCCTAACACAAATGCCCCTTAGTAACTAAGGGGCATTTGGTTGTTGGTGCGCCGTATAGGACTACTTATGCGGCTTTGGCTGTAGTGTCAGCAGCCTTCTTGCCGCGGCGCGAAATGCGTCCGCCCTTGGCACCGGCAATACGAGCCAGCGCTGGGTTGGCAGCGAAACCGCCTGTACGACCGTTCTTACCGCCCTTGGCACCAATCTTCGCGTAGAAGTTTGGATCTTTTGCTAGATTCTTTGCTGCAGCTTTCCTGCCGCCTTCTTTGGTACCTGCCATAGTGGCCTCCTCATTACAAAAGAGTCCCTGCCAACCTCTGTCGAGATCAGTGGAACCCTCGCTTATTACCTCACATATGATATGTGTACTCTTTCATCTTATCATAGCTTATGCATTTTGTCAATATTTACATGAGCACTTTTTGTAGTATAAAAACTATTGCGTTTA
>CAZGGJ010000035.1:0-10386 GCA_964525315.1 uncultured Candidatus Saccharibacteria bacterium | reverse complement strand
TGGTTGACGATGCGGGTGTCGAAGTCCTCACCGCCGAGGTGCGTATCGCCGTTGGTCGAGAGCACCTCGAACACGCCGTCGCCCAGCTCGAGCACCGACACGTCGAAGGTACCGCCACCGAGGTCGAAGACGACAATCTTTTCGTCCTTCTTGCTCTCGAGGCCATAGGCCAGGGCAGCTGCGGTCGGCTCATTGATGATGCGCTTGACTTCGAGGCCAGCGATTTTGCCGGCGTCCTTGGTCGCCTGGCGCTGGCTGTCGTCAAAGTAGGCCGGTACGGTGATGACCGCTTCAGTGACCTTGGTGCCGAGGAAGGCTTCGGCGTCGGCCTTAATCTTGCTGAGAATCATGGCGCTGACTTCTTCAGGGGTGTAGTCCTTGCCATCCATCTTGACTGCGACGCCAGTACCCTTCTTGACTATCTCGTACGGCATAATGTCGAGGTCCTTCTGGACTTCCTTGTCGCTGAACTTGCGGCCGATGAGGCGCTTGACGCCATAAATCGTATTCTTGGCGTTGGTCACGCGCTGGCGCTGGGCAACTTGACCGACCAGGCGCTCGCCTTTTTTATTGATAGCCACAACGCTTGGCGTGGTGCGGTTGCCTTCGGCGTTGGCGATAACTTCTGGCTTGCCAGCGACCATGTAGGCGAATGCTGAGTTGGTTGTACCGAGGTCGATACCGATGATTGTACTCATGGGGGCTCCTTTTCTTAGAGTATTAGCTGTTTCGTGGAACATTTTGGCACTCCTCGCAGGACAGTGCCAAAAGCTATCTCTAGTATATGCAAATTAGCACTCTCGTGTCAAGAGTGCTAATGCGGTTTTTATAAAATCGTTTGCGTTCCTATGAATAGGTCAGCTTAGCTGTCTGCTGCATGGCAACTGGCTTCGGGTCGCCATACGTTGTCGCACCGTAGCCGTAGCCTGCAGTGGCATCGTTCGCCGCTGCTTGGCTGCCGCCAAACGCAGTACCTGCTGCGCTGCCGCCAAAGCTGTTCAGCGTCTTAAGGAGAGTTGCCGCGCCGGTAATGACAGCAAAACCCACGCCAACGTGCTTGAGGAACGACTTGCGATCCATTTCTTTTTGCAGTAGAGTGTTGAATTCGTTTTTCATACTCGTATATACCTTTTTTATATTGTTGGTGGTTTTCTTCTATAAGAGGAGTATAAGCGGTTCAATGAGCAATGTCAATAGCTGAAGGCCGAATTGGACCAAAATCACTAATAAGTCCGGTACTTCGCCGCGGCACCACTACCCGCCCCCTATCAACAGGCGGCTTGGCAGCGGTTGGCCGAGCGGCAAATTGGTGCGATACCGCCGGCATAGCAGGGCGTTGTATGGATTGCGTGGCAGGGGTTCGCTTGCTCGCACCGTGCTGTACGCGAAACCCGTCGATAGACATCGTTCTCGCCGGGCGCAAAACAGGCGTAGGCACGGGGGCAGCAGGAATAGGCTGATCCAAGGAGGCATCAAGCAAGAGTGATGGCGGGGGCACAGATGGCCCGGAAGGCGGTTTGGCGGCCGGTGCGGCAGCCTTCTTGGCGTGCTTGTTCTTGCGACGAATCGATAGCCATACGCTTATCACGCCAATCTGATAGATAATGATAATAGGCACAGCAATCATTGCCTGATTTACCGCATCAGGAGTTGGCGAGATGATTGCCGCAAGAATAAACGCTGCGAGTATCACATAGCGCTCTGAGTTGAGCAACTTCTTTGTCGTGAGCGGACTAATCCAGTGCCAAATCATCAGCACAAGCGGCAGCTCAAATAGCACGCCAATACCCAGCGCATACCCCAGCACAAACGTCAGGTACGATTCAGCTGTCAGTGACGGTGCCACATAGTCGCTCGCAAATGTCATGAGGAACTGCAGGCCGTTCGGAATAGCTACAAAATACCCAAACGTTACACCGGCCGCCATCAGTAAGACTGCCGACAGCACTACCTTGATCGACAAATGCTGCGCACGCTTAGGCATCGCCGGGCGCAGGAAGGCATACACCTGATACAGAATAAATGGCAATAGGCATATCAGCGTTACATACAGTACCGCCGAGAAGATAAAGGAGAACCCTCCGCCAGGTGTCAGATAAATCAGTTTTTCATGGCCCAAGGGTGCCATGACGACCTTAAGTACGGGGTCGCTATACGTAAATGCGACCGCACCAATACCCAGTCCTACTAGCACTGTCCTAAACAAACGTTTACGCAGCTCCGTGATGTGCTGCATAAACGTTTGTGAAGTTGGAGTTTGCGTCCTAGGCTGCTTACTTGGTCTGCTGCTCTGGCTTTTGGTCTTTTTCCACGCCATCGCTTATACCCTTTCGCAATTCCTTGATTGACGTACCAATACTGCGCGACAATGCTGGAAGTTTACTACCGCCGAACAGTAGCAATACTATTGCCAGGATAATGAGCAACTCCATAGGACCGAGTCCCAGAAAGTTTGCGAATTGTGTAGCTCCCATGTGTTTCTTTCCCTCACTTGCTATATTGTTAGGTTTGCTATACACTACCACTATAAGCTGTTCATGCTAATAATGCAAGCAACATAAACGGAGAGATCACCATGCAATATACCTATAAAATCTTTGGCACTCCATACGGAAGCGGTACCTACAACTCGACTACCTACAACGGCCAGACACAGACCGGCACAAATACCGGCAACAATGGCAATTCCAACGGCGGCCTGGCAGATACCGGCTACGATATCATCATCCCGGTAGCACTGGCTATCGCACTGGTGGTTGCGGGCGTCATCCTGCTGGTCAAGCGCGCAGGACGCAAGAACAAGGACAAAAAGTAAGTCCAGAGCCACAAATGAACACCAAAACTGCCGCATATGCGGCAGTTTTGGTGTCATGATAGAGATTGTTGCCCTCCCTCACCTCATGCTGAACTCGACTCAGTATCCAGTCAAAATATACGGTAACTAGGCTACTTCCGCGTCACCCGCACCATAGCATGGCGGATAGGGCGGCCAGCTAGCAAGTAGCCGGCTTGGAGCTCTTCGGCAATGATTTCCTGCTCGCCCTCGGCATCTTCGTCGAACTGGATGGCTTCGTGCAGCTCGGGGTTGAATACCGTGCCTGGTTTCGCATCGATACGGACGAGATTGAGACCTTCGAGCGTCTTGTCGAGGTTCTTGACGAGCTTGGCGACGCCGGCAGCCCATGGGTTGGCAGCTAGTTCGGCTGGCACATGCGTGATGGCCCGCTCAATGTTGTCAATGACCGGCAGGAGCTTGAGCACGGCAGCGGATTGGCCGGCCTCACGTGCCGCTTGCTTCTCGGCTTCGACGCGCTTACGGTAGTTTTCGAAGTCGGCGCGCGTGCGCTGCAGGTCGAGCATCAGCTCGCCAAGTTGCTGTTCGAGTTCGGTTTGTTTCTTACTTTTTGGCATGGTGTAGTTCCTTTTCTCGTTGTTTTAGATTACGTCGTCGTTGCCATGGGATATCGGCCCCACCCTCGAAGGATACGAAGTAGAAGAACCATAGTACGGTGAGGACGATTATGGCAATGAATAGCAACCAGCCTGGCCAACCGGCCATTTGGCGTCCCAGCCACTCAGCCATGCTAAAGCACCTCCTCAAGCATCTGGCCGGTCTGTTGGACAAGGTGCATCACGCGGCCGTAGCTCTGACGCGTCGGGCCGAGCACGCCGATGTAGCTGCTGTCGCTGTAGGGCGAGCGGAAGCGGCTAATGATGAGCGTCGCACCGCTGGATTTGCCAATGGGGTTTTCGGAGCCAATGTAGACGTTGAGCGGCTCGGTCGGCGCGGCTTCGCGCAGCCACGGCTCGAGATTATCGAGCAGGCGGGCCACGCTGCGAGCGTTGGTACCCTGCAAGAACTCCGGCTGACTAAAGAGATTGCCCATGCCAGCCAGGTACAGCTCATCGCCGATGGTCGCCAGACCCAGGTTGTGCGTCAGCTCCACCAGGCTATCGACAGCGCTGCGAATCACGCGGTCGGCGCGGTCGCCAGCGCTCGCTACCCTGGCCTCGAGTGCGCGGGCACTTCGGTCGGACTGCGCTGGATGACCGCCTTCGGTCAGAAGATTGACATAATGGCGATAGCCCTTGTCGGTCGGGATGCGCCCGGCACTGGTGTGCGGCTGCGTAATATAGCCCAGCTCCTCGAGGCGGGCCATCTCGCTGCGAATCGTCGCACTCGAGACGCCAAAGAGCTTGGCCAGCGTGACGCTCCCCACTGGCGCAGCAATTTCAGCATACTGCTCGATGATGGCAACAAGTAGTTTTACTTGACGTTCAGTCATATCTATATTGTAGCACAGTTTGGCACTCTGGTCAAGGGAGTGCCAACACTTGCCACACACCCGCGCAGCCTTTATAATTTATGTATGCAACAGACTGATATCGCAACCATCAAGGCCTGGCTCGGTACAGGCGCTATCAATATATTCGGGCTACCCTTTAGCGGCAAGGATACGCATGGCGGCCGCTTGGCAGAGATTTTCAATGCATCCATCATGGGTGGCGGTGACATATTACGCAACTCTGTCATACCACCGCATGTCCGTGAGCTGATTGATGCCGGCAAATTAGCCCCGATTGATGACTATATCTCTATCGTTACCCCTTATCTTTCGCGTGACGAATTTGCCGGGAGGCCGCTCATTCTCAGCTCAGTAGGCCGCTGGCACGGCGAAGAACCTGGGGTCGTGGGAGCAGCTGAAGCTGCCGGACATCCTATAAAGGCGGTTATCTACCTATCGCTGAGTGAGGCCACATCACATGAGCGTTTCCTGAAATCGCTTGATGAGGGCGACCGCGAGAGGCGTACCGATGATACCGAGGAAGTTCTTGCCACCCGCTATTCTGAATTTCACACCAAGACGATGCCCGTCATCGACTATTACCGCGAACGAGACCTCCTCATTGAAGTAGACGGCAATCCCCCCAAAGAGGAGGTTACTAATATGATACTCCAGGCCCTGCTCGAACGAGCAAAGCGACAATAGCGTCACTCCTTCTACAGTAGTTAGTCGATGTAACCCCGACGCTGCAGTTCGGGGATGATGTCGTGGTGAAATATCGAGCCGAGATTGAGCGTACCAAGGTCGTGAGAGTTTATCCATTTGTTTTCGGCGATTTCGGCCTGTGGCGTCAGCTCGCCAGTGTATTTGGTAACGATATAGACGTCGGCTCTGAGCTTGAGCTGCTCGGCTTCGTGACCGGCAGCGATGGCGAAGTACGTGCCCATGAACTCGAGGTCTGCTGCGCCGACTTCAATGCCCTGCTCCTCACGAAGCTCGCGCTGGAGGCACTCTATTGGTGACTCCGTGCCCTCGATTTTACCGCCCGGCTGGACGAAAACATCTTTGCCGTGGCTACGCGACGCGAGGACGCGCCTGTTTTCTATGATGAGTCCGGCAACTTTGTGTATATCAATATCTTGCATATCTTTTTAGTCCCTTTTTAACATTACAGTAAAAGCTTCTGACGGAATATCGACTTTGCCAAAGCGTTTCATGCGCTTTTTACCCCTAGCTTGCTTGGCGAGGAGTTTCTTTTTGCGGGAGACGTCGCCGCCGTAGAGGTAGCCGGTGACGTCTTTGCGGTAGGCCGAGATGTCTTCGCGGGCGATGAATTTGCCGCCGATGGCTGCCTGCAGGCTGACCTGGAAGCTTTGGCGCGGGATGACGTCCTTGAGCTTCTTGACCACCTCTCGCCCGAGGGCTTGCGATTCGCTGCGGTGCGCCATGACGCTCAGCGCATCGACCATTTCGCCCGACACGTAGAAGTCCACGCGCACCAGGTCTTCAGCGTGGTAGCCGGCTAGCTCGTAGTTGAAGCTGCCGTAGCCGCTAGTCACGCTCTTGAGCTGGTCGTAAAAGTCGGTCAGGAGATTTGCCAGCGGCGCTTCGAAGCTGATGAGCGCGCGTTCGTCGATATAGCTCAGATTCTTCTGCCGGCCGCGCTTGGCCACAATCAGCTGAATGACCGCGCCGATGTAGTCGCTCGGTACCACGATTTCACCGTTAATCCATGGCTCGCGGATTTCCTTCACCTTCGTAACATCGGGTAGCTCGCTGGCACTCTTGATATCCAGCTCTTCGGCGGTCGTAGTGGTTACCTGATAGTCGGTACTCGGATTCGTCACCACTAGGTCGAGGTCGTACTCGCGCTCCAGCCGCTCGCGGATGATGTCCATATGGAGCAGCCCCAGGAACCCGATGCGCACGCCGAATCCCAGGACCGGCGAATTCTCCGGCTCGAACTGCAGGGCCGAGTCGCTCAGGCTGAGCTTCTCGATAGCTTCCTTGAGGTCGTTGTAGTCCTCGTTGGACACAGGGAAGAAGCCGGCGTAGACAAAGGGCTTGATGTCTTTGTAGCCAGGCAGCGGTTCGACGGGTTTGCCGTTATACATTACTTAGCATCTCCCGCCATCTGCCACTAACACCGCACCGTTCACAAAACTCGCGTCATCGCTTGTATTGCTATAATTTATGATGACGTTCGCGCTAGTAATGAGCACTGCTTTACCTGTAAATTTCATCACAATACTTCCTCCTTATCGCCGTCAACTACGAACACATCGCTGTCGTTAAGTGTTACATATTTCCACCCATTTTCATCGAACATTGTCTGTCGAAGCTCAACAATCGCTGTTTCATACGTTGGTGAATCGGCATGCGGAATCACGCGCGTATCCGTTAGGCCCAGCCCGCTCCATATCACCTCTTCCTGATACCCAGGCAGGACAAGTTTTTCCTTGTCCATTCGCTCAAAACCCTCAAGGCTCGGCCCTACCACGATACTGCCTGCACTATGCCCCGCAAGTACATATCTGTCAGCTGCAATGTCGTGCCGCAATAGCTCGTCTAGCCCGCTCTGCGAGAGCGCTCGTCGGAGCAAAAATGTATTACCGCCCAACAGGACAATCAATCCCGGCTTATACGTATCGATAAACGATCGTAACTCTTCACTTTTTCCAAAATAGCTCCTTAGGTCGAGCTCCCGGAAGTCAAGATTGTGGCGCGCAAATAAGTCTCGCTGCGCATCAAGACCCTTGTCTTCGCTATAGTCGCGCGCGTTCGTTACTACCAACGCCTTTCGGTTCTCCCCAACCATCGCGCTCAGCCTATCGGCATGATTGCCAAAATCTTGTGATGCAAGAAAAAGCCTCATTATCTTTGCCCGGCTCTTGCCCACTCAGGCTTTTCCTGCTGTGTTAACAGGTCAAATTCGTAGTAATTATTTGTAAGCTCCTCTCCTGCAATAATATCCCGATTCGTCACGAAATAAGGCTCAGGAGAAACGGCTTCGTCGAACTTTACTGTCAGGTTATTTTCAGGACTATGGTTGGTGTAGTTCGATGGGTCGTCCTTTGGCGGGCAGATCCACAGGCCCGTCCATGGAGATAAATATGCGGAATGAGCGAAGCGCTCGCGTTCTTCCGCATCAAGCTTCTCATATTGCGCGGGAGTAAGCGCCAGGTCGTACTTCGGATCGTATTTCCAGACAATCATACCTTTTTTGATAGGCTGAGGAGTAAACACGCCCTTGCCATGAATAGGTGAATTGCCAATCGTAACATCAATCGTATACACCCTAACTCCCTTCCTTCCTAAAATACTTCGCGAGCGTCACCGTATCGCCCACCCGAGCGTCGCGAGTAGTCTTGAGGTTGGTGACGATGTAGCCGATTTCGCCGGTGGCGAGTTCGGGGTCGGGCGTCATGGTGGGACTGAGGTGGCCGACTTCAAGCGCAATGCCGTTGGCTTTTGTGGCTATCATGCGAATATGGTCACTTTTGGTCAGGACGCCATCCACCACACGCACATAGAGGATGACGCCGCGGTAATCGTCATAATATGAATCAAAAATCAATGCCCTCAGCGGAACCTGCAGCTTATCATCCCTGTTAAAGGATAATCCCTTAACAGATGAAGTAAGTTGCTGTTCTAATGGCGACGTTGGAGGTGGGATGCGCTCGACGATCGTCTCGAGGACTTGGTCGACGTTCTCGCCTGTTTTGGCGCTGATTTTGATGATTTCTTCCTCTTTGCAGCCGAGGAGGTTGATGACTTCCTTGCTGACGCGCGGTACGTCGGCGGCGGGCAAATCCACTTTGTTGAGCACCGGGATGATTTCGAGGCCGGACTCGATAGCCAAGTAGACATTCGCCAGCGTCTGCGCCTGAATACCTTGGCTGGCATCAACCACCAGCACCGCGCCTTCGCAGGCCTGGAGGCTGCGCGAGACTTCGTAACTGAAGTCGACATGCCCTGGGGTGTCTATCAGGTTTAATTGATAGGAGGGGCTCACCCCTCCAGTCACATCCCGAAGTGAATTCGTGATATGACTTCCTCCCCCTAAAGCTCGGCTTTCGCCTCGTGCTTCGCGATTAGTGCGTGGTGAATATTGCATCCTTACAGGTGCCAGTTTAATCGTAATTCCCTTTTCGCGCTCTAGGTCCATACTGTCGAGCAGCTGGCTCTTCATATCGCGCTTCTGGACTGTACCGGTCAGCTCCATCATGCGGTCAGCCAGGGTACTCTTGCCATGGTCGATGTGGGCAATGATACAGAAGTTGCGTATCGACGGCATACTCATCGCAACCTTCTCGAGAACAAAATCTTCTTCGCGCGCTCAATCACCGGCACAGACTCATCCAGCTTCATAAGGTGGCACACCCACACATACACCGTCGCGCTAACCGCGACAATGAGCATAAATTTCGGCAGCGTAGACGCTAGGTTGAGGTCGGTCTCTTGCAACTGCAGCAGACGCACCATGAGGTAGGTAACGATCGCCATAAAGCCAGTTGCACTCGCCATTCGCGCTATGGCATGAATAAACACCTTGTCGATGATACCACCAATAATTCGCCGCTGCATAATGATAAACAGGACAATCACCTCTGCTACCGCAACAATCGACTGCGCATATACAAGCCCTAGCGGCTTCATGTTGTAGTCGAGTATCGACGTCAGCCACACGGCAAGGCCAATATTTAGCGCGATCGAAAAAATCGATACATAGAGCGGTGTCTTGGTGTCCTGCCGCGCATAAAAGCTACGCGCCGCAATATGGTACACCGAGCGGAATAGGATAGCCACTACCAGCCCGCCGAGCAGACTCGCCATAAGCGGGTCGCCGGCGTTATTGATAAAGCTCACTACGTAGCCGCGGGCAAAGAACGTTATCACCGCTACCGGCAGCGCCAGCCACACGATGATACGCAAGATCTTCTGCAGCTCATTGCGGAAGCCTTGGGTGTCGCCGGTATTGATCTTTTCGGTCATACTGGGGAACGCGGCGGTCGAGATCGCCACGCCGATCAGATTGACCGGCATCATATGCAGCGACAGCGCCTGCTGCAGGGCACGCGCTACACCCGACTCCATCGATGATGCGAGGCGCAGCTCTACCATACCAACGATGTAGTCCATGCCTTGGTCGACCGACCGAGCCGGCAACAGCCGCAGCACCTTACGAAAGCCCTTGTTGCGCCAATAAATCTTGAACCGATAGTCAAACCCAAGCCCAATCAGCCCAATAGCGCTAATAATCAGCTGAAGTATCGACCCCAAGACCACGCCGAGCGCCACACCCATAATGCCGCCCTCGAACAGCTGCACGCCAAACAGCGTAATTCCATCGGTAAAGAACAGCGCCCCGATAATAATGCCGATATTGTAAATCGCTGGCGCCATCGCATAAAACATAAATCGCCCCACTGCCTGCTGAATACTGGCAAGTACCGTCGCAATCGCGAAGAGGAACGGGTTGATGGCGATCACGCGCATCATGCTAATCGCCAGGCCGGTGCCGGTTTCGTTGAGTCCGGGCGCGATGATATGCGTCACCAGCGGCTCAGCAAAAATCATGATAAGGATACTTACTACCAGCGTAATGAGCGCCATGAAGTTAATCAAGCTGGTGCTCAGTTCCCAGGCAGACTTCTTGTTGCCGGTAGCCATACGTTGATTGAATACCGGGATAAATGTGACGCTCAGCGCACCTGATACCAGGATAACGAACATAAAGTCTGGTACCGAGAAAGCGTAGGTGTAGGCATCGACCCCTACCTTGTAGGTATTGTAGTAGGTGCCGTTGATGAGGCGATCGCGGTAAATACCAAGAAAGCTCGCTAGTAGCGTTGACCCAGCGAGCAGCACCGCCGCCAGCTGGACGCTGAGGCGGCGGTTCACCCTGGAAACGACACTACGGACTCGTCCCATCGATACTCCTATGCGGCGTGAAGCATAGCTTCCTTGGGTAATACGGTGTCTTTGAGGATGTCGTGCACTTCGGACTCGTCGAGGGTTTCTTTCTCAAGCAGCGCATCAACAAGACGGTCGAGTACTTTGCGGTTATGCGGATCGGTAATGACCAGCTCGGCGCGGC
>CAZGGJ010000034.1:0-10424 GCA_964525315.1 uncultured Candidatus Saccharibacteria bacterium | reverse complement strand
CAGACCAGATACCGAACCGGACCGCTCCAGCGGTCTGGTTCGGTGACGCGCAGTGAAATCTTCTGAAAGTTTACTTTCAAGAAGATGAACAAGCGGAAGAGCGAAGCGATATCCGGTCGGGCGTGGTGGAACCTAGCTGAACCGCTCCTCTACAAACTCCCAATCCACCACATTCCACCAGGCCTTGACATAGTCATCACGCTTGTTCTTATAGTCGAGATAGTAGGCATGCTCCCACACATCGAGTCCCAGAAGCGGCGCGCCTTTGCCTTCCATAATGGGCGTATCTTGATTGGCTGTTGTAATTATCTCCATATCGGGCAGTAGCCAACACCAGCCGCTCCCAAACACGGCAAGCGATTTTGATGTAAATTCGTCTACAAACTGTTGAAAAGAACCATGCTTCTTTTCGATGGCTTGGGCCAGCTCTCCCGCTGGTTCGCCGCCGCCCTTCGGGCTCATCCACTGCCAGAATAAACTGTGGTTATAATGACCACCACCATGGTTGCGAATCTCCTGACGCACCTCTAGCGGCAGCAAATCGAGGTCACTCAGCAGGCTTTCGACGGACCGCTCCGCGAGAGCCGGTGCTTGATCGACGGCCTTGTTGAGTTTATCGACATACGCCTGGTGATGCTTGTCGTGATGCAGCTTCATAATATCGGCACTAATGTACTTGCCTAGTGCGGCATAGTCATACGGTAGTTCGGGTAGGACGAATGTCATTGCTATTGACCCTCCTGGCTTGGCTGCTGGCCAGCCTCGCTATCTATTTTGATATACTCAGCGATTTTGCCCTGTGTACGCAGCTCAGCCAGTTGCTGCTTGAAAACTGTGAGTGGGATACGGATGAATGCAAAGTTTATTTGAGCGTCAGTTTTCTCGTCGACGCGCACGAAGTAATAACCGTCTCCAGTGACGCTTTCGAGCGGGCCGCTCATAGTTCCCTCGGGTAGCTTGGCAACTTCAGTAGCCGACACGCCATCGAAACGGTCAGTGATATTCATGAGTCCTGAGGAGCCGACGCTTACGCTGTTGGCCTGTTGTTTATTTAACTCAGCTGCCAGTTTGTCGAGGTCGTTTTTATACTGAGGGAGAAGTTCGGTTGCTTTATTCTTTAATGTTGTTGCTTTGTCATCAATAGCAAATGCCACTTTGCTCCTGAGAAGCCCTGCGCGCAAAATATCGCGGGTATCGCTGGGCGACATGCCGAGAAACTTCTGCGCCGAAGCGTCATAGGCTTCGACCGTTAGCTGGCCATTGCCGGCACTGCGAATATGCGTAACCTCGGCATCGACTTCGCTATCAGAGATGGAAATCGATTTTTCAGCAGCCAGCTTGCGAGCATAGGCATCAGCAATCGCCGTATCCAGCGCTTGGCGCTTGGCGTACTCAAGCTGGGCTCGGCCCTGTTCGGAATCCTGGCTGGTATCCCAGTAGTTCTTCAGGAAGTGTTCTGGCGAGCGATAGTTGAGCAAATAATCGCTATAGAGTGCTGTTGTATCGCCCACCTTGGCAATTGGCAGCGGAAGCAGCTTTGTCACCCGGTAAAAGAACGTATTGGTCGTCTGAGCCATATACAGCTGCTGCCATGTAACGACCGCGAATAGTATAACCGTAGCGACAGCAATCAGACTGGCATTGATGATCAACTTGTGTTTGGCATATTGAAACGGATACTTATAGCGCCGGCCGCCAGCGAGGATTTTCTCGCGGTGTTCGGCGATAGTATCGTTGGTAATCTTATTCGGCAGTGGTGCCGGGTCGGTCTTTTTCAGCTTGACCTTGCTAAGCAATTTCTTCATGTGGTTCCCGCCCTTCCTTGGTTTGCGCGTCTGCGGCTGCGTCTTGCAGCTTGTTATAGATTTCGTCGGGGTGTTCGACCATGCGAATCACCAAATCCCCGACGTATGTCTGAATGACAATCGTGCCAAATTTGAACACCTCGCCGCTAAATCCAGGTATAGTATAGCTGATATTCTGAATCTTTGACAGCCTGAGCTCCACAACGTCTTTGCCGAAAAACCCCCGCTGTGTCACCTGTCGAATACGCTGATCGCTGACAATATAGATGGTGAAGTACCACATCATGAAGTGGTACGCGAACAAAATGAGTCCTATACCAAAGCCAAATAGTGGTAATAAAAACAGCGATAGGTTCGTCTGCCAGATAAGCGGTGGAATTGAACTCACCGCAAACGGAATCAACAGCAAGTAAAAGCCTTTACGCATCGCAATGATATGCCGGCGAAACACAAAAAGAAGCTTTTCGCCCTCGCGCTGACCCTCGAATTCTGGCTGTTCCATAGCTCCATTGTACCAGAAAGTGCTACAATACTGAGGTGGCTTGCCTCGGTAGCTCAACTGGATAGAGCAGATCCGTCCTAAGGATAAGGTTGCAGGTTCGACTCCTGCCCGGGGTACCATAAAATAACTCCCTTCGACGGGAGTTATTTTATAGGAGAATCCGCAGCTAGCGGGTAAATTTCTCGTTGAGAACCGAATAGTCATATAGCTCGCTGTCGCTAAACCAGTGGTCGATTTCCTTCACCGCTTCATCTGGGTCGCCTGAGGCGTGGATAAGGTTTGGGATACCCTTGAGCTCGTTGTCAGCGTACTCAAAGCTCATATGACTGTAGTCGCCGCGTATCGTCCCCGGTAGTGCCGACTTTGGCTCGGTACCGCCTACCAGCTTGCGTACCAGGCCTACTGCTTCAACACCTTCGAATACCATGGCAATAACCGGACCGGTCTGCATCATTTCGAGCGTGACGTTGAAGGCTCTTTCGCCGCGGCGCGTGACCATTTGGCCAATGTCTTCGTAGTGGCGATAGTAGTGATCCTTGTCAGGAAAGATCATCTTGGTGCCTACTATTTTGAGGCCGACGCGCTCGAAGCGCGTGAGGATTTCACCGACGAGGCCGCGCTGGACGGTGTCAGGCTTGAATAGCACGAGGGTTTTTTCGACTTTGTTGGTCATACTGCTCCTTATCATAATTAGTCCTTTCTATTGTAGCAGTCCTGTCGGTTTGTATCCAATACATCAAGAATGCGCTATGCTTAGAGTATGCAGTACTTCCTTGCCGAAACGATTCGCGACTACGTCGAGCACCTTGAGGTTGAGCGCGGGCGTTCCGCCAAAACAGCAGCAAACTACGACCTCTATTTGGAGCGCTTGGTCGAATATGCTGGTGATATAGAGGTCCAAGCTATCACGAGCGAGCTTATACGCAAATACCGCCTGTGGTTGAATCGTTATATTAATGACAACGGCGAATCCCTGTCCATCATAACCCAAAACTACCACCTTATCGCGCTACGGGGCTTCCTCGCATACCTCGCGAAGCGCGACATCCCTAGCCTTAGTCCCGAAAAGATCGAGCTGCCAAAAGTCGCGCGCAAGCAAGTTACCTTCCTGTCCTCAGACGAGATCCTGCGCCTTATCGCAGCCGTTCCCGCAGACGATACACCAGTGCATCAGCGCGACCGCGCCATTATCGAGCTGCTGTTCTCAAGCGGCCTGCGCGTCTCAGAGCTCGTAAGCCTCAACCGGGATAGCATCAATACCAAGCGTCGCGAGTTCATGGTGCGCGGCAAGGGCCAAAAGGACCGGCCAATATTTATTAGTCCTGTTGCAGCCGAGCAAATCGAAACCTACCTAACGACGCGCAGCGACAGCCTGCCGGCGCTGTTCCTGAACTACAGCCGCAACAACTCTACGGACTCGAGCGGTAACTATCGCCGCCTGTCGACACGCAGTATCCAGCGACTCATTAGTAAGTATGCGCGGCTAGCTGGAATCATCAAGCACGTCACCCCGCACACGATGCGGCATAGCTATGCAACCGATTTACTCATGAATGGTGCCGACATTCGCAGCGTGCAAGCTATGCTTGGGCATGCCGACATCAGCACGACACAGATATATACCCACGTGACCGACCAACACCTCAAAGATGTATACGAAAAGCACCATTCGGCCAGCCGCAAAGCCTAAGCGTATTCGCTAGCCTCGCCCAGCGGGATCGCACACGCTTACACCATTGTCATAGTCGCTAGGATCGGCTGTAACAGCCAATGTTTTGCAGAAGTTATTCATAATGTCGACTGTTGCCCGCGGATACGGGAACGAGGGGTCTGCCGTCTCAATACGCGCTTCGACTCGGCGGAAGAGGTCGTTTGTACGGCCAGTGGAGTCGACTGCCGTCTGGACATCACGGAAATCAACTCGTGCACCAGCGCCATTTTGGAGCTCGGCCTTAAGGTGCGTAGCGTTATAGAGGCTTGTCAAGCGCAAATAGCCGACACGATTCGCAATACTCCCCGGCAGCGTCAAAACAGCCCGGCAGGCATAGCCAGTCAACGGGAAGCCGGGAGTTGTACAGTATACGCTTTCGGGTTCAAGGCCGCCCGATCGCCGAGCGTCCATCGCAAATGACGGAACACTAACAGACGTCTGCGGATACAAGTACACCGTATGAGCGTTAGGACCCGAATCGAAGCTCGCTGGAGTGATAGTGTTATCCTGAAACTGCATGAGTTGGACGCGCAGCAGTGCCGGACGCGTACTTGGCCACGTACCAAGTGGCGGCAGCTCTGATGGCGTCCCTGCTGGTAGCGACTGCGCAGCATCTTCGACGTTATGCCATGACAGCACTATCTGCGTGAAGGCACCACTGCCTTTAAGGGGTATGACGGCAGACTCATCACGTTCAATCGTTTTGATGACGTCCGGAGTATCAGTCGTAACCTTTACGCAGGTGTAGGCTTGATTGTAGCGCCTCCCATCGCTGGCAACTGCCGTCTGTACCAATACTTCCCCATTCGGCTCAGCGGTACGGATACCTGCTTGGCTCACGGTAGTGCACTGTCGAGAGTCTATCGCAGCACAAGCGCCTGCAGCGCCGCTATTGCACGCTGCGATGACTCGCTTGCCGTCCTCGACACCGGAAAGCGCAGCGTCATAAGCGCTCTGGGACTGTTCATCATCGGTGGAGCGCTGCTGCTCGCGAATCATCATGGCTGCAAAACTGACAGTAATAATCGACAGCAGGAGTGAGGCAAACAACACTAAGAATAGTGCCGTTGCACCCCGCTCGCGCATATGATGGCTAGCTTGGCTGTACATGGTCATTATGCTCCCCCTTGAGCGATTTCGTTTGCGCGTATAATTGTCCGGAACTCACGTACGACACAGTTGTCAAAGTTGGCTTGGTGATCGGTCGGTGGTTTGCAGGCACTAGTCTGGATGGTATCAGCCTCGTTGGTACCGAGCTGTAGCTGCAGCTCGAAGAGGCCTTGTTTTTCGTCGGAAGACTTCGTGAGTGTTGTCAGCGACAGACTGTGCACTGCTACCGGTGCTGTGTTCTTGCCCATCTGGAGCAATTCGGTAGCGTTATCTGCACTATCTACAGCGGTCTTGGTAAATATGCCGCCTGATTGCTCGCACCACAAACGGTTATTGTCGTCCATGCGAACAAGTGCGATAAGCTGGTTATCTGGCAGTGCCGTACGAATCGGGGTGCCTGCACCCTGGAGCGCAGCAGCGGTATTGTATACGTACGATACTGTGCCAAGGCAAATTCTTCCTACTCCGCCAAGGGGCGCAATCACGGTAACTTCTTTGGGCTTGGCCGTCGAAAGGTCGCGGCGCATGATATCCATAACTTCACGCCCGGTCTGATTGATCGTCTTGAGCGCTACACCGCGCTGATTGATCTTGGTAACATTTATCGTTACCATCGCGATACCTATCGCCAATATAGCCACAAATATAATCGCGATGTTGAGCTCGATAAGGGTAAAGCCTTTCGTATTATGTTTCATACAACCTCACAATCGTACCAAGTGTTGTCGGCTCGCTATCGCCAGGTGCGTACCAACAGGCATAGATATACATGTCATACGCTTTTTGACTGCTACCGGCGCTGGCATCGACTGGCATTACCCATAGTCCATATGCCCGCGGATCTGCTCCAAGGGTAAACTTGCTGTATGTCGCAGGCTTTTGGAAAGAAGCTGTATCAAGCGACTTACGCACGACCGTGCCCGCACCATCTACGTTCGCGATAAAGGCTCTGCTGGGAGGTGTGTCCGGACAGCGCTCGCCAGGATTGGCTGCCAGATTGTTACGGATATCAGTCC
The DNA here is from genome assembly GCA_964525315.1 of uncultured Candidatus Saccharibacteria bacterium. Lineage (GTDB taxonomy): Bacteria > Patescibacteriota > Saccharimonadia > Saccharimonadales > Saccharimonadaceae > SZUA-359. The sequence continues at coordinate 4,280 of CAZGGJ010000034.1, read as the reverse complement.
AGGCAGGCGACTGCGTGTCTCGAGCGTAGCGTAGTATTTCAGCCTGCGCGTCAATCTGCTCGCGCACCAGCGTCACTTCTAGGCTGCGTTCAGTCATAGCAATGCCACGGTTCATCACCACGATAGCGCCGACAGACACCAGCGCAAATACCGCGAAGGCGACGATAACCTCGACGAGTGTGTCACCTCGTTCGTGCGCCTTTAGCATGCGCCCTCCCCGGCAGTAATAAACTGCACGCTGTTGGTGTTGACAGCATTCTTCAGTACCTTGACGCCGTTGGCATTCGCCATCGTGAGGCCGTCCGGCTCAACACAAAGCAACAACTGATCAGTAGGTGGCGCATTCCATAGTTGGTTGAGCGGAGCTGTAGAAGAAGACGTACGGAAGTAGGTACGGATGACTCCGCTCGTCGGTATACGCAGAATGAGTAGTTGGGCAGTATGCGTACTTAGAGTAGCCTTCGTACCAATACCGGCATATACGCGTGTACTCCATGCTAAGCGGTACGTGTCGTCGTCCCTGGAAGCACCAGTTGGCATACGCGTCAGCCCCAAACTATCGAGAAGTGCCACCTCAGTGCTATCTGTCACAAGTGTCGTACCGGTAGCGATGACGGGTTCAGACACGAAGTTGCTCCCATCGGTTGTCGTAATGAGCCGGCCTGCCAAGGTGCAGTCGCTGGTGCCGCGGTTCATCCCCGACCCGGTACTAATAGAGCCGCCGCTGCAAATGTAACTATCGGGGCGGTTATTGCGTACGTTATCAACGATATTGTACTGCCCCTGTATGTAGTCCTGGAAAGAGCTCACCGCATCGTCATAGCGCTGGCGATTGATGCTGCCGCTGATGCCCACAAACATACCGACGATCATCAGGCCCGATATCGCCAAAAACAGCATCACTTCGATGATAGTGAACCCACTACTGTACGGACTGCGTACCATAGTCGTCATTATAGCATAAGCGCTATGACTCTAGAACAAAAAAGTCGCCACGTAGAAATTGATAATTCGCTCGCCAAATAGTACAGCGATAAACGTCCCTAGCAGCAGCAGCGGGCCGAACGGTATATGACTGGTGCGCGCCAGTTTGCCCCGCAAGAGCCCTGGTAGTACAAGCAGTGTCCCGATAAGGTTGGCCAAGAATAATCCCAGGAATGCAAGCGGCCACGTCATGCTAAAGCACGCCAGCCCAAGGCCGAGCTTGACATCGCCAAACCCCACCCAGGTATGCTCCTCCCCGTACCGGGCCTTGGAGTAAGCATAGAGAAGCGCATACAGCCCGCTGAGGATAACGAGTGCGCCAGCAAGCGACAGGAGCGCACTCACGCTAAAGCCCGCAAGTGATAACTGCCCCAGGCTATACACGGCAGCCAGCCCAATATACAGGTAGTTTGCCCTATCCGGAAGCAAAAACCACTTGAGGTCATAGATAAAGAGCACCGCTGCTACCACCAAACTCAGCAACCAGACGATAAAGAGCAGGACGGCCAGCGTGCTGTCGAACAAGTACGGCCAAGCAACGAACGAGACAATAAACGCCGTCGCGACCCCCAGCTCCACAGCCGGCTCCATACCACCAATGCGCTCGTGGCAGTAGCGGCAGCGCCCGCCGGTACTCAGCCAACTGACAAGTGGCAGTAGGTCGATCGCATGAAGCGTATGCCCGCACGACAGGCAGCGCGAACGGTCGCTACGCAGCGGTGCCAGGAGCGGTTTGAGGCGCTTCAGCTCAGTAGCACTTACCTTATGCCCTGCTGCCTTGTCCTCACACAGCTGGCGCGCCCGTAGACGCCATACCTGCGCACCGGCAAAGCTGCCCATGATCAGGCCAACAAGTCCGAGTGCGCCAGCGATGAAGCTATATTCCCACGTCATTACTCATCAGTATAACATGCGCCTGAATAAAATAAGCTCCCCGTAGGAGGAGCTTATTGTGAAGTGTAATCTACAAGAGATTACGATGCGTTGACGCAGTGATATGTCGTGCCATTGTCAAGCATAACGCGAACAGCAAGCTTACGCGCAGTCGTAGCTGCCTTTGCACTAGTACCATCACACTCTGCTTGTGGATATACAAGTATCTGCGTAGCTGTTGGATTCGCGCTGACGCCGGTAGCAATGCTGACGTCTGTTACTGCATACTGATCGAGTTTATCGATATACTTCCGAAGGTCGGCGGCAGGTGTAGTGCCCGCCACAGCCTTACCCTCTGAGCTTGTATACTTTGTTACTCCTGATGCGACAATACTGGCATCATTCTTACGTGCTGTATCGCGCTGGCTTGCCTGAAGCGCAGGTAGAGCCACGAATACCATTAGGAAGATCAGCGCTGCAATAGCAAGCACCAAGACAACCTCGATGATGGTGAAACCTTGTTGTTGTTGACGTGTGTTCATAGGATCTTTATCCCACCTTTCTTATGAACTTATACTACTGTGCGCTATTAAACGCTTACGTTTATAGTACTCTGCCGAGAATTGATTGTCCAGAGCTTTAGCGAATATTGCCGACAAGGCTATAGATCGGGAACAGGATAGCACCGACCATACCGCCAGCCATGACTGCCATCACTACCATGAGGATTGGCTCGATAGTTGTCGTAAGCGCTTTGATCTCTTGCTCCAATTCATCCTCATACACCTGGGCTGTCTTGCCCATCATCTCGTCGATTTTGCCCGACTGCTCACCAATCTTGATCATTTGGGGTACCATGACGAGGATGTACTCTTCCTTCTGGAGGGCAACGGACAGCGCTTTGCCGCCCTTGACCTTTTCGGCAGCACGGCTAATCTCTTCGGCAATGATGGAGTTGCTGACGCTTTCGGCGCTAATGCGTAGCATATCGAGCATTGCCACACCGGTCGCAAGGAGTGTCTGTCCGGTGCGCGTGAAGCGCGCCATGTAGAGCTTGCGGAACATACCACCGAACATCGGTATATTCAGTTTCATCGTATCTTTAGCGTGGATACCTGCATCGGTTGCTAAATACTGCTTAAAGAAGTAGCCGCCGATTCCCAAAACAATGAGAAGAAGCCACCAGAAGTTACGAATAAAGTCTGCTGCTGCTATCATAATAGCGGTCAACATAGGCAACGTCTGGTTCATATCATCATAAAGCTTCTGAACTTGTGGGACCACAGATAACAGCATGAATAACATGACTCCAACGATAACAGCCAAGACAATCCCTGGATATATCATCGCTCCCTTAATCTTACCCATCATCGCCGAGTCCTTCTCCTTCTGCGTAGCGACACGGCGCAGTGCTTCGTCGAGCGTACCCGATGCCTCACCGGCTGTCACGAGCGCGATGACAATCGTGTCGAACACGTTCGGGTACTTGGCAAAGGCTTTGGAGAGTGTGTTACCGCCCTCTACCTCAGAGAGAACATCCTGGATGACTTCTTGAAGCTTCTTGTTCTCGGTTTGCTCGGTAACGGTACGGAGGCTCTGCGCCAATGGCAAGCCGGCACCAATGAGTGTCGATAGCTGCCGCAGGAAAATGATCTTATCCTTGGTCGTGATGCGGTTCGTCAGTTTGCCAAGCAGCCCTCCCTCGTCGTCTGCCGACTTGATATTGAGCGGCATGTAGCCCTGCTCCATAAGGACCTTAGCGGCAGCATGCTCGGAGTCGGCCTGGACAATCGACTTGACTACTTTGTTGGTTGCGCCGTCTTTGGCTTCATAATGATACTTACGCACTACTCACCTACCCTCTCATGAGTCGCTCAAACTCTGTCAAATCTACTGCGTATTCGCGGGCGTTGTCGTAAGTGATAGTACCGCTCTGCACCAAGCTAACCAGCGTACGGTCCATGGTCTGCATACCCTGGTCGGCACCTGTTTGGATGACAGCATCGAGCTGGTGGCTTTTGCCTTCGCGGATGATGTTGCGCACGGCTGGGTTGGCAACCAGCACTTCAGCTGCGACAACGCGCCCGCCGCCAATAGCCGGAACAAGTCGCTGACTACAGATAGCTTGGAGGATATTCGCCAGCTGCGAACGGATCTGCGGCTGCTGGTGCGGCGGGAAGACGTCGATCATACGGTCGATCGACTGGGCGGCCGAGTTGGTGTGGAGGGTTGCGAACACCAAGTGTCCTGTCTCGGCGATAGTGATAGCTGCCGAAATAGTCTCGAGGTCGCGCATCTCACCGATAAGCACGACGTCCGGGTCCTGACGCAGGCTCGAGCGCAAGGCTGCCGAGAAGCTGTAGGTATCGTAGTGCACCTCGCGCTGGACGACGACCGACTTCTTGGACTTGTGCGTAAACTCG
>CAZGGJ010000033.1:0-10490 GCA_964525315.1 uncultured Candidatus Saccharibacteria bacterium | reverse complement strand
CTGGCGCTGGATTTCGGCGATGGCGTGCAGCGTGAGCGTCGTCTTACCACTCGACTCTGGACCGTAAATTTCGATAATGCGACCCTTTGGATAGCCACCGCCGAGTGCAATATCGAGGCTCAGACTGCCGCTTGGCAGCAGCTCGACATCGACACGCTTGGCTTCGCCGAGTTTCATGATAGAGCCGTCGCCGAATTGCTTGGTGATTTGGTCCATTGCAAGGCCGAGGGCCTTGAGTTTGGCGTCGTTGGTCGTCGCATCGGCCGCGACTGGATTATCGGTAGTTTTTTTCGCCATAGTTGCTAGATTCCCTCCGTTTCTTCTGTCTATAGTATACCATATCGTGGTATACTGGCTTATGATGAAACACGCGAGAGGCTTCACTGTTATCGAGCTGGTTGTTGTGCTAGTGCTGCTAGGCATTGGCTCGGCTATTTACTTCACCCAAAAGGCCAGTGTCGATGGTGCCGCTCGCGACAATACACGGCGCACAGCGATCAATGCGATGTACTACAACCTCGAAGAAGTGTTCTACGCTCAGAATAGCTACTACCCGCAAACCATCGACAGCAAGACGCTACGTGCCATGGATCCAGCCCTCTTCACCGACCCGAACGGCCACGCGCTTGGCGACGCACAGTCAACGTACCTCTACCAGCCTACCGAGTGCTCGCATGATGGCAAGTGCAAGCACTACTCGCTTACCGGTATGCTCGAACGCGAAGCCGCCTACACCAAATCCAGCCGCCGCTAGTCTATATCGACTACGGGCCGGCCGTTCTTGAACGCCTCGATAGCATTGTTGAGGATGGCGATTTGCTTCTTAGGATTGGCAACGTACTGGAACCGGTAGGTTGTCTCTTCGCCCTCGGTGCTCAGGCGAATCGTTCCGTAATCAAGCAGCGTCTGCAAAATACCATTTTGGCGGAAACTAGCGTCTTCGATGCTGCCCAGGCTCACTGTTTGCTCGCGCTTGGAAAAGAGACTCATCTGGATTTCCTGAATAACACTTTCGTTGGTCAAATAAAAGGCATTGCGCAGGTACACCCACACTGCGATATAGCCGCCGATCCCGATGATGACAATAAGGCATAGCACGGCCGTTGTCACCTCAAACAGCCCGGGCACTTCACCCGTTACCTGGTCTGCAGCAATCGCCGGATAGGCCACAAGCCCGGCCACCAGCATAATAATCAACACGATCGTCAGCGCCATTGGAATAAAGAGGCCGATAGGATGCCGCTTAATGTCCAAGATGACAAACTCGCCTTCGCTTAGGTTGAGATGCGGATATAGCTTGGCCGAGCGATCGTGCTTGGCCTTAAGTTCGGGGCTTACGTCGCCAATCTGCGGCGTATAGGCGCGGGGATGATGCACGACATCGGGCTCATTGCCGTACTGGGCACGCATTCGCGGGTCGAAATTATGCCCCTCTTGCGCTTCTGGCGTACGCGTCACGTGCGAAAAAGGCGGAGCCGATGACTGCGGTGCGGCATACAGCGGCTTGCCGTCGGCGTCATAGGCTACTGGTCGATCTGGCTGTTGTGGATCCTGCGGATTCATGCCTCTATTGTACCATGGTCGTGTCAGTCCACTATATCTAGGTGTTTGCGAGCTTTTGGGGTGACCCGCCGGCCGCGCGGCGTGCGCTCAATAAAGCCGATTTGGAGTAGGTATGGCTCGTAGAAATCCTCGATGGTCGTCTGCTCGTCGCCAGTCAGCGCCGCGATCGTCGTGAGGCCAACCGGATTGTCGCCATAGTTCTCGATGATGCTCAGCAGCATGTTGCGATCGGCCGGGTCAAGGCCCAGTTCGTCGATCTCCAGCATTTCGAGGGCCGAGGTTGTCATGGCCGTATCGATAATCCCGTCGCCATTTACGTCGGCATAGTCGCGCACACGCTTGAGCAGACGGTTGGCAATACGCGGTGTCAAGCGTGCACGTGTCGATAGCAGCGAAGCTGACTCCGGATGGATGTTCGTCTCGAGAATGCCTGCCGCGCGTGTAATAATCTGCGCGATTTCCTCCGAGGTATAGAACTCCAAGCGGTACAAATGTCCGAATCGGTCGCGCAGCGGGGCTGCCAGGCTCCCGGTACGCGTGGTCGCGCCGATGACGGTAAATTTCGGCAGATCAAGCCGAATACTCCTGGCTGCTGGACCTTTGCCAATGACGATATCGAGTTTGAAGTCCTCCATAGCGCTATACAGCACCTCTTCGACTGCGCGGCTCAGGCGATGAATTTCATCGATAAACAGAATGTCGCCATCCTGCAGGTTCGTGAGGATGCTTGCCAGGTCGCCCGCTCGCTCAATCGCCGGGCCGCTGGTGACGCGTAGGCCTACGCCCATTTCATTGGCAATAACGCTCGCCATGGTTGTCTTACCCAGGCCAGGCGGCCCATATAGGAGCACGTGGTCAATCGGTTCGCTGCGCTTCTTGGCTGCGTCGATAGCCAGCTTGAGGTTTTTCTTCAGCCGCTCCTGACCAATATAGTCATCAAACCGCTGTGGACGCAGCGTCACCTCGATGATTTGCTCATCGCTATCATCGTCATGCAGACTTGTATCTATAATTCGCTCAACGGCCATATCTATTTCATTATCCCACACTTTCGCTCATAGGGATAATACAAGCAGGCAGCGTTACATTCCGCTACGATACAGCATCATGCTCACTACCGCTTGAAGAACGGCAGGCAAGACAAAAATCAGCACTAGTAGTATCACGACAACTCTGGCAGTTGGACTGCCGCCGCCCTTTGGTGCGTAGCGGTCTTGCAGTTCGGGAAACTTCTGCATATACAGCCTGGCTCGCACCGCAAGCACGACGCTAAGCGTTACATCCACAATCGCCGATGCCGCAAGCGCGCGCCCAAAGAAGCCGTTGAGCAGCTCGCCGGCATTGTCGCTATAAATCAGCACCATGAGCATAACGGCCACGAGTACGATAAATGCGTAATTGGCATACACAAGTCCCTTGTTCTTACTGTCGAGGGTTTCGATATCCATGAGGGTTTTGGTGTGCAAAATTGCTACAAGTGCAATCAGGTATGTCGCATATAATTTGCCCGCCACATCGCCAGGCAGTACATCCCATATACCGAATATCGAGGTAAAGAAGCTGAGAATCGCAATCACCATCGACGAGTTAATAGCAAAGTTTGACGACCGCGCCAGCTCCGGCGTCGTCGGCGCGCTCATCGATATAACGCCAAAAAGAATCGCGATGTGGATCATGGCCGATATCAGCGTCCCGATCGCTCGCCAGGCCACCTCGCCCATTGTCCCAGCCAGGATAGCGACGACAGCCACGCCTGCAGCAGCGATAACACAGCCGAGCATTATCTTGATCAGAAAACTGCGTAGCTGCATCCAATGCTCGTCTCGGTAGGCTACTGCTGGCGGCTCCTGGACCGGCTGAACTGGTTGCGCAGGCGCGGAAGCGGGAGCAGGCACGGCAGGCTGCTGAGCAGGGTCGTCAGGCGACACCGGCGGAGGGGACTGCTCAGGTCCTACAGGTGGCTCAGTTGGCTTGTCGGGTGTATCTGATGGTTGCATACAATGCTCCTTCTACGCGGATATTATGCCTTCATCATAGCATAAGCGGGCTGAAATTGTCGCCGCAGCCTCAATATCCCGCTACTGTTTTAACGCCTCCGTGACGCGCTGCGCTGTCGGCAGCTGCGAGTCGACACCTTCAAGCGCTTTCGTCGCGTCGCCGAGCGTATAGCCAAGGGCGATGAGCGCTTCGAGTGCTTCGTCGCTTGTATTGAGCTCGGTCTGCACTGCGCCTTCCTTCTTGTACACGATAGGCATGCCAACCTTGTCGCTGAGGTCTACCACCACGCGTTCGGCTGTCTTTTTGCCCACACCCGAGGCTTTTGCTAGGTAGGTGCTGTCGGCGTTGGCAATGGCATTGCGTACATGTTCGGCGGCGTCGAGGCTCAGGATAGCAAGCGCCGCCTTTGGACCGACGCCTTGCACGGTAATGAGCATTTCGAAGAGCTTTTTGCCTGCCAAACTGGAGAACCCAAACAGCTCTTGGCTCTGCTCGCGAATGTGGTGATACGTATAAAATTTCACTTGCTGGTCAAGCACTACCGCATCGTAGTCACCCGCGGCAACATTAACCTCATACCCCACGCCCGCTACATCGACAATAACAGCACCGCCAAACTTCTCTGCCACTGTGCCATATATATGTGCAATCATGTTCTCATTGTACCACTACAGTCGGCGAGGCAGCGCCGGCAAGCCGGTTCCCGTCCCTGTGCCCGTACCGTCGCCTCCGCTGGCCGGCGGTGCGCATCCAGCAGTATCTTTGGAATAGAGCGCTTCGTCATATTTGTCCTCGGGAATAGTCACCACCTCCCCGGTTGCCAGCTCGCAGACGCTAATGGTGGCTGGGGTCTTGCAGTCGTCGAGGTTCTTGGAGTACTTTTTGCTGTCAAAATCCTTTTCATCGATACTGACGGTCTGTTTGTCAGCCAAACGGCACACTTCGATAGGCTTCGGCTTCTCGGGCGTACACGTCTTTGACGGCAAGGCGCTGGCCAAGTAGTACTCCGAATACGTACCGATCGTAATGTCGTTTGTCGCGATACCGTGGTTGCTATAACACGTCGCCCGCTTGACCACGCCTTCCGGTACAGCGAACTTTTCATCCGCCTTGCTGTCGAGCGCTTCCTGCATTGTCATCCGCCAAATCGGCCCGGCCATGCCGCTCCCGCCATTGAGCATGGTGTCATTGTTGTTATTGCCGACCCACACGCCAATCGCCAGACTCGGCGAATAGCCGATCGTCCAAGCATCGCGGCTATCGTCGGTCGTGCCCGTCTTGACCGCAACAGTATGGTTATTCACGGTCAGCGCATTGCCAAACATCGGTGCACGCGCCGCATTGTCCGACAATATGCTCGATATCAGATACGCACCCGCCTGGCTGATGGCGCGCTTGGCTTGCGGCTTGAGCTCATAAATTTTGTTGTCAAACTTGTCCTCGATGGTAGAGATAATACTGGTCGGGTACTGCTCGCCGGCATTGGCGAAGGCAGCGTAGGCATTCGTCATCTGGATAAGCGGCACCTCTGCCGAACCGATCGCTAGCGCCAGCCCATACTGCTTGTTGTCCTCAAGGCTGGTGATACCTAGGTCGCGCGCACCCTGCACTGACCGATCGACGCCATAGTCCTGCATGACTTTCACACTCGGAATATTGAGCGAGCGAGCTAATGCGCTACGCACCGTGGTATCGCCGTACCACAGGCGCGTTGCATTCTTGGGTTGCCAGCCAGCGATATTGATCGGTTCGTCACGGTACACTGTGGCTGGAGTAATTACGCCCGCAGCCAATGCTTTCGAATAGTAAATCGGCTTAAAGGTCGAGCCGGGCTGACGCGCAGTCGTCGCCATGTTGACCATACCCCACGTCTTGTTGTTGTAGTCAGCGCTCCCCACAAGCGCGAGCACCGCACCCGACTTCGGGTCGATGGCGATGGCCCCGGCGTTGGAGCCGCCGTTCGCCTTGATATAGGACATGTTAGCGGCGACGTTTTTCTGCAGCTTCTTTTGCAGGTCAAGATCGAGCGTGGTCTTTACTTGATACCCCGAACGCATGACTTGCTCGCGGGTGTACTTACCATCGAGCTCGGCCAGCACCATCTCGGCGAAGTGCGGCGCGATAGAAGTATTCTCCGAACTCTTGGGGTATTTTAGCTCCACTTTGAGCGCGGCTTCCTTGTCGGCTTCGGTGATGTAACCGGTCGCTACCATACGGCTGAGAACGGTTTGCTGGCGCGACTTAGCCTTGTCGGGATCGCCGCTAATCGGCGAGTAGGCACTCGGTGCCGGCAGCAGCCCGATAAGCATGGCGCTTTCGGCAAGCGTGAGGTCGGCCGGCTTTTTGTTGAAATATACTTTGGCGGCTTCTTCAATGCCAAACGCATTCTCGCCGTAAAATATCGAGTTGAGGTACATGGCAAGGATTTGGTCTTTGGTGTACTGCTGCTCAATCGCCACTGCCATAGCGAGCTCTTGGTACTTGCGGAAGTAGCTGTAGCGGTCGCTCAGCAAAGTATTTTTGACCAGCTGCTGCGTCAGCGTCGAGCCGCCGCCAACCCCCGTCACTGCTGCCCGCACAAACCCGACGATACTAAAGCCTGGATGCGTATAAAAGTCCTTGTCTTCGCTGGCGAGCAGCGCATGCTTGAGGTTGTCCGATATCTCACTCAGCGGCACCATATTGCGGTGCTCGGCTTTGCCCACGCTGTAAAACACCTTGCCGTTACGGTCGGTCAGCACGATACCGGTGTTGTTGCGGTTCATCAGCCGCTCTTGGTCAGCAATGTCGTTGGCGTAGTAGAGATAGGTGAGGATGGGGATAATGATAAGAATCGCCAAAATAGGCGTCAGGATAACCATCGCCTTTTTGGGCTTCGACAGTTTCGCGAACCACTGCATGCGCTTTTTGACAGCACGCTTAGTGCGCGACCAGAGCGATAGCCGCTTGGTATATTTGCCTTTTCGGACTTGTTTCACCTCTATAGTATACTACGAATTGCCGTGAAGCAGTATGGTATCTGCATTACTCTATCTCTTCATTATACCACATATAGTGGCTATATGTCAAGTTTTTGCTCCGCCGACATATGCACACATTATCGCGGCGGCGAGGGCGTCGGCACAGTCGTCCGGCTTAGGCACCTCTTTGAGGCCGAGCTGCAGACGGACCATTTCCTGGACCTGCTTTTTATCGGCTTTGCCGTAGCCGGTAAGAGTTTGCTTGATTTGCAGCGGCGTGTATTCTTCGATGGCCAGGCCGGCTTGCTTGCCGGTCAGCATGGCGACGCCGCGGGCGTGCGATACACTCATCGCCGTCGTGACGTTGCGGGCAAAGAAGAGCTTTTCGATGGCCATGACACTTGGACTTGTCTCTTTGATGATTTCCGTCAGGCTTTCATAAATCTCCTCCAGCCGGTCAGGCAGCGGCGTATGGGCGGGCGTGCGGACAACACCCGCAGTGACGAGGCGAACCTTCGCACCCACCGCATCGATAACCCCAAAGCCCAGGATGCCTGTGCCCGGGTCGATACCGATAATCCTCACGCCTTGCCTCGTGAGAAGATGCGCCGTGCAAATGCCCCGACCTCGCGCCGGTATTCCCAGCCGGCATAGCCTGCGCCCAGCGCGACCGCACCGCCCAGCACCCACCAGGCCGTAAACGTCGAGGCAGTGTCGGCTATCGGCTCGACCGCAAACGCAGCTGCGGGCGGCGTAGCGCTGGCTACTTTGCGGCAACGATTGGTCTCGGGGTTGCGCTCTTGGCCTTCGGCGCAGGGTTGCAGAGTCGAGGCTGTAGCGATTTTGCGGCATCTGTTGGTCTCGGGGTTTCGTTCCTGCCCTTCTTTGCACGGCGTAAGGCTGGCAAGCTCCGCCGATATTGACTTGCAGCGGTTGGTCAGTGGATTACGATACTGGCCTTCTTTGCAGGGTGTCAGCGAAGCCGTAGCAGCCGCGACGGTACGGCAGCGGTTGGTGTCCGGATTGCGTTCTTGACCAGCCTTGCAGGGAGTAAGGGTCGACTCCTCATACGCCTTGCAGCGGTTGGTCTCGGGGTTGCGGTATTTGCCCGCCGGACACTCGGCGAGCGTTGGGGCATACACAGAGCCACTGCCGAGCAGGCTCGCTAGGTTTGTCGCGCCAGGCGTAGGGCGATTGGTATACTGCCAGGCGTCATCGATGCTTGCCCACGACTGGTCGTCGGGAGCATTCTGGTAGGCAGGCAGCAAGCTCACTCGCGCACCATCGCGACCGACCAGCTCGACTGCCTTGCCGGTAGCATTGGCAAACGCCAGCTTCAGCTCGATGTCTGAAAATACTCGGTACTCGCCTGCGGCTATACTGCTGCCTACCGGAAACGCATATGTCTTGGTATCGACTTTCAGGTAATAGTCGTCCAGGCTGACCGCCTCGTCAGACGCATTATAGAGCTCGATAAATTCGTTGCCTGTATCGACGCCGGGTGGGTTGGGCAATAGCTCGTTCAACCGGATGTCAGCTGCCTGGAACGGCTCGAAGCACTGCGTGCCAACCACTTCGTACATGGAAGTATCGGTTTGAATGCCGTCGATATTGTCGCACAGGTCAATTTGCTGACACGTGCCGTCGAGCAGCTCCTCATAGCCGTCCGGTACGACTTCTTGGATGCCGTCGAGGTTACTGCAGACATCTGGCGAGCGGCAATTGCCATCAGTATACCGCACGAGGCCGCTCGGCACTTCTACCTGAATGCCCTCGATATTCGTACAGACATCCGTTACGTCGGTAAGACTGCCGTAGGTGAGTTTGAGTGGCTCATCAGCACTCGCCAAATAAAAGTCGGCCTTGTTATTGTCAGTGTCGGCACCCCGACGCACCAGCGCCTGTGTGCCTAGCGCAGGTGCCGCCTCGCCCTCAAACAGTGTAGCCGTTCCCCAGCCAACTTGGTCGACAATTGTACCGCTCGCGTCACGTAGACTGACCGTACCCCCGGCTGCGTTGATACCTGGCGTGAATCGCAAAGCGCTCGCATCAACCGCGAGCGTCGTCGCAAGGTTGTTCGAAAATAGCGTTTCGGTCGTGCCGCCCGGCAACAGCACATGGTCCGGCAGTATAGTCGCAAATACCACCAAAGTTCTACCTACATCTCCTGGCTTGCTACTCGCACTTTCGTACGTCACCTTCCATCCGGAAATATCTACGGCCATATCGCTCATATTTCGCAGCATCACGAATTCTTCCGAAGCACTAGCCGCCGTCCCGGCTCGCACCGCCTGGATACTCACCTGTCCCGACGCCGCGCCCGCGTCATCAATCGTACCAACCAGGCCGATTAGTACTGATGCTACAGCAGCAATCCAGAGACGCATCATACAGCAAGCATAAGCATTCTTGGGCGAGCTGTCAACTATTCAACATCGACCGTGATGTCGGCATTGGTATGCACATTCGTCACGTCGTCGCAGTCATCCAGCGCGTCGAGCACTTTCAGGAGCTTGCGTGCCGTCTCGGCGTCGTCGACTGGCACTTCGGCATTCGGTACGTATTGCAGCTCGGCGTCGGCTACTTCCAGCCCAGCATCGACGATAGCCTTGCGCACAGTGTGCAGGTCTTTCATGTCGGTGTAGACGACGATTTCGCCGTCGTCTTCGCTCGCATCTTCAGCCCCAGCATCAAGTACGGTCAGTAACGCATCTTCGCCGGTCGCCTTGACGCGAATCACACCCTTGCGGGTAAACTGGAACATCACACTGCCGGCATCGGCCATGCTGCCGCCGTTTTTGGTCAGCGCGGTCTTGACTTCCGGCAAGGTACGGTTGCGGTTGTCAGTTGCCGTCTCGATGATGATACCCACGCCGCCCGGGCCGTAGCCCTCGTACGTCAGCTCCTCCAGCACGGCAGCGTTCTTGTCGGCCACACGGTCGATGCTGCGTTGGATGTTTTCTTTCGGCATATTCGCCTGGCGGGCCTTCTCAATAGCCAGCGCCAGTGCAGGGTTCATGTCCGGGTCGATACCGCCGCGCGCTGCAATCGCAATCATATTGCCAATGCGCGTAAACACCGCGCCGCGCTTGGCGTCATTTGCACCTTTGTCACGCTTAATCTTTGACCATTTGCTATGTCCAGACATACGAGGAAATCCTTTCGGTTTATTGCGTTACTCAAGCCTGGTGAACCACGCTCTCGCTTATTCACATCTCCCTCTATTTTACCATAAACACCGGCCTCAGGCCACGCTAGATATAGTGTGTGTACACCAGATATAGCGTACATGCGGGCTATCGGGAAGCTCGTGCCGCCATAGCATACTGCATAAAATACACATCAAGCTGCTTATCAGGCTGGCGGTTTTCTACTGCCTCGGTGAAGAGTTCCCGGGCGCGTAGGAGTTCGCGACGACGAGCCTCGGACGACCAAGTAGCTACCGTTGCATCAATAAGGTCAAGTCCACGACGATATGCGCCCGCTAGTGCCATCTCGTCGCCACGCACAATCGCATTCATCGAACGGCCAACCTCACTGCCAATATTGCCCATTTGCTCATAAAGCGACAGGCTTGCCCACTTTTCCATATCGAACACATGACTACTCATGCACGACCTCGCCAATGATGGTCCTGATTTGTTGGCGCACTGCTTCGTCAAGCACATCGCGCGACGGGTTGTTTTGGCGCGGACGGATATTTATCATGCTGTCAAACTCAATGAAATCATCGGTACCGAACTTGTCCGGGTGCAGGTTGATACCCCACAAATCATCCTGCTTCGACCCGCTATCCAGCAGATAGGCCTCGCCATCAGCATGCATATCCATATCCACAAGCACGCGTTTCTGTGCAATGTCTACATCGGCCTTCACAAGCGTGCCGTACATTTTCTCGGCCATTTGGCGCAGCTCGGTTAGAGAGATTGAATCAACGAGTTTCATAATTCATATTGTACCATCTTGTGC
>CAZGGJ010000032.1:0-11641 GCA_964525315.1 uncultured Candidatus Saccharibacteria bacterium | reverse complement strand
ACATCATGGCAAAAGCCACCAAGCAAAAACCCGCCAAAGTCCGCGCCGACATGGAACGCGACTACTGGCTGACTGCAGACGAAGCCGTTGCGTACGGCCTCGCCGATAAGGTACTCACTCCAGATTCTCCGAAACCCAAGAAAAAGTAACTTTCACTTGATACCAACTCATAGCAATGTCACGCGACATGACTAGTCGGTACAGTAGCGAGCACAGTCACCGGCCTGAATTCCAGCCTGGCATCATTCGGAAGTTCATCTATCCCTCGCTGGTCCAGCTCACCGGTTTTGTAATCGATGCGAACTACACTAGGCTCTACAGTGAGATTAGGCCGCCCATTCGACCCTCGAGCGAATAGCATCGTATAGGGCATGTCTGTAGTGATTGCCGCCACACCACCACCGCCGTCAGCTAATTCTTCGTATGTCGATAGTGTCATCATCCTCGTGTCGTATGTTCGCGTCCCTACTGTATTGATGGTATAGGCTTCAGTATTTCGTAGTAGGTCTGCGATGTTGATGCACGAATCAGTGATCGGTATCCCGCTATGCGCACAATAGGCCAGTGCATACTCTGTATCATTACCATCGTTAATCGCGTAGTCAGCGAGAACATATCCTCTCGAATCAGTATCAGCATAAGAGGGCAGGAGGTGCCCGTATCTTATCGACATATCAAATGCAAGCTGCGCTGCCAATCGCCCAAATGCGCTGGGGAGGCCTAGTTGCCTCAGATTGTCACCTGTGAATAGTTTTTGTGCAGTCCTGACTTCATGAAGCCTTCTGAGCAACTCTTCTTCTCGACGCCCTAGATAGTTCACGATAGCCTCTCCGATGTCAGCTGTAGCAGCGGTAGCTACCGCGTCAAATGCTGGACTATTCGGGTTACTGCCAGGCAGTGACTGTAATGCGCCTAATGCGTCGCTATATGGAGCGAAGGCTCCTTCGATGACATGCTCAAACCTCGGGTCGGTGACATATGCTCCATTATCGAAGTAGGGGTTTGCTGGATTGCTGTCAAAAACCGGCTGGAGATCAATATAACCCTGAGGCTTATTGAACCCATAATAGGAAATCGGCGCTTGCTCTGAGGAGGGTAGGGTATTCGTCATATATAGAAACTACCATAAAGTTGATTATCACACAATACTATTGAATTAATTCTACTTCTACACCTGTTGACAGGATAGTTAGGCATCTGTATACTAGGAACTAATGAAGATAGCGTAACCGTGGGATAAGTGTATACCGCGCCTTTGGCGGGGCTTTTTGGCATACAGACACTCTCACGCTTAGAAAACTTCGGCGCCAAGGACAACCCTATCAACCACAACCAAGGAGAGCATCGATGCCAAAGGCAGGGAACACCAAGCCGGCAAGCCGCGTCTTTTTCACCAAAGACGACACAGCGCTAGCCGTGCCACATCTTATCGCTCACCAGGCAGACTCATGGCGAGACTTCGTCGAGACTGGACTGGGAGAGATTTTCGCAGAACTAAACCCTATCGAGGACTACACAGGCCAAAAGCTGGCCCTACGGTTCAAGGATTATCGGTTTGACGACGCGAAAACCACCGAGCAGGAAGCCAAAGAAAACAACCTGACCTTTGAAGCACCGCTTCACGTCAACGTCGAGCTGACCAATAAAGTCACTGGCGAAGTCAAGGAGCAAGAAATCTACCTTGGCGACTACCCATGGATGACCGAGCGCGGTACCTTCATCGTCAACGGTACCGAGCGCGTGGTTGTCAGCCAGCTGATCCGCAGCGCTGGTATATTCTTTACGGCCGACGTCACTGCCGGTCGCCGCTACTACGGTGCCAAGCTCATCCCGGGCCGCGGCGCATGGCTCGAGTTTGAAACCTCGGCCAGCGGCGCTATTTACGTCAAGATCGACCGCCGCCGCAAAATCGCTGCGACAACGCTCCTGCGCGCCCTCGGCTACGGTAAAGTATCGGATATCCGCCAAGAATTCACCGATATCGACACCGGCGACGTCAAGTACATTGAAGCTACCCTCGAGAAGGACCCAAGCCATGGTCCGAACGAAGCTCTTATCGAAGTGTACCGCAAGCTTCGCCCAGGCGACCTGGCAACCGTCGACAATGCCCGCCAAATGATCGAGCGCATGTTCTTCGACTTCAAGCGTTTCGACTACAGCCGCGTCGGCCGCTACAAGCTGAACCAGCGCCTCGGCCTCGATGTTGCCAATACCACCGAAAACCGCGTCTTCCAGATGAGCGACCTCGTTGCCATCATCAAGGAAATCATCCGCCTCAACAACACCCAGGAAGCACCGGACGACATCGACGCGCTCGATAACCGCCGCATCAAGATGGTCGGCGAGCTCGTATCCCGCCAATTCCGCGTCGGTATGCTCCGCATGCAGCGCAATATTATGGACCGCATGAGCATGAGCGACCTCGAGACGGTTAGCCCAAGCCAGCTTATCAATGCCCGCCCAGTCGTGGCTGCTGTGCGCGAGTTCTTTGCCTCAAGCCAGCTCAGCCAGCTGCTCGACGAAGTCAACCCGCTTGCCGAACTGTCGCACAAGCGCCGCCTGAGCTCAATGGGTCCTGGCGGTCTGTCGCGCGAGCGTGCCGGCTTCGATGTCCGCGACGCCCACCCCACACACTACGGCCGCATCTGCTCGGTCGAAACACCAGAAGGTGCCAACATCGGCCTGGTACTCAACCTTGCCACCTATGCCCGCGTCAATGAGTACGGCTTCATCGAGACGCCATACCTCAAGGTCAAGAACGGCAAAGTCACCGACGAAGTCGTCTACCTGGATGCCAGCCAAGAGCTTGGCGAAGTGATCGCTGACGCCGGTGCTGCTATCGACGACAAGGGCAGCTTCGTTGACGAACGTGTCAGCGCTCGCAAGAACCTCAAGCCAGAGCAAGTCGATGCCAGCGAAGTCACCTTCATGGACGCCGCACACAAGCAGATTCTCGGCTCTCCCGCCAGCTTGGTGCCATTTATCGAGAAGAATCGTATCGACCGCTCGCTGACCGGCTCAAACATGCAGAAGCAAGCTGTTCCACTCCTTACCCCGCAGGCTGCAACGGTCGGTACCGGTGTAGAAGCTCGCGTCGCGCTTGACTCAGGCCACCTGATCGTTGCCGAAGCCGACGGCGAAGTTGTTCGTGCCGACGGCGACCTTGTCGAGGTTAAGTACAAGGACGGCGTCAAGCAGTATCGTCCTATCCACTTCGCTAAGTCCAACGACGACCGCTCAATCAACCAGAAAGTTCGCGTTACCCGCGGCCAAAAGTTGAAAAAGGGCGACACGCTCATCGAAGGCGCGTCTATCGCCGACGGCGAACTCGCGATCGGCCGCGACCTGCTGGTTGCCTTCATGCCATGGGCCGGCTACAACATGGATGACGCGATCGTCCTCAGTAACCGCATCGTCCAGGACGACGAACTGACCAGCATCAACATCAAGGACTTCAACGTCGAAGTTCGCGAAACCAAGCTTGGTCCCGAAATCGTCACCCGCGATATCCCGAATGTCAGCGAGGAAAGCCTGCGCCACCTCGACGAAAACGGCATCGTCCAAGTCGGTTCAGAGGTCAAGGCTGGTGATGTCCTCGTCGGCAAAATTACCCCGAAGGGCGAGCAAGAACTCAGCTCTGAGGAGCGCCTGCTCCGCGCCATCTTCGGCGAAAAAGCCAAGGACGTCCGCGACACCTCGCAGCGCATGAACCACACCGCAGGCGGCAAGGTCGTCGGCGTCAAGGTATTTAGCCGTGAGAACGGCCACGAACTCAAGGCTGGCGTCCTGATGCAGATCCAAATCTTCGTTGCGCAGCTGCGCAAGATTAGCGTCGGCGACAAGCTCGCCGGACGCCACGGCAACAAGGGCGTTATCGCCCGCATCCTGCCTGTCGAAGATATGCCATTCATGGACGACGGCACTCCTGTCGACATCGTGCTCAACCCGCTCGGCGTGCCAAGCCGTATGAACCTCGGCCAGTTGTTCGAGACACACCTTGGTATGGCAGCCCGCGCCCTTGGCTACAAGGTTGCTACGCCGCCATTCAACGGCGTACCAGCTTCAGTCATCGAGGAACAACTCGAAAAAGCCGGCTACGCTCGCGACGGCAAGAGCCAGCTGTTCGACGGCCGCACCGGTGAAGCGTTCGAAGAGCGCACTACCGTGGGCGTCATGCACATGATCAAGCTGCACCACATGGTCAGCGACAAGATTCACGCTCGCTCAACCGGTCCATACACCATGGTCACCCAGCAGCCGCTCGGCGGTAAAGCTCAAAACGGCGGCCAGCGCTTCGGAGAAATGGAAGTCTGGGCGCTCGAAGCCTACGGTGCTGCTACCACGCTGCAAGAAATGCTCACTATCAAGTCGGACGACGTCTACGGACGCGCCAAGGCTTACGAGAGCATCATCAAGGACGAAGCCATCGTCGGTCCGAAGCTGCCAGAGAGCTTCAACGTCCTCGTGAAAGAGCTCCAAGGCCTCGGTCTGCGTGTCGACCTCGTCGATGACGATGTCGAAGTAGTCGACGCTGAGCAAGTCATTGCTAGCAGTGGTCCCGAAGACAAAACCGCACCCATCACCCTCGTCACCGATGATGACAATGAAGAGACAGTGCTTGATGAAGCCGATGAAATCGACCTCGACGAAGATGGTATCAGTGTCGAGACGGCCGAAGAATTTAACGATGAAGTAGAAGAGGAGGTGTAACATGGCGCGATTTACCCCTACAACAGGTATCGCCGACTTCGACGCAGTACGCCTCGCCGTAGCCAGCCCAGAGGATATTCTCAAGTGGAGCCACGGCGAAGTAACCAAGCCGGAGACAATCAACTACCGCACCCAAAAGCCAGAACGCGACGGACTGTTCTGCGAGCGTATCTTTGGCCCAGTCAAAGACATCAACCCGCATGACGGCAAACTCAAGGGCGTTCGCTCACGCGAAGCTGCGGTCGACAAAAACGGCGAAATCGTCACCAAGAGTATCGTTCGCCGCGAACGTATGGGCCACATCCAGCTAGCTGCCCCTGTAGCGCACATCTGGTTTATGCGCGGCACGCCAAGCGCGATGAGCCTGCTGCTTGGCATTACGGTACGCAACCTCGAGCGCGTCGCCTACTTTGCGACCTACGTCATCCTTAGCGTTGACACCGACAAGCGCGACCAAATGCTTGCCGACCTCGAGGCCGAAACCGATGCTGGCCGCGTGGCCATCAAGATGCGCTACGAGCGCGAAGCCGGTGCCGAAGGTGCTGACGTAAAGCAGCTCGCCGCCGACCAGACCAAAGAAATCGAAGAACTTGAAGCAAGCTACGTCACCAAGAAGGCGATGCTCGAAAGCCTCGTCAAGAACGCGCTGCTCTCTGAGAGCGACTACCGCAACCTGCCAGAAGAGTACGAAGAACTCGTCGCTGTCGGCATGGGCGGCAAAGCGCTCAAGGCCATGCTCGACGAAATCGATCTCCCAGTGCTCATCGAGCAGCTGCGCAGCGAAGTCGAAGAAGCCAAGGGTCAGCGCGAAAAGAAGCTCCTCAAGCGCCTCAAGGTGCTCGAAGGTATGCATGCTGCCGGCATCCAGCCGGGCAGCCTGGCACTCACGGTACTTCCGGTTATTCCTCCGGATCTGCGCCCAATGGTTCAGCTCACCGGTGGACGCTTCGCGACGTCAGACCTCAACGACCTGTATCGCCGCGTCATCAACCGCAACAACCGCCTCAAGAAGCTCATCGACCTCAATGCGCCGGAAGTCATCTGCCGCAACGAAATGCGCATGCTCCAAGAAGCTGTCGATAGCCTTATCGACAACTCAGCCGCTCGCGGCGGCCGTGCCGTCAACGCAACCGGTGGCCGCCGCCGCCTCAAGAGCATCAGCGACATGCTCAAGGGCAAGCAAGGCCGCTTCCGCCAGAACCTGCTCGGTAAGCGCGTCGACTACTCTGGCCGTTCGGTCATTGTGGTTGGTCCAAAGCTGAAGATTCACCAGTGCGGACTGCCAAAGCAAATGGCACTCGAGCTCTTCAAACCATTCGTCATCAGCTGGCTGATCCGCGGCGAGCACGCCCACAACATTCGCAGCGCAACTCGCCTCATCGAGGCTGGTGAAGCAGTGGTATGGGACGCGCTTGACGCTGTCATCGAAGGCAAGTATGTGCTGCTCAACCGCGCACCGTCGCTCCACCGTCTGTCTATCCAGGCTTTCCAGCCCAAGCTCGTCGAAGGCAAGGCCATCCAGCTACACCCGCTCGTGGCCAACGGCTTCAACGCCGACTACGACGGCGACCAGATGGCGGTTCACCTGCCGCTCAGCAAGGAAGCCCAGGCTGAGGCCCGCGACCTCATGAGCGCCACCAACAACCTGCTCAAGCCAGCTGACGGTAGCCCAGTGCTCAACATCGGCCAGGACGTTGTCCTCGGCAACTACTACCTGACATACGAAAAGCCAGGCGTGTTCGACCAGCCGCAGCGCGTCTTTGCAAGCAGCTACGACGCCGAGCTCGCCTACGACATGGGCAAGCTGGAGCTCCAGACGCCAATTCGTATCCGTTCGAAGGGCGAAATCCGTAACACAACGCTGGGCCGCGTTTTCTTCAACGAAATCCTGCCAGACGATTTCCCATTCGACAACAATGTTCAGAATAAGAAGCAGCTCAAGAAGGTCCTGGCACGCATTTTCGACAAGTACGGTGCCGAGACTGCTGCCCAAACAGCCGACCGTATGAAGGGCCTCGCGTTCCGCTTTGCGACCGTTGCCGCGGTGTCGACCAGCAAGGACGACTACCCACACTTCGACGAAATCACCGAGTTCGTGGCCGAAGGCGATGCCAAGACAACACTCATCTCGGAGCAGTTCGACCAAGGTCTCATCACCGAGGACGAGCGCTACAACCTTACGGTGGCCGCATGGCGCACCGTCGACAACAAGATTACTGACTTCCTGAAGAACCAGCTCAAGAATATGGACACCAGCATCAGCGTCATGGTCAACTCCGGTGCCCGCGGCGACATCAGTAACGTCAAGCTGGCCAGTGCCATGATCGGCATCCAGGTCGACGCGACCAACCGTGAAATCGAGCTCCCTGTCCGCTCGAGCTTCATCCACGGCCTCAGCAGCCTGGAAGCCTTCGTGGCCACTCGTGGTTCGCGCAAGGGTCTCATCGACACCGCACTCAAGACAGCCGACTCCGGCTATCTGACGCGCCGCCTCGTCGACGTGAGCCAAGACGTCTTCACCGTAGCCGACGAGGCAGGTGATGACGACGGCTTCAGTATCTACCGCGCCGAGTCTGAGCTGACGATGATTACCTTTGGTAACCGCCTGTACGGCCGCTACACCGCCGAAGACATTCCCGGCCACATCGGCAAGGACCAGCTGATTACCCGCGATATCGCCGAGGCAATCGAGAGCGACGCAAGCATTACCGAGGTCAAGATCCAATCGATCCTCAGCACCAAGAACCTCCGCGGCATCCCGCAGAAGAGCTATGGTATCGACATGGCGACCAACCAGCTTATCGCTATCGCTCAGCCAGTCGGTGTCATCGCTGCGCAGTCGGTCGGTGAGCCTGGTACTCAGCTAACGCTCCGTACCTTCCACAACTCGGGTGTAGCCGGTGGCGACATTACACAAGGTCTGCCGCGCGTCGAGGAACTCTTCGAAGCCCGCAACCCGAAGGGTCAAGCCTACGTCACCGAAGTCTCTGGCCTCGTAGACGTCTGGGAAGACGGCAAGCACTACGTCGTCCAAGTCACGCCAGAGTCTGGCAAAGTCGAGCGCATTGCACTTGATGGCCGCAAAGCAGTCATCAAGTCCGGTTCCGAGATCAAGGTCGGCGACGTGCTTGCCGAACTCGAGGGCAAGAAACCGCTTGTCGCACCGTTTGACGGTGTCGTCGAAGTAGCCGAAGATACCTTGGTCGTGGCCGCTCATGCCGGTGCGCCAGTCCGCTACGAGATCCCTGGCACCACGCAGCTGGTTGTCAAGGCAAACGACGTTGTCGAAGCCGGCGATCGCCTGACAGTTGGCTCGCTCAACCTGCACGACCTCATGCGCCTCAAGGGCACAGAGGCGACGCAGCGCTACATCATCAACGAAGTGCTGCGCATCTACGCCGCACAGGGTCAAGACGTTGCCGACAAGCACCTCGAGATCATCGTGCGCCAGATGTTCAGCCGCGTCCAAATCGAAGACGCTGGCGACAGTACATTCGTCACTGGCGACATCGTCTCCAAGGCGGCAGTCGTCGATGAAAACCGACGCCTCGTCGAAGAAGGCCAGGAGCCTGCGCAGTATACCCAGCTGCTACTCGGTATCACCAAGGTCTCGATCTGGAGCGACAGCTGGCTATCAGCCGCCAGCTTCCAGGACACGACACGCGTGCTCATCAACGCCGCCACCAGCGGCCGCGCTGACCGTCTGACCGGCCTCAAGGAAAACGTCATCATCGGTCGCAAGATACCTGTTGGTACTGGCGCGCATGACGACACCGAAGCCGAAATGGTCGACGACGAAATCGTTGCCGACATTGTCGAAGACATCGAGCTCGCCGCCTAGCGGCTTGCTCGGTCCCCTGGACGCCAAAACTCCCTCTCGTACGAGAGGGAGTTTTCGGTAAGCTGTACCGTAACTTACTTCTGCGACGTAAGGATCGCGCTTACTACAACGATAGCGATACAAATCAGCCCCGCGTACAGGCTATAGCGCGCCCACCAGTTGGGCATCAGCTCATCGCCGCCGGTCAGGCGAAGCGCTTCGTCCTTGGGGATTTCCTTGTGACTCCAGCCGTCTGCGCCAAGTGTAGAAAGGATATAGGTATACCCCCACGTCACGCGGCTCACGAACATCAAATGGAAGTACCTGTAGCGGTTATAAACTACCTGCGTCTCACTAATTTTCTTTTGCCTCGCACTTGAACCCCATCCCCAAAACATATGCATCTCCTTTATTGTCTAGTAGTGTCTCTATCCAGCATAAAACATTTTCCGGCCAGTGACAAATCAGACTATGGTAGAATAAGGGAAACTACCAAGGGAGGGAACTATGGCCGCAAAGAAAAGCCAGGCGAACACCACGCCGCCGTTCAAACAACTACGCGCATGGAAGGTGGCCGTACTTGGCGTTGTCACACTTGGCGTCTATTTCTTCCTGTGGCTCGTTCTGCGCCGGCGAGAGGTGCCCGACCCTAAGCCGCGCTTCAGCCACTGGGGCTGGATGCTGGCGATAGCCTTCGGCTTCGTCTCGGCTGTGCTTGCGCTCTATCTTACTGCTATCATAGGCATGAGTGACTCTGCGGCCGCTGCAGCCGTTATCGTGTATGGGCTCGTCGCAGTCGCTGTTGTGTTCGAGGCGATTACAGCCTTATGGGTGCTGCAAATCGTCACCGGCATCAACCGTACGCTTGGGCTTCCGGTCCGCCCGGTCCTCGTGTACCTCCTCGGGTTTTTCTGCGCGCCGTTACTTATCGTGTATGAGCAAATGGCCATCAACCGCCTCCATGCACCTTCTGCGGCCAAAATGACGCAGCTTACCCAGCAGTTCGGCTGGATTACGCTAGCAGGGATTGCGCTCGGCGTTGCGTTCAACGCCTTCTCCTTCTTCGCGACACCGCTCGACGTTACTGTCGACCAAGTTCGGCGGGAACATACCGAGGTCCGCAAAGAGATTGAACGCATCTTTCAGCTCGCCAAGGAGTACACCGACTGCACCGACAAGCTCGCACGCGAGTACCCCGAAGGCTCCGCCACCCCTGGCGAGGACTACAAGGCCTACAGCGCCGCATACGATAAGTGCCAGGCGATTTATGATCAGATTACCTCTCAACCGCGCTAACATTCAGCGCTCATATAAGAACTGCTTGGATATGTAAAACGGCCTTGCTATTTATTATGTTTTATGCTATAATGAAAAGATGAGCGATCATGTCAAACGAAATCCCTTGTTTTTTGGCGAAACAGTCGCATTTGCCACTTGGGCAGCTGAAAATGTCGATCCACGCACAGCCGTTGAGCGCTATAGTAATATACCCGGGGTCTCCAGTGGTGTGGCTGATGCGTACAACATTCGACACAACACAGGTGCACCCCTGAGTGAACGAGCACGGCAACTCGCACATCACGCCCTCAACGATGTCTACGAAGCATTAGCTGCAGTCCAGTTTGGCGGCCAGCATACTAGCCTGGACGAACGATTAGCATTTGCTACTCACCAAGGAACTGTTCAGACAATAAGCGACATTGCCAATCGGTCAGACGGTGCCAAGAATATCATTATTGAGAATCACCCCGGATACCCCATGAGCCTTAAGATTTCAGAGCATAATGGACCTTATTTAGATATTCGCAAGACTGGATATACACCTTTGGCGTCTTCCAGGAAGGATGCCGCACGGTGTCCTTATGCAAAAAAGCATCCTGACACCCTTGAGATTCATCCAGTAATGCAAAAATTTGTTCCATGGGCAGGACAAGTAGCTGTCTATATAGCTGAGCGGTATCGAAAAGTGTAAATCGTCTCGTCACCATTGATCTTCTATGCTTCATCTGCTATAGTAATAAACGAGTTTCCGTAGACGGTCAGCCCGAACAGTGTACAAGACGGGCCGAAGCGCTCTACATCGCCTGGAAATACGAGTTTTGCTGACTCAAGTACAGGCAACCACGTCAATCCACAGTAGAAAATGCTTGGATTGTTCGTCAGATTGCGATGGCTCACGAGGAGTATCCGTATACTGTACAAACGTACTGTATAGGATACCCCGCAGTGAAACGCGCAAGCTGGCGTG
This sequence comes from uncultured Candidatus Saccharibacteria bacterium, assembly GCA_964525315.1. Classification (GTDB taxonomy): domain Bacteria; phylum Patescibacteriota; class Saccharimonadia; order Saccharimonadales; family Saccharimonadaceae; genus SZUA-359. The sequence continues at coordinate 863 of CAZGGJ010000032.1, read as the reverse complement.
CAAGACGAGCGTTTGACAACGAAAGGAACTTTTATGCCTACAATTAATCAATTGGTACGCAAGCCGCGCCAGATTGCTCGCAAAAAGAGCAAGTCGCCAGCGCTCGGCCGCATCCAAAACGCCCTCAAGGTGCGTTACTACGAGCAGAACGCTCCGCTCAAGCGCGGCGTCTGTATCAAAGTCACCACCAAGACACCAAAGAAACCTAACTCAGCCCTCCGCAAGGTCGCTCGTGTGCGCCTGACTAACGGCCACGAAGTATGGGCCTACATCGGTGGTGAAGGCCATAACCTGCAGGAGCACGCAGTTGTGCTCGTCCGCGGCGGCCGCGTGCCAGACCTGCCGGGTGTCCGCTACCACATCGTCCGTGGTGCGCTTGACCTGCAAGGCGTTGCCAAGCGTAAGCAAGGCCGCTCGAAGTACGGCGCCAAGAAGGAGGATAAGTAGTCATGCCTCGTAAAGTAACCAAGAAACTACAGCGTGTAATTAAGCCTGACCGCAAGTACCAGAGCGTCCTGGTGCAGCGCCTCATCAACAAGTCGATGCTCGACGGCAAGAAGATGGCCGCAGAGCGCATGGTGTATAACGCACTCGAGCAGGCTGCCAAGACCCTCAAGAGCGAAGAGCCGCTCGAAGTCTTCGAAGCAGCGCTCAAGAACGTTAGCCCGAACTTCGAAGTCAAGAGCCGCCGTGTCGGTGGTGCCAACTACCAGATTCCGTTCCCAGTCCAGGGCCACCGCCAACTGCACTACGCGTTTAGCTGGCTGGTCCAGTCGGCACGTGCTCGCAGCGGCATGCCATACGAGAAGCGCCTGGCGCTCGAAATCGTCGACGCCTACAATCAGACTGGTGCCGCCTTCAAG
>CAZGGJ010000031.1:0-12522 GCA_964525315.1 uncultured Candidatus Saccharibacteria bacterium | reverse complement strand
GCTCCTGTAGCGCCGGTCGCGCCAGCAACTGCGTTGAGCTTCGTTTGCACAGCCGCAGAAAGCTTGCTTTCGTCAATAGTGCTCGCACTAATGTTTGCGTTATTAATAATACTATCTTTTAACGTACCATCGGCATTATGCGCCTGTGATAAGTAATCGTTGAGGATTTGCCCCCAGCTGCCCGAGTCCGATCCAGGTATTGGTAAACGTGTCATTGCCCTACTCTTTCGTCCGTTATTACCCTCTGTTACTCAGTATTATAGCACTAGCTGAATAAATGTGAACATTTTTTACATTGATTTTCCGATGTCGTACATAATGTAGCGACTTGAGAACCGTTACTTACGAGTCACTTTTACCATGGAATGACGGATAGGGCTACCGTTCAAAAGATAGCCGGGTTGCAGCTCCTCGGCGACGACCTCAGTATCGCCCTCAGCCGCTTCATCAAATTGCACCGCCTGATGTAATTCTGGGTTAAATGGGGCATCAGCCGTAGCATTAATCTTTTCAAGGTTTAGTTCAGTCAGTGTTTTCTCGAGCTGCTTGACAAGCCCGGCGACACCCTTTACCCACTGATGTTCAGCAATATCTGCGGGAATATGCATGACAGCGCGCTCAATCGTATCAATGACGGGAAGCAATTGCTTAATAGCACGCACTTCACCATCGCGGCGAGCACTCTGTTTTTCGCTATCGACACGTTTGCGATAATTTTCAAAGTCGGCTCGTAAGCGTTGAATATCAGCGGTTAACTCTGTAATTTGATTATCCCTTTGATCTAGCTTGGTGGTTTTGCTCATATACTCTCCTCTAACATTGTTCCGGCTTTTCGCACTAGGTGCATGGTGCGCGCATAGTTCTGACGAGTGGGACCAATCACCCCTATGTAGCTGGTGTCACTAAACGGCGAGCGGAATTTACTAATAATCAGCGTTGCACCACTGCTTTTGCCAATCGGGTTTTCACCACCAATAAAAACATTCAATGGTTCATTTGGCGCCGCCTCACGAAGCCATGGTTCGATATTATCGATCAGCCTGGCAACCGACTGGATATGTTGGCCACTAATATACTCGGGCTGACTAAAGAGCCGGCTAATACCGTTGGTGTAGAGTTCGCGACCAATTGTTGCAAAGCCCATGTTGCCCGTCAGTTCTACCAGACTATCGACGGCGCTACGAATCGCGCGATCGCCCCGATTGCCGTGTGAGTTTACGTGCGCCTCAATCGTTTTCGCACCACGATCAAGCCCGCTCGGCAATTCGCTCATCGCCGCATCGGTAATACCATTCACGTAGACGCGGTAGCCTTGGTCGGTAGGAATACGACCAGCGCTGGTGTGAGGTGCTGTAATATACCCCATATCCTCTAGTCGAGCCATTTCGCTCCGAATGGTAGCACTAGATACTCCAAAAAGTTTCGCCAGCGTGACGCTACCGACGGGCACGGCGATTTCTGCGTACTGTTCGACAATAGCGGCTAAGATAGCTTTTTGACGATCTGTCATAGTTTACAGTATAGCAAAAAATTGGCACTCATGCAAGACGAGTGCCAACTATTGAAGTTTACGGGTTAACGGACTTTAAAGGCGTCGATATAAACGTAGCTACCACTGACCTTTTTTACCACAATCGTGTGAGTACCCGCTGGGAGGCCAGCCTGGCTAAAGGTAACTTGTTGAAATTTTTTGTAACCCTTACCATTGTCATAGTTCAGGTTCACGCGCGTCGCTGCGCCGCCGTCGATTGAGATGTCAACGACACCCGAGTAGTCATTCATCTCAGTAAACATACTTATACTGGTACCGGTAAATTTCATGCTGAGCGAACTACCGTTCTTTGAAAGCCGATGAACGGTGCGACCAAAGTCGGGCGACGTGTCGGCGCGACCGGTGTAGGCGCTCCAGCCTGAGCCGCTGTATTTGATGCGGCTATCAGTGTCGTCGATCAGTGTTGTGTCGTTGTAGGTTGTACTGTTACCATATGGGTCAGTTACCACGAGTTTGTATTGTAGTGATGTGCCTGCAGGGACGTTCTTGTCGGTAAAGGTCCATGATTTTGGCGCCCACCAGTGAGCAGCGACTGTCTTGGTAGCTAGCTTGGTGCCATCTTGGCGGTAGAGATCGTAGGTCAGCTTCACATTGTCGTCGTCGCGGGTGGTATACACCGTGACAATGGATTCTTGCTTGCTGTTAGCTGGCTTGGCACTGACCCCATAATTAGCGAACTGATAGTCGCGTGGACCAATTTTGTTTGGGGCATTACTAGCAATCGCGAAGCGCACAAGGCCTTGCTGGGCCACACCTTCAACAGCTGGGAATTCACCGCCAATCGCCACGTAGGTGCTATTGCCAACGATTGACCAACCAGCCTGAGAAGCACCGCTAGCGCTACCAGCCGTGAATCGTGGATACCAGTGCAAATGTGAGCTGTAGTAATAATCTCCGTCCTTTTTGCTGCTAGGGGCTGTGGCCTCTGCATTGACATATTGGACTGGCTGACTAAGGGTATACTGGTCGGGGAACGCTCCGACGGTACTACACTTATGCGGATGGCCGACAGAGTAGAGCACTCCACCAACCGGATAGGCATCGTAGCTATCACCACGACAGTTGTTGATCCAGATTATCGCCCCATTCGTTGGGCTGACCGCCACGCGACCTTCGGAAACCCCAGAACCGGTCGCACCTTGAAGATAGCCAAATCCGGTCAGATATACCTGCGAGCCATCGTAACTAGCGCTGGTAAATCCCATGACACTATAGTCAATCGGGCCACCATTTGCACCCTTGGTAACTTGCATCCGCACTGGATAACTTGAACTCTGGCTTCCCCACTTTACCTTGGCAGCGGTATCAAGTTTCACCGCACCCGATGAGTAGTACGTACTGCCCGAAAGCTTATTAAATGCGCCAGCAACGATAAGGTTACCTTTATTTTCGGCAACGGTGAGCGCCTGGACACGTGAGCCTGCTGGGCCAGTTACATCGGCCTGCCAACTTGTATCGAGCGAACCATCTACATTATAGGCAGCGAGGTTGCTACGCGCTTGGCCGCCCGCTATCGTAAAGAGTCCGCCAGCGTAGATGCGGCTATTGGTTGCTGCTACCGCAAAGACTCGGCCATTCGTACCAGTCGCTGTGTTTACTAGCGTATTGGTCTGGAGATTGAAGACAGCGAAGTTTTGGCGAGCCTGGCCATCAACACCGGTAAATTGCCCGCCGATTGCTAAGTATTTGCCATCAGGCGAGGCAGCAACGGCGTTAACCACTTTATTGCTTGTACCGCCAGTGACGGAGTGAACGAAGTTCGTATCGAGTACGCCTGTGCGGATGTCGTAGGCAAGAATATTACTGCGCGTGACGCTACCAGCGCCACCAACTGGAACGCCCGCCGGACGAGCCTGCGAGAAAGTACCAACGGCATACACCATATTGCCGACAATTGCCTGCTTCCAGACCATGCCGTTTACTTGCACTGTTGGCAGTGGATCGGCTGATACGGTTGCAGGAATCGAGCTAGAGGTTGGCTGCGTATCCGCAGTAGCCGATAAAACCGGCAGGTATGCCTGCATTATTAAAGCAACAATACTAAAGATAATAACTGTACGAACTTGCTTGATACGAGAAATGATGGCTTGGTACTTCATGCGCTAGTTATACACTCTTTTACATAATTATACAATACTTTATATAATTTGTAAATGGTTATGCTAATCTTCCATTTTCATTTATACTAGTGTTTATGAGTATTGGAGCTAGGAGGTTATTTCGCGCCGCGACAATCGACACCGATACCGGGACAAGCCCGACGGCTAACGCTGGATCGGTACCAGTGGGCAGTGCCTCTTATGCCGTACCCGGAGATGCTATCTATGTCGCGACAACCGGAAACGATACCAGCGGCACGGGTGCGAGCGGCGCACCCTACCGCACGCTGGCAAAAGCCGTAACATCGTCGTCGGCCGGTGATACCATCGTCATGCGGGCGGGCACTTACCATGAGGGTAATAGCAACCACGCTAGTGCAATCGGCATAGCGGTATACAAAAATAATCTCACTATCCAAAACTATCCTGGCGAGGCCGTCTGGTTTGATGGCTCGAGCGTGCAAACCGGCTGGACACAGTCAGGGAGCCAGTGGTATATCAGCTGGACGAAGCAATTCGACCATAGTCCCACCGCCACAAGCGGTGCCGATGATGGCACCGATCCTGGCTGGAAATGGATTAACGATAATTACCCGTGTGCGCCGTTCCCTGAGCAAGTCTTTGTCGATGGGACACCGCTCACACAAGTTGGCTCGCTGGGTGCATGCGTGGCTGGCACCTTCTTCGTCGACGGCACCACGAATAGTGGCAAGATCTTTACGCCTACGCGCCTGTATATTGGTACCAATCCAAGCGGCAAGACGATCAATGTCAGTGACTTGCATAATTTCCTCAACCTAGCTGGCACCTACACGGGCCTCACCGTCCGCGGCATCGGCATCCGGCGCTACGCAAATGCCCTGCCACAGTACGCTGTGCTCCGGTTCGATGGCAACAATAACAACGCCGGTGCGCTCCTCGAAAACGTTATTATCGAAGACTGCTCTGGTATCAGCTTCACCTCGAATCAATGCCACAACAACATTGTCCGCAATGTGACGGTACGACGGGCCGGCTACCGGGCAATGGGCGGCTACCGCTCAGATAATCTACTATTCGATCGCATCCTCATCGAATATACCAATACTGAAAACTTCAATTCCAGCCCAGACAGCGGCTGTATCAAAGTCACCCAGTCACAGCACGTCACGCTGCGCAGTAGCATTTTGCGCGACAGCAAGTGCAAAGGCATGTGGTTTGATATGTCAGTCTATGACATGAAGGTCTACAACAACGACTTTTTGCGCCTCAAAGACACCTGCGCGTTCTTCGAGATTAGCGGTACTGGCATCTGCGCTAATAACCTGTTCGTCGATTGTCCCTCCGAGGCAATCAAAGTCAACAACACCGACAATATGGAGGTTTGGAATAATACCATCGTTAACTGTGGCGCACTCAGTCAACGCTTGACGCCAGACACATCAAATCTGGGCAATGGCGACCGCCGTCCACTGGCGGTCTACCAGGAATCCCGCCGGCCTGCCAATACTTCCTACGGTCTCGATGGCCGCTACCCGCTCGGTAATTCGATGTACACGACCTATATGACCTGGCAGATTAATGACATCACCATCCATAACAACGTCGTGGCTGACACGCCATCGAACGCCTACGCGATCTTTTGCATCGATGACCAGCAGGTGCAGAGCGGTGGCACGAACCAACTACTCAGTGCCTACGGTGCTGTCATGAACGGCAATGTCTTCCACTGGACAGCGGCGCCGACAACGACCTTCCCCTACCCGTACATCTTCCCGCCCACCAGCGTCGGTAGCTCCACGCCCATTGTTTATTCAACCCATGCCGCAATGACAAGCGCTACTGGACTTAACTCAAACGGAACCGAAATCAATGCCAAAGGCTCTGGGACGTCCATAGCTTCACCGATTGATGGCCAATACCGGGTAACTACCGGCCAGGCCGCGCTCCATACAAAAGCAGTCGCTCTTTCGAGCACCATTGCTGGTATAGTAGGACAAAGTAGTGGCGTAAAACATACAGGCGCTTGGCGATAATATTGCTTACGGTTAATTATGCCTGGTATACTGGGCTAAAATGGCATTTGGCAGACGATTACAGCGGGCAACGAAGACGCAATCAGCATATAACGTTCCGACGGTACTAGCGATCTGGGGTTCTTCATCAGCGCAAGGTAGCGGTGGTGATGGCGTATGGCTTGGCAGTGAACTGTCAAATCGATTTGGTGTAGCCGCCTACAATGGCGGTGTCGGCGGACAGTGGTCAACACACGTTGCGGCTCGTCAGGGTGGGCGGCCAGGGCTTCTCACTGCCAGCGGCGACACGATTCCAGCCTCTGGCTCGGTCGCGATTACCGCCTCCAACATGAATGTGCCAGGTTCATTTAGCGCCGCAGGAATCCTCCTCGGCATCAGTGGAACTCTCGGGGTCTCAGGTGGAGCATACCAATTTACTCGCTCGGGGAGCGGCAGCGCCACCGCAATGCCCGCCGATACGCCTTTTATTCCAACGCTTGGTGTCCAACATAAAACTAGCGGCACATTAATCTGGGCGGGCAAAAATGACATTACAAGTGGTGGCGACATGAATACAATCGCAGACGCCGTCACAAAGATGGTAGCCTACCTCTCCCCCAAAACGCGCTATCTCGTACTCGGGCACTTTGCTGATAACTACATGGTGCCAGGCAATGGCAACCGCATCCGCATGGATACGGAGAATAACCGTTTAGCAAGCACTTACGGCAGTTTATACGTTGATGTCAATGGTTATCTCGCTTCCAGCCAACTGTGGGTTGACACTGGTATCACCCCTACTGCAACAGATCTGACCGATCAATCAAATGGCGTTTTACCCACGAGCATCCGCTACAACGGTGGCCATATGAATAGCGCTGGCTATACGGCTGTATCGAAATACGTTGGTGATATCATGGCAGCACAAGGATGGTTTAACTAGATCTCTAGCGACATCATTAGGTTGCGGCAACGGGAGCCGGTCGCGGTGGACCGATGAGCTTCGTGCCTGTGGGTACGCCAAGGACAGCAGCCACATCGGCCGGTATTGCCGCACCTACAGAGGTAGCAAAACTACTTAACGCTCCTGCGGGAACTATAGTACCGTCATAGAGCGCATTTGGGCCGACAACTGGTGCCGCCGCCTGAAGACTTGCGTATGTAGCATAGTCAATACGCGTTTGACTATTGTTTGTCCAGCCGGCCAGTCGTGTCGCGTTAGTGCTGCTCCCCGCGTTGCTGGTGACAACATTTCCCTGAACAAGAACAGTGGCGCTATTGGCATACACGGCCGGGCTGGACGATGAGTCACCATCGGCATACAAGCGATACAATCGGCCACGGCCGCCATCGAGGAGGTTATTGGCGATTTGCACATTGCCTGACGTTCCGGGAAAATCAGTGGTTGAGTAGCCCCAGCTACCGTCATTACGTCGTTCATCGGTGATATACCCGATATCCCATGAAGAGGTTGGCTCAACCCGGTTGTTCCAAAGCCGTAGGTACTGCGTATCAAAACCAGCCACTCCGTATCTGGTGTTGGTACACCCGATCACATGGTTGCCGGCGACAATCCAGTCTATACCACCAAGCTCAATTTCTATCGCGTAATTTTGCGCGTTATACACAGCGTTATGAGCGATTACTCCGTTGCCGCAGCCTTGGTCAAACCAAATGCCATCACAGCGGTTACAATCTTCAAATCGAGAATGCAAGACCTTCACGCGCTGCGCTTTGGTTATTTTGATGCCAGATGAAATCGGCTCTGCTTTCCAGCCACGTTGATTGATACGCCGCACCAGCACATGGTCAACCAGTAAATCGTTGGCATTATTGCCGCCAATACCCGAACCTCCACAATCCTGTACCGTAATCCGACGAAGTGTCACATTTTGACCGATTACCGCAATTCCCTGGATGCCCGCATCGCTCACCCAAACATTCTCGAGTGTCGACCCTGAACCCGCTGATACAATGTCTACCATGCCACCATAAGGTGTCAGTCCAGCCGCGTAGCGACGTATCCCTACACCGCGAAGTGTGACGACCGCCTGTAGGAGGGCTGCGTATTCGCGGGCGGTAAGGTGAACGGTCTTTCCTGTAGGATCTGAGCCAAGTGTTGCCGTATTTGCGGAATAATCAACCGACCACTCACCAGCGCCAGGATTAGAGTCTACCAATATCTGCCTCACACCATTGATCCAGCACCCGTCTGGCCAATGTGCCATAGCTTCGCTCGTTCCATCCAAATAACGGGACAAGTCGCCCGCGGAAGGGTTACTGTGATTGAACTCAGCCGTCCAGCCGGTCTTGACCCATTTCCCGCCCGAAGGTGTCCAGCCTGTAACGACATCTGCGCCATCAAACCACACCACCTCACCCGGATAGTTTTGGATGGTGACGGACTTTGTAATCCCGCCAATTGTTTCGAGATACGTACCACCTCGACACACAATCGTACCGCCCGATGATGCGGCCGATATAGCGTTTGCTACGGTCTTTTTTGGGCTGCCGATTGTTCCGGCATTGGAATTATTACCATTTGCAAAATCCACGTACAGCGCTCCGCCCGGAATAGTATAGCTGGCACTCCCAAGTGGCACGGCACCGCTTACCTCAGGTGCGAGCGAACTATTTGTGGGACTTCCGGCTCTACTGAATCGCCGCGCGCTTATACTCATACAACTACTATACCAGTACTGGACGTCTGGTACTATAAAGCTCCTGTTTTAAAGTAACTGACTAGTCTGGTGGCAGTTAGCTAGATATCATACCAAGTGCCACCATAGTTCCACTTGGCGGGAATTGGCGTCACACCGTCCGACTCAACCACAACAGGCTTATTGGCAACGGTCATACTGTTACCAGTCCAATATGGTATCCAGGTTGCAAAGGTTGGCGGATAACCGGCACCCCCAAATAGTATTTGCGAGTTCGTCGGGTTCACGAGCCGTAGAGTGCCGTTGGCAATCTGACCGGTTTGACTTTGGTTATTGACTGTGTAAGTGTCATTAGAGTGGGAAACGTGTTCAACCTGTGACCTCCCTACTGCATAACAATCAAGTGCGATATTGGTGTGGATATTGCCAGTGGTGCGCTCATGGTTGAGCCAATCGCCATGCGTCTGGCCATTGACATGATTGGTCGTGTGGTCATTTTTATCACCAAGCGTACAACCCCAGCTGCGGCAATTGACCGTTTGGAAGAAAACAAGTCCGGCTGCGTAACCATGATGAGCATAGCTATCGCGCACCACTGTATTGAAATTATTGCCAAGCGTAATCCCGGCACCACCGTAACACGGGCCGCCAGCAGCTCGCCGGCCGTCAGTATTGATGCGGCAGAGTGTCCCGTTGCTCGAATAATACCACTGAAACCCAAATGTTTCTCCCGGAGGCGCACCGTTGTTGCCAAACCAGCCGGTCGAGAGGATATCGCGAGCCTCAGAGTCTGCCGCCATATTCCAAGTGAAGAAATTCGTAAACAGCCGGTGTGAGGTGCCGTCGTTGCCCGGGCCAGAGTTATTACCGGTGTCGCCTGGTACCTGCATACCCTGCTCGGTACCTTCAAAGTGAATATTTGCCCATGACTGTTTCACCGAACCGGTGAACCCAACCTGAAACCATGAGCCCGCCACATTTTGGGCTGGTGCCGTGTTGGCTTTGACACGAAATACGGTGCGAAGATTGTCAGGTGCGAGATCATCCCAACTCGTTCCTGGCGGACAATTACCAATCGCACCGTAGCTGGTCTTTGGCCAACGGCACGCTCCAGAACCAGCGATACCGCTCGCCGCATCCCAGCCAGGAGTATTTATCTCAAACACGCCTGCTGGAAACGTAATCCATTTGTTGGCTGGACAACGCTCAATAATCGTTTGGAATACGCCGTCGCCGAATTGTCGCACTGTCTGCGAGCCAACAACGGATGTAGTGACGCTATCGCCCCCTTGAACTAAATCTTCATAACGCACGTAATCAGTCCCGCTCGGGCGCGCCAAAATCGGTGGTAAGTAGCCCTCGCCCTCAATGCCACCATTGACTGCTCTCTGTAATCTGCGTGCAAACCGACTCATTTTACCGAATTACGAATTACGACACTAGTAGCATCTTCTTCATAGGAAGGTGGACCAAGTAGCTCACCGTTAAGAGTGAGTGGTACCCAAATATCGTCAGCTACAGGAAATATATACCCGACCATCAAAATGCCTCGTTTTACAGCTTCGGCTTTTGTGAGGTCGTATTGGGGCTTCTCCATAATATTCTCCTAGTTATTAGTATATGGTGTTGTTGGAACAATTACGAGTGCGCCCGAGCACATCACACCAACCGCACCGTAGCCAATTGCCGTGTTCTTTGCGGTAACCGTAGGGCATATGTGGCCAATCACTGGCTTGCTATAGCCGGTCACGGCCGACCATGCTGCTGCCGAGGCGCCGTAGTCCATACCGAGAATATCCCAGTAGCTATAGTTAGCTGCTAGCTGTCCACCTGTGTAGTCAGATTCGTAGAAGTACCCCCAGTTTTTATACCCGGCAGCGCTCATCGCGTTGGGGAATGACGCTCCAACACCATATGCTTTACCAACGATATGACTTTGCGGTGTACCGGGAAGGGCATTGAGCATGGTGATAAATTCATTGCGATAGGCGTTGGCATACTTTATGTCCACAAATATGACATGGCTTGGGTAATACATTGCCATCAGTTCCTCGAATCGCATATAGGGCCGGTTGGGCTGTGAGGTATTATTCGTTGCCATGCTCCCCAGTATCTGGTAACCCTGCACTTGTGCCCAGGTCATCGTCGAGGCTGCGCCAAGTCCGGTTGTACCACTCGTGCGGTTTATATCAGCATCGTGAAGGCCAAACCACACACCGTCGCTTGTCCGGGCGAGGCTTAGTTCGATTGCCCCATAGCCATGTAGCACCGACTGACCATACGCATAAAGACTCATCTCCGGAAAATCACGTGACCCCCCACGGTGCGCCACATAGAAAGGACTGCTTGCAAGCATGGCCGTCACAGTACTGTAGCCTGGCTTCACCACTCTTAGACCCCCTGGTGTCGAGAGCGTGCCGCCCCCGTCGCTCACCTTCATATAGGCGGTCTGGAGCGCCGCGCCGTCGCTCAACTTTACCTGAAGCCCAGTTGCAGCCGGAGGAGCGGCTGGAATGGCAATAAGTCCTGCGATGCCATTGTTGCTATGAGTATTCGGATAAGTAGTAGTAACCGGACCAGCGCTCACACCAGACATGGCAACCGAAGACATCGAAAATGTTACGGTATTGTCAAGTGGCGCACTATGGATCACCTTACTGAACCCGCTACCACTCACAGTGATTTGCGGGTCAGTTTCGGCCGCTACCGTCCGTTCGGCCGAAATATGCAGTATATAATTGTCGGTATGCGTGGTCGTAACTGCTGGCGCTAGTGTCGTCGTGGTGGTAGCATTGGTTTGGCGGTTAACGAAGCTACCAACCACCCAATCGGCCACATCGCGCGCGCCCGAAAACCACAGTGTTTGGTAGTAACAACTGTTAGAGTGACCGGTACTAGCGTTAACCGTCCATGTGTAGGTGGTTTCGCCAACTTCACGGCGCTTGGCCCATATACCCATACACATCGTCCCACTGCCCGCTTGCGCAAACGGCGTAATGACCGTCCAGCCAGCTGAAGCCGTTGGAACCTGGGCACCTGCTGCCGTCGTCCCGACTACCATAACCACTACCATCCAATTACCTACTGCTAAGGCAGATCCAGTAATACCGCCAGCCTCTACTTGGGTGGGGTTGAACGTCACCGCATGTGCAGTATCGCCAGCCGTGACCGCAACATTAGGCAGCTTACCATAATTCAGGTATCCCGAGAGAGTTGGCACTGCCATATACTATAGCCCCGTACGTGAGATAACGACTGTATCTACCGGCAAAGCAGGGGCGTCGGCATAGTTTTGATACACATAGACGTTAACACCAACGACTTTGCCATCAACATATGTTTTTACAGCCTTTTGACTGGCAATGTTTGCGTCACTATTAGCTGCTAGCGTGCCGTCGGCTGTCAATTGGCTATCGTCTAATTTGCTATCAAGCGCAGCTTGAAGACCTGATATACCAGCGATCGTTGTTGCACCGGCAGGACCTGTCGCTCCCGTGGCGCCAGCAGCGCCTGCGCTACCAGTTGGACCCGTAGCCCCAAGCGGGCCTTGTGTTCCGGTTGCACCGGTTGCACCGTCAGCGCCCGCCGTACCAGCTGGACCAGTGGCGCCTTGTGCTCCCGCGCTCCCTGCAGCACCACTTGCTCCCGTAGCACCAATGGGGCCAGCTACGCCAGTAGCGCCCGTTGCACCAACACTTCCGGCAGCTCCCGCTGAGCCTTGTGCGCCTGTCGCACCAGCTGAGCCTTGAGGGCCCGTCGCCCCCTGAGCGCCAGCAGGACCAGTAGCGCCAGGTGTACCACCGCCAGAATTTAACTTTGATTGCACAGCTGAATCTAGTTTTGCTTCAGTTATCGTATTATCTTGAATCTCATTAACCGTTACCGCGCCGGGAGCAATCGAGGCAGCCGTCACCACATTATCTTTAATACTGCCATCGTTATTATGCGCAGTAGATAAATAATCGTTCAGTATTTGGCCCCAAGTGCCTTCATCTCCGCCTGGTTGTGGCAAGCGCGACATAGTGATGTGGTTTTTCCTTTGTCATCTTGGTAAGTACTATATGGGGATTATACTATATACGCTTATGGTTTAGCAAATATATCACCTATTGTTGGCTCCCATTTTGGGTAGCTGCTATAATTATAAAGAGATAGCACTGTGAAGCGGAGAATCTATCCATGAAGAAATTACCGAGAAAGTATATCGTTATTGGAAG
>CAZGGJ010000030.1:0-12531 GCA_964525315.1 uncultured Candidatus Saccharibacteria bacterium | reverse complement strand
CTTGGGCGGTTTCATTGGTTGAACCTCCTTCAATCAGCGTGCGATAGGCAGTGCCGAGCACGCCGTTCACAAACTTGCTTGAATTGTCCGAACCAAACGATTTGGCAAGCTCGACCGCCTCGTTGATAACCACCTTGGGCGGCACAGTTGCAGCCGAATGCAGCAGCTCGTAGAGCCCCATGCGCAAGGTGGCGCGGTCGATACGGGCAATCTGGTCGATGGGCCACTCAGGCGCGATAGGTTGCAGCTTGGCGTCAAGCTCGTCGGCAGTGTCTAGGACACCCCGAACCAGCTCGTCGACGAACTGCTTGTCCTCGATAGCGCTTTCGTAGCGCTCAAGGTTGCGGCTGAGTATCTCTCCGAGGTCGACGTGCTCATCACCCGCCTGCTGGCGGAACTCGTATTCATAGAGGGTTTGCAGGGCGACAATACGGCCGAGATGTCGATTGGATGCCATGTGTTTGGTTCTTCCTTATGTTGTTTGATGTAGCAATGTACGAATGAAACGGCAAAAAGCAGCGCTAACTAGGCTGCTTTTTTGGCGCCGGTTTCGCGCTTGGTGGTCTGGACCTTGACAGGTGACTTTGCGTTGACCATGCGGGCCAGCTTGAGGCGCAGGTGACTGCGTCGGAGGCCGGTTTTGCGCGCACTGCTTTGCTTTTTGGGCTGTGCCATGAAATGTTCTCCTTTGCTCTAGGCGTTGAAACTTACTGGCTATTATACGGTATTTCACCGAGATTCTCAAGAGGCCGGCTATATATTGTATTCGATATTTTGAGTTTTTATGATTTAGGCATTGATTTTTATCTATGAATATGATGATAATGATATATGAGTAATTTCCTTCCCTCCCTTGGTGCCGAAGCCGACCTAGGTGCCGAGGCTGCATTAACCGAGCCAAATACAACACGTCGCCTCAAAATAGCCGCAGGAGCTCTGGCAAGCGCTCTTACACTAACCGGATGCACCCGTGCTGAAACGGGGCTACCACCTACAGATCCAAAAATCACTTGCCTTCGCATTGTTGATGGCGCAAATATACGCTCAAGTCCATCGGTACCAGGACGGGAGGAAGCGAAAGACCACAACTTAGTGTTCTCTGTCGATCTATCCGAAGGAAACTTTCTTACTGACCTGAAGGATGTCACAAAAGCCGGCGAGCTGACAGTACAACTGCCCGACCTCCACTACGTCCAGAGAAGAAAAGACAACAACGGCACATGGTATGGTATCCCAACTATGTACACCGAGCCCCTACAGAAAGCTGCAAAGACCACCGTCAATCCAAAAGATACACTCGTTCTCTGGGTCAATGGACAAAAAGCAAAAAACTGCAGCAAAGAGAAGAAGTAAAAGCAGATCTCAATTGATAATTTAAATAGGTTATTGACATATAATTTAATTTGTGGTAAAATGATATTATGAGTAATAATGAAGATAAAGCTAAGTGGCATCACGTTAATCGGCAGCCCGATCATGAAGCAGAACCTTTGCCGGAGAGTATGGGATCTCGCATATTCGGTGGGGTCGTTATTGGATTAACGGCCTCAGTTGTCGCTGTAAGTGGCTACCCAATAGTGGCAAGGATGATGGATCGCCAAGAGGCTGAGCCTCAGCCTCTTGTCGTAGCCGAAGCCACCGTACGTGTCATATCAGCCGATCCAGCCAACGGACTCATCCTTTCTAAGGCGGTTCAGCGCACAGTATGCAAGGAAGTTCCTGATCTCATTAAGCAGTGGCAGCCAGTAGATGGTCAAGGAACGATCGAAGACCTTGAAAAAGCTCTAACGAATGAGTGTGTCGGTGTAGCCGATAGACTTATGGATCAATCTGGTGGTGCACAAAACCTAGCAGACAAGTTCTTGAACATCCGACTCATAGACTACTCAAAGGGAAATGACACCCCTACGATCGAAGTGAATATCGTCGAGTAGCTCATCAAGCGCTACTACGCTACGATACTCACTAGCTTGTTCTTGATGTAGATGACCTTCTGAGGCTCTCCAGACACGTGCTTCTGCACGTTGGCATCGGCGAGGGCCTTTTGCTTGATGGCGTCTTCGGATTCGCTTGGAGATACTTCCAGCTTGGCGCGAACTTTGCCGTTGACCTGCACGACGATGGTCATGCTGTCGGTGACGATTTTGCTATCGTCCCAGATGGGCCATTCGACGAAATCGAGCTGTGTATCGTGGCCCAGCTGCTGCCATAGTTCGGCGGCCATGTGCGGCGCAAAGGGCTGGATGAGCTGGATGAGTGCTTCGAGGGTGGGTTGCCACTCAGGGGTAAAGCCATCTACCTTGAGCTTGTAGAGGTCGTTGACGTATTCCATGAGTGCGGCGATGGCGGTGTTGAAGCTGAGGCGGTAGATGTCGTCGGTGACTTTTTTGATGGTCGTGTGGGTGAGGCTCTGCAGTTTCTTGGCGCCGCTCCCGTCGTTGCTGCCTCCGGCAGCACGTAGGTCGCTGGACTCGGGTCCTGCCGGCGCGTCCGCCCCTAAAATGCTTTCGTCTGCAGACGAAACATTTTGGGCGCTGCCCCGCGCGCCGTCACCCGAGCTAGCGTAGTCCTGGTACTCCTGCACGAGCGTCCACACACGATTCAGGAAGCGGTACACGCCGGCGATGCCGCGGCTGGACCAGTTGCTATTCTCATTGATAGGTCCGAGGAAGAGCTCAAAGGTACGCAGGGCGTCGGCGCCATAGCCGGCGTCGATGACTTCGAGCGGGTCGACGACGTTGCCGAGGCTTTTGCTCATTTTGCGGCCGTCTTCGGCCTGGATGAGGCCGTGGTAAACGAGCTTTTTGACTGGCTCTTTGGTGGGGACGAGCTTCATGTCGTAGAACACGTGACTCCAGAAGCGCACGTAGAGCAGGTGCGCGACGGCATGGTCGCCGCCGACATACATGTCAAGCGGTGTCCAGCAGCTTGCCTTCTCTGGTGCCCAGGCTTGCTCGGCATTGTGCGGGTCGGTAAAGCGCAGCAAGTACCAGCTACTGCAAGCGTAGCCATCCATAGTGTCAGTCTCGCGCCGGGCTGGACCGCCGCAGGTCGGACAAGTCGTAGCGACCCAATCTTCGCTGGCAGCGAGGACTGATTTGCCGTCGCCGCGCGGTGCGAAATCTTCTACCTCTGGCAGCAGGACGGGCAAATCTTCCTTCGGCACTGCCACGGCACCGTGCTCCTCGCAGTGGATGATAGGAATCGGCGCGCCCCAGTAGCGCTGGCGGCTGATGAGCCAGTCGCGCATCTTGTACGTGACCTTGCTCTTGCCTCTGCCCTCTTGCTCGAGCCAGGCAACGATTTGCTCGCGGGCATCACTTGACTCGTAGCCGTCGAACACGCCCGAGTTGATGAGGCGACCCTCGCCTGTCGAAAGGTGTTTTTCCTGTGTGAGCGCGTCCATGACGGCACGGTTGGCCGCGGCGTCATCGTCGAGACTGGTGTATTCTCCAAGTGTCACCCATTTGGTCTCTTGCTCGTCATAATCAACCGCCTGAGCCATATCTTGCTCTAGCGACCCGAGCTCGACGTATATAACGTTATTGTAGGCGATGCGGTTGAGGTCTTTGTGCGGAGCAAAGAACTCACCGGCAAATACACTGCCCTTCCGCTCGATAGAGGCGATATTTACGTAGCCGGTTTCTTCGATGATTTCGCGGCGAGCAGTATCCTCTATCGACTCGCCATCCTCGATGCCGCCCATCAGCGGCGACCATTTGTCGCCACCACGCGGACGGGCGATGAGGTATTTGTCCTCGGTCGGATGCTTGATAACGCAGGCGACAACATTACGCGGGATAGTATCCTTGTCGGGACGGAACGGACTCGTCTCGTCGACATGGCGCGGTGCGATTACTTGCACGATAGGCAACTTATACTGCTCAGCAAACTCATAATCACGCTCGTCATGCGCTGGTACTGCCATGATGGCGCCCGTGCCGTAGCCGCCGAGGACATAATCGGCAATCCAAATAGGCACCTCGTCGCCAGTGGCTGGGTTGATAGCATAGCTGCCGGTCCAGACGCCGGTCTTTTCCTTGCCCTCGGATTGGCGCTCTATCTCGGACTTCTTGACCGCCTGAGCGATGTACTCTTCGACGCTCTCGCGCATCTCGTCAGTCGCCAGCTGTCTAGCCAGTGGATGCTCCGGCGCGAGCACGAGGAATGTCGCACCAAAGATGGTATCGGGGCGGGTGGTAAAGACGGTGATAGTCGGAGTATCGCCAGCTCGGGTGGCGGCGTGCGGGGCAGCGCCCGAATATTTTTCGTTCGACGAAGAAATATTTGGGGCGGACACGCCGGCAGGACCCGAGTCCAGCGACCTACGTACAGCCGCTTGCGGCTGTGACGACGGGAGCGGCGTCGACTGCGCAACCACAAACTCTACCTCCGCACCTTCACTGCGGCCAATCCAATTCTCCTGAGCAGTCTTGATTTTGTCGGGCCAGTCGAGCGCGGGGATTTCCTCGAGCAGTGCATCAGCGTAGTCGGTAATCTTGAAAAACCACTGCTTCATCGACTTCTTCTCGACCTCGGTGCCGCAACGCCAGCATTTGCCAGCCTCGACCTGCTCGTTGGCAAGCACCGTCTTGTCGACTGGACACCACCACTGCAAGCTTTCCTTCTGATACGCCAGGCCGCGCTCGTAGAGCTGTGTGAAGACCCACTGGGTCCACTTGTAGTACTCGGGGTCGGTCGTGTTTATCTCGCGCGACCAGTCGATACTCGCACCGACGCGGGTCAGCTGGTTCTTGAAATTAGTAATGTTTTCCTGCGTCGTGACTGCTGGTGCCTTGCCAGTCTTGATGGCATAGTTCTCTGCCGGCAGACCGAAGCTATCCCACCCCATCGGATACATAACATTGAAGCCCGCAGCCCGACGAAAGCGCGCCACAGCATCGACGATGGAGTGCTCCATGAAGTGGCCGGCGTGCATGCCGGCACCGCTCGGGTACGGAAACATGCCGCTCACATAATATTTCGGCTTGTCCGAGCTATCGGGCGCCTTGTAGCGCTGGTCCGCAGCCCAGGCCTGCTGCCATTTCGGCTCGATTTCAGAAGGATTGTAACGTCTCATGTACTCTATACTACACCAAACCACCCCTAGCGTCACTAGGGGTGGTTGTGCGAACTGGACCTACGCTCTACGTCTCGCTCGAAAGCATACTGGCCGAGCCGGTAAGCGACTTGAGGTCAGCTTCGATTTCCTTGATAGACTTAGCGTTGTCTGGAGCCTTCGCATCCTCTACCTTGGTATTGTAGTCGTACTTAACATCGCCAGATATCTTTACGTCACTCCCTGTAGAATCAGGAGACTCGGCGTTAAATACCATGCGAGTCGTACGGTGCGACCACTGGTCCACCCAGAGTTCGAAGCGGCCGTTTTTGATGGAGTCTTCAGACTTCTTGCTTGTACTGCCTGACTCTTTGAAGACATCGCTGTCGCACTTGACGAGCTCTTTGCCAAACTGAGTATTCTTGATCCCATCACCGAATTTCTTAGCGGCGTCTTTGTCCAGATCAAGGAGGAATCCGTAGCTGCCATCCTTGACACCAAGCTCTTCCTTGATAACCAAGAACTGGTTATTCGTATAGACGTCGTAAAGCTCGTTGCTCATTTTCTCGTCTTTTGCAAGCTTCTTGTAAAGATCGGTTGTGCACGATGAATCGTCGGTGCTGCCTTTCATGTCGTCAGCAGTTACCTTAATCCATTGATTATCGATTTTACTGACAACAGTCTGGAATTGCGCCTTTGCTGCGGTACGCATCTGGGCGATGTCTTGCGGAGTCAGGGTGTAGCCCATTTGACGATACTGGTCGGCATACGAATCAACCATTGAATCGACGAATCCATCAAGCGCTTTTTGAAGGTTTGAGACTTTGAAGTACATATCACCTTCCTTGACCATAACGTAATCCGTCGTTACTTTGAGCTCCTGCCCGGCAAGCTGACCTGTCGCAAGTTTTAGCTTGACATCTGCCTTGAGGGAAGCGTTGTCTTCCTTCCCCTTTATACCGATATCGATAGATACATCTACATCTTTGGTCTTTATAGAGGTAGTACCGGTCATGACAACTTGCTTGGCTTTCGCGGTATTGAGAATGCCATCTAGTACAACTTTATTGGGGTTCTGGTACCACATATAGGCGGCTACTCCACCGCCAATCAATACAACCGCAGCTACGATAGCAGCGATCAAGACGATTCGTTTCTTGCGTGGCGATTTGGGTGTATTCATTGCTGTAGGCGTAGGTGCTGCTGCCATAGGGGCCGGAGCCTCGCTGCCTGCGCTTTCGGGTGGTGCTTGCGGAACGCCTTCGGCGTGAATTGTCGAGCTCGTCTCGGGGGTCGATGAAGGCTCCGAAGGACCTGCATCGGCAGTAGATTCTGTTGATGAAAATGAAGTTTCAGGTGTCGTCTGCTCCAGAGGTGCGTCTGCCGCTGCCTGCTCGGGTGTTGGTTCGGTTGATGGTTCTGGCGGGCGCATAGTGCCTCCTTGTGCTCGCTTATGGTTGTTACTCTTAGCGTATCACACTACCGCTTGTCGGTGAAGCGGGAAAACAGCTCGTCTTTGAAGCGCCGCTCGTCCGGGCTCTGGCGCACCAGCTTATGATCTTCGCTCGGCTCCGTAAGGAGGCGGACCGTCTCTTCCAAGTAGCACTGTGAAGCACCCTTGACTAATATAACAGCTCCTTGCTCGCTTACGCTGCGGACAAACTCCGCCGCCTCGACCGCATCGCGCACCGCCTTGACCTGGCAGCCGTGCCGCCGGGCAGCAGGTGCCAAATACTGCGTCGCCGGCTCGCCAACAACCACCACCCAGGCCAGCAAGTCGCCGTTACACAACTTGCCGATATCATGATGGGCCTGCTCGGTCATGTCGCCCAAACCGTCCATACTCCCGAGCACAGCGATGCGCTGCGCTGCCGTATCAAAACGGTAGAGGGCTTGCAGGGATGCAGCCATATCGGCCGGGCTGGCACTCATCGTATCATCGAGCACAAGTGTCGCCCCAAGCCCCCTCAAGGGGTTCATCCGACCACTGAGCGGCTTGAGCAGCACAAGTGCTTGTGCGATCGACTCGGGCGGCAAACCAATGCTCGTTGCCACTCCAACCGCAGCCGCGACAGGGCGAAGCGCATGCTCGCCTACCAAGCTTACCTCTGCTTCAGCTACTTGCCAAGTAGGCGTCGTGACAGCCACCCGCGACAGCCCCGGGAGCAGTGTATCGAGGAGCTCTACGTGGTACTCGGCCATACCGCTCGTGCCGTAGGTCGCGATAGCCGGCGTCGCGGCAAGCTCAGCAAATCGCCCGTCGACGTCATCTCTATTGACCAGTACCAACTGCGAAAACTTCGTCGTCTCGAACAACTCCGCTGCCAGTTGGTCTACGCTGCCAAAGCCATCCATATGAGCAGGCGATACCGCGCTAATGACGGTAACATGCGGCTGAAGATAGCGGCCATAGTGCGCTACTTCGCCCGGCCCGCGCGTCGGCAGCTCCTGGACGATGACGTCGACCTCCTGCGAGTGCTTCACTTGGTACCTCGCAGCTCTGAGCACACGCAGCCACGCAAAGAGGGTTCTGCGCTGCGGCATATCGATACCGAGTATCGCAAGCGACACCGCCAGGGGCGACTGTTCGATTTCGTCGTGCATTCGTACGCGGCACGCCTGCGCAAGAACAGTGCCGATGGCCCGCTTGGTGCTCGCCTTGCCGATACTGCCCACTACTGTGACGAGCTTCACGTCCGGATGCGCCGCGAAGTAGCGCTTCACGTGCTGTTGAAGTCGGTTTTGGACCCATGAAGTAAGCATAACTTCTTTATAATAGCATGTTCGGCAGTTACGAGCGCAATCTGTCGTACAGCCGCTGAAGTGATGAGCGAGTCGCAGGCTGCAGACCGCTGCACCAGGCTGTATACGCCTTTGGCCGATCAGTAACGATTCCGTCCGCACCGTACTCGACATACCTCTGCCATGCCCCCGGCATATCAGCAGCGCGCTTCCCTTTGTCGCCAGTAACGTACACGTCGACGCTTAGCCCCGCGGCCTTGAGGGTTCGCACCGCTACCGGAGTCGCGGCCGTGTGCCGCAGCACGATAGTAGAGGCATAGCTGCGAACGGTTTTTGCATACGCCGGCAAGTCATGCGCTGGCAAGCGGTTGGCGATAAGGCCGATCTTGCCTGCGCGCTCGGGCAGCTGTCCGTACCGCTTGAGGAGCGGCGCATAAAACGATATGATGCTCGTCCGGTCCTGCATGCCATGCTTCCTGACAAGCGCGGCCATATCGGCGAGGCGCACCTCGTCTGCCTGAGCCGACTTGACATCGATAAAGAGCATTCGCTTGGTCGACTTGGCGTAGCCGATCGCATCATCCAGTGACAGGAGGTCGGGCGCGAAGTGCTTCAGCTGCGCATAAGAAGCAGTGGCTATCTCTCTGGTGGCCGGCTTGCCGCCAACCTTGCGGCGAACCACGCCGTCGTGATTGACAACCCACACCGGCGTCGGCTCCTCGGCTGACGGAGCGGTATAGCGAGTATCGATTTCCAGGGCATCAGCGCCACCAGCAACCCCGCCGCGAAGTGCTGCGAGGGTATTGTCGCGTACACCGCCCTCGCCAGTTCCGCGGTGGCCGACAAGCGTCACGCCTTCGCAGCGAGTCGCCGCGATATGCTCCCTCGTTGCAGATTGCGATGAGCTAGGAATGCCGATCGCCATCAGCAACGCCAGCGCAGGCACAACGACACCTATTGGCCAATACAGTTTCATGGCGCTAAGTAGCCGCTGCGATTTCATGGTAGGGATATTGTATAGGAGAAGGGCTTTGAGCGCAAAATATGCTGTTTAGCTAAAAACGCCTCTAGGGCAGCTCCCGCATCAAGCGGTTAGCAGGTCATAGATTAGCTCCATGTCCACCCCGGCAAGAGAACGAACAACTGTATCAGCCTCATGCAAATCGCTCACAGTTGTATATGGGGCAAGCACCGCAACACACTTCATGCCCGCTCGTTTGGCCGCCTCTATGCCGGATGGCGCATCTTCGATAACGATACATTGGCTTGGGGGCATATGTAGCTTTTCGGCGGCTGCGAGATACACCGCTGGGTCTGGTTTGTGGCTTGTCACATCATCGTGGGTTACGAGAGTTTCGAAATAATGTAAAATACCAGCGTCGGTGAGCTTTTGCGTCGTGTCTGCCATCGTACTGCTTGTACCAATGGCGATTGGTATGCCATTTCTACGAAGAAGTTCTATAAGCTCGACGACGCCCTCTTTTGGCCTCATGTCCTTTTGCAGCTCCTCTTTTATAGGCTTCAGTGTTTCGACTATCACGTCGATGTCGAGTGGAATGTCAAACTTTTCGCTGATTTGCTTGAGCTGATGCGCGACCGGCCGCCCAACGTAGTTTCGGAGCTCGCTATCCTCGATATGAATTGCATACCTTGCGAGAACCTGATTCATCGCTTGCCAATGAAACAGAACACTGTCGATAAGCACGCCGTCCATGTCGAAAATAACCGCAACATCCTGCTTACTCATCGATTCTCCTAAAGCCTTGCGCTTCAAGCGACGCCGCAATCAAATGATACAAGTCATCCCAGTCGGCCGCCGTCTCTTCTAGAGGCCAGTCATGTCCTGCTTGATTGTACACTCGGCTAAGGACAAAGGTCGCCACGTTGGCTTTCTTGGCACTGACTGCATTTGCGATACTGTCCTCGACCATGATGTGTGCACCGAGCTTATCGCGGAGTATAGTGCCTTTGTCTGCCTGCGCTTCGCCGACAAAGTCCGGATCGCCCGAAAAGTGTAATTCATCGATAAGTCCACCCCTGGCTTCGCCAACACCAAAATGCTCGCCAAGCGCCGTCAGTGTTACATCTTCCAGATTAGCCTTATCCCGGGCAGTGAGCGCATGGATGACTGCACCGTACTCGGCCTTCAGCCTTGCAAGTACTGCTCGCGCACCCGGTATGAGGAGGTAACTTGCAACATCCTTTTGCGCGCCATAAAACCCATCGTCAAACCTTCCGCCGGTTGCCACGTCTGTTTCCTCGCCAGCGTCATGCCAGCGGCGAAACAGCTTCTTGTCGTGCTTGGCGTTATAGTCGAATATGTCTTCGACCTTGTAAGTAGTGCTATGCGCGGCATTCCAGCGTTCAACAGCGTGCCCAGGCGTGTCAAATAGCACACCATCAATATCGACGACAATGACTGGACGCTTTTTCAGGATTTCTGGACTAGTCGGCTGTTTGGATAGTAGTTCGGTCATATCTCGTTCTCTTACGGCTCATTATACTATCAATCAATAAAAAGAGCCCAGGCGAGCTGGACTATTTTTATTGGTGCGGGTTAGGAGACTCTAACTCCTGGCCTCTTCCATGGCAAGGAAGCGCTCTAACAACTGAGCTAAACCCGCATAAAGTCGAAAGGTGCACTGCGTATCCGTACTTAGTGTAGAGCAGCTTCCTTGGCCTGGCAAGGATAGGTCACGTTCCGCGACCCCGCGACTTCATGATTGCAATCATAGACTGCATCAGAAGGTCGCCTTGCGAATTGCCCCCGGCAATTCTCACTCTAACAACTGAGCTATACCCGCATGGCTATAGACAAGTATAACGAAGTACGGCTTCGATTGCAAGGTCGGACACATCTCACTGTTTAGTGGCAAACTCACCCTTCACAAACTTCACGAGCGAGTCATGCGCAAAGGGCGTTAGGCGGTCTTGATACTGCGCTACCCCCTCCAGCGTCTTACCAATCCTGATGATACTTCCGGGCACCCACATGACAAGCCCTTCATCAGTAGGCACCCACCCATGAAACAAGCTTACATCACGCTGCGCTGGCGTTCCATCTCGGAGCTGACTGTCCACCATCTCCCTTTGTAGTAAGCGAAATATGATGGACTGAAGTCCTAATTCTTCCCAAATCTCACGCGCTATTGTTGCCTCTGGCGGCTCCCCCTCGTCACGATGTCCGCCAAAGAGCTGAATCTTCCCCGAATACGCCAGGGCGCCTGGCCTGTCAGGCCTGCCTTCGGCTAAATAGTATCTGGGAGTTTCAAGGATTGCTACGGCACTTGGAGGAGCAATGGGAAGTAATTCTGTCATGTGTATACTATGCGGTATTTTCCATAGAAATCAATACTTACCTATTGCTTTTTATAGCTTACTGTGGTATAATGAGGAGATAATGGCTTCATCATTTGAACAGGCTGCACGCCGAGCCGACCAACTCCCCGTAGAGAACTGGCGACAACGTCGCATTGATGCGCTGCGGTCTCATGGCCCTAGCATTCAGACGCTTCGACTAACACTTGGTCGACTAGCCAAAGTGGTACTCGACGGCAGAATCTCAACAGACATCACATGGACTACTGAGCATGAAGTTTCAGGTGCACAGCCGGGGCTCATCACTCCCAATCTCGATACCACCGACCCTGACAAGGATATTGCATACGCTCTTGCGCTTGTCACGCCGACTGGTGCTCTGCGCCGCTGGGAGGAGAGACATCTCGACTTTACGCCTGATAATGCCCTAGGCGTATCGATCCGATTAGAGGATCGATACGAGTGGCCACGCAGTATGGCGGGCGACGCCAAGTCACAACCTACTGGCGACCTTGAACTCGAGCTATACGCACGCAGCTGGGGCAAGCTCACGCCAGAGGAGACGGAAGCTATAGGAGCTATCTCTGGTGCCTGGGCCGAGTACGGTGACAATGGATTCTCTCGGAACGGCTCACGCGCAGTCATTCGTCGGGGTCCAGGCGAGGTCGTGACGACTCACGAGGCTGAAACATTCCTCGCGCCATTTGCCGGCCACATACTCAACTACTTTGAAATTATGGGTTTCAAGAATCCCGGAGACAGGCAGTCACCCGGTAACTTCAGTGACAGATCAACGCCAGTGTATGTTGCCCCGCCCCGAGC
The DNA here is from genome assembly GCA_964525315.1 of uncultured Candidatus Saccharibacteria bacterium. Taxonomy (GTDB): domain Bacteria; phylum Patescibacteriota; class Saccharimonadia; order Saccharimonadales; family Saccharimonadaceae; genus SZUA-359. Next base: position 590 of record CAZGGJ010000030.1, on the reverse strand, counting down.
AACACAAGTTTTTCCAGAACGATTAGGGCGCTAACCCCTAGGCCGCTCAATCGCGTGGATTCGCTCGTGCTCTAACCCATAGTGGTGCGCTATCTCGTGCCAGACAGTGCGCTTGATTTGCTCGAAAAACGAGGCTTCGTCGTGCGTGACAGCGCGAATGGGGTTCTTGAAGATAGTGATTTTGTCCGGCAGCACGCCGCTATAGCTCGACGAGTACCGCGCCGTCTGCGGCAAGCCTTCGTAGAGGCCGAGGAGCAGCTGGTGCGGGCCGACATGGTTGCGCCGTAATTGCTCGGGCGTAGGGTCGTCGGCGTAGGTAATGGCAACATTGTCGAGGTTGGCTACATATTCCTGCGGCAGCTCTGCTAGCGCACGCGAAATAAGCTGGTCGAATTGTTCATCAGGTACGTCAGTCATGGTCATCCTCTTTATCATAGCAAAGGAGCGGCGCAGGCCATAGCGGTCGGCCGCACTCCCCAGCTTGAACAACCTTCGCCAAAGTAAAATCCCTAACCGTGAACGACTAGGGATCTTGCTTTGGTGGCGCCACCTAGATTTGAACTAGGGACACAAGGCTCTTCAGGCCTCTG
>CAZGGJ010000029.1:0-12758 GCA_964525315.1 uncultured Candidatus Saccharibacteria bacterium | reverse complement strand
AGGCGGCGCAGGTGACGACGGGAGCGGCGGGAGAAGCAAGAAAGCCGAACTATTCGCCCTCCTCAACTACCACCTCAACCTCTTCGACCAATACCAAGGGCAACTTCATCGCCCCTTCGAAACCCTCAAGCGTTTCTTCAAAATATACATCCGCGACTTCGACGGCGCCAGCGACCTGCGCGACCAGCTCATGCATACCAAAAGCACGGACGAGGTCCGTGCAATTCTGGGCCGCATGCCTACTGGCGCAGCGGACTAATCGACGCAGTATCCAGTCTTGTCCGGCAGAAGGATGCGCACGGCAGCCCCAGTCTTGTTGGTGGAACCATCGCACTTCTCGGCCGTCTTCAGCACTGCCGTATCTGTCGAAGGCTCGCCCGATGTCTTAATGGACTTGATAGTTTCCACGCCATCCATCGGAAGCATCCCTGTAATCTGCTCATCGCTCGGCATCTTGAGGCTGTTATAGACAACCATGGAGCTGTACGTACTCACGATACGCTTTGCCTCGCGCTTCACCGACTCCGTCTGTTTCTGCGAACGGATAGCATTATCGGCAATCAATACACCGGCTACGAGCACGACGACTACCGCTATCACTCCTATAATAATTTTGTTTTTCTTGCTTACCTTCGTCATAACTCCTCCTATATGCTATGCGACACGTTTCTCGAGGCGAACAATGCGTTCCTCGTGGTTGTCCAGCTGCTCATCTTGCTCGTTGAAACGCGTCCCGACAGCATCCATAATAGTATTGAGCTTGTCGTCCTGCTCATCGAGGTGTTCATACACTTGGTCAAAGCGCTCGTCCATACGCCGGTACACTTCATCAAAACGCTTATCCATCGCGTTCATCATCCGCTCTTCTTGCGCCTGAAGCAATGCTTGCATCAGCTGCTTGATATCTGCTAAATCATCGCTCGTCAAACTCATAGATTCAGTATAGCATGCCGTGCATACACGCTTCAAAGCTATTGCACTCAAGAAATAAGCGGAGTATAACTAGTACGGTAAATTAATTCTGAGGACCTATGGTAGATCAAACCGAAATGACCCCCCCGCTCAATTCCAGAAATATCACAGACAAAGGAGCGAGCTTTCGCAGAGTTCGACCCAACAAGACACAGATACCTCTTGGGGTGCGGCGATGACAGAGGCCTCACGCCGGAATCGCTTGCTACCCTAAGCGAACGCTACGGTACGGAGGCTGAACAAGTCCGGTGCTATGGCGGCATCTTCGGCATCGCTCGCAATGTCGCGGCGGTGCTCTACGCACATGGCCGCAATGAGGCAGTCGACAAGTTTGGTAATTTCATGCAACTTGCTGAGTTTGTCAGAGACGCATTCACCGAAGTCCAACCAACCATCATACCATCTACCCACAGCGCCGACTCCAACGAAGGCAGTCCGACCGACTTTGCCGTCGATAGCGAGCAAAGCGTCGGCTGCTTGTACGCTGCAGGCATCAAGCTCGTAACCGAGTATAATGCCGATGGTACTATCGCCACTGCTGCGGGTGATGAGATCAATCGTATGGCAGCAGGCGATGCGAGCAGTCCCTTGCAGGCCGTCGTAACCGCAAACCAACGAGTGCTCGATAAGTTCTTCGCTGGCGACGGGCCGGCAATCAGCCGCGGCGATATGCATGAGCTCGGCGTACCCATAGGCATCCTCGCTGGGGCACATGGCTCTATACGCGGCGATGAAGTCAAGGCCGTACTAAATTTCAAGCCGGATAAAGTCTCGAGCGCCACTATAGCCAATGTAAGCGGCGAGCCGTTTTACTGTAACGACGTGACGATTGTGGCGAGTCTTATTGCAGGCATCGTTGCGCGTATGTCGCCCGACTGCATGCTCGACGCCAACAAACTACTATCAACCATCATCGAGGATATCGCCGCTACTCGCGAAGCACTTGCGCAGCACGACCCAGCCGACGTAGGCCTGCATGTTCATGACCTTATCGTTGAGCGCTATGGCTCATACGACGAAGCAGTAGCGTACTTGACGAGTACCTTTGATAACGTTCGGTAGATAATTATAAGCAGCCCGTGGGTACGCTAGATGTAGCGTACCCACGCTATATCTAGCGTCGGTGGCGGTGTCGACGGAGGTCGGCGACCTTGAGGCGGACGGTGTGGCGGTCGATGAGCTGAGTGGCTTTTTCGAGTTCGACGCGGTCATGGGCTTCGTCGCGTAGCTTGAGGGCGCGCTCGAGTGCGGCACGGCTTTCGGCTTCGACAATATCCGGCTCGTGGTCGGCTTCGTCGACGAGGATGCGGACAACTTGGCCGTCGATTTGCACAACGCCGCCGCTGATAGCATAGAGCTGCACGCGGTCGTCGGGGTCGGACTTGTCCTCGCGCACCTGCACCACGCCAGCCTTGGCAAGTGTCACCAATGGTTCGTGGTCGGGGAATACCCCAATCTCGCCATCAACCGTCGGGATGATGACCTCGTAGACAGGCTTGTTGAGCTTGGTACCAGAAAGAGTGACAAGCTGTAGGTTCATGCTAGTCTTTCTTCTCGCTTAATGGACCGGGTGCCATATAGAACCAATTCTCAGGCTTGGCGTCGTACTTACCAGCCAGGATATCGCTCGCGTCCTTGATGGTGTCTTCGAGCTTGCAGTACACACCCTTGTTGCCAGTGAACTGCTCGGCCACGTGGAACGGCTGCGCAAAGAAGCGCTGCAGGCGGCGAGCGCGGTTGACGGTTTGCTTCTGCTCGTCAGAGAGTTCTTCCATGCCGAGGATGGCGATGATGTCTTGCAGGTCTTTGTACTCCTGCAGCACGCGCTGGACTTCGCGGGCGACCTTGTAATGCTCTTCGCCGATGACTTCCGGGTCGAGGGCAGTCGAAGTACTATCGAGTACGTCGACTGCTGGGTAGATGCCGATTTCGGTCAGAGCGCGGTTCATGACGATAGTCGCATCGAGGTGCGCAAAGGTCGTGGCAGGCGCCGGGTCGGTGAGGTCGTCAGCCGGGACGTAGACAGCCTGGACAGAGGTAATCGAGCCCTTCTTGGTACTAGTAATACGCTCCTGCAGGCCGCCCATTTCCTGCTGGAGGTTCGGCTGGTAGCCCACAGCGCTTGGCAAGCGGCCGAGTAGGGCAGATACTTCACTACCTGCCTGCGTGAAGCGGAAGATATTGTCGACAAAGAGCAGGACGTCCTTGCCTTCGTCGCGGAAGGCTTCGGCCATAGCGAGGCCGGCCAGGGCGACGCGCAGACGCGCTCCTGGTGGTTCGTTCATCTGACCGAAGACGAGCGAGGTCTTGTCCAGCACGCCGCTGTCCTCAAGCTCCTCGTAGAGGTCTTTGCCTTCACGAGTACGCTCACCGACACCGGCGAAAACTGAGTTGCCGCTATGGTAGGCAGCGATGTTGTTGATAAGCTCCTGGATGAGCACAGTCTTGCCCACGCCGGCACCGGCGAAGAGGCCGGCCTTGCCGCCCTTGGTCAGCGGTGCGATGAGGTCGATGACCTTGATGCCGGTTTCGAGGATTTCGGTCTTGTTGCTCTGCTCGTCGAGCTTGGGCGGTTCGCGGTGGATGCTGGCCTTCTTAGTGCCAGCCGGCAGGGCTTTGCCGCCGTCAATGAGGTTGCCGGTCACGTCGAACATGCGGCCTTGGGTCGCATCGCCAACCGGCACCTGGATAGGGCCGCCAGTGCTGGTGACTTCTTGGCCGCGCTTTAGGCCGTCAGTACTGCTCATCGCGATAGCGCGCACGCTGCGCTCGTCGAGGTGCTGTGCGACCTCGAACACCAGCGTCTGGCCGTCAAGCGTCGTCTCGAGCGCGTCGTAAATCGCCGGCAAGTTATCCTTGTCGAACTCAACGTCGACGACCACGCCGACGACTTGGGTTATGGTTCCTGTAGTTTTACTCATCATTTCCTCCTTAATCGTTCCAGTTTGAGAAATTTATTGGATATACCTGAAATATCAACATTATAATGAAATATAAAGCGATCGGAGTACCGACAATAGCAAGCAGACCGAGCCCTACTTTCTTAAGCATCTCTTTGTTTGATACCATGTCCGGTGGCTGCTTCAGCTGGCTCACTTCATCGCCTCCGCTCCGCCGCTAATTTCGGCGAGTTCCTGGGTAATCGCCGCCTGTCGCGCCTTGTTCATAGCGAGCGTTAGGTCGTCGATGAGGTCGCTGGCGTTGTCGGTGGCGTTTTTCATGGCTATCATGCGCATGCTGTGCTCACTGGCGCGGGCGTCGAGCATGGCCTGGTATATCTGTGCGCCGACGAGGCGGTAGGCCACGCCTTCGAGTACGGCGTCAACGCTTGGCTCGTACTTGGCAGTGCGGACACTATCAGTCACCTCTGTTTGGACGAAGCCGGCGGGTAGGACGCGAGTAGTTGTGGCGACTTGACTCATGCTGCTGACGAATTCGGTGTAGACCACATCGACAGCGTCGATTTGCTTGGCGCGGTACATGTCGGCGGCCGTCGCCAGGATGGCGTAGAACTCCGAGCCTTCGAGGTGGTCGGGCAGGTCGCTGTACGAGGCGGCGACTTCGACGTCAGACAGGCGTGAGGTAAACTGCGCGACTTTGCGGCCGACGGTGATGGTGAGCGTTTTGACTCCTGCGGTGCGGTCGGCTTTGACTTCGCCGAGGTACTTCTTGAGTACGTTGGAGTTGTAGGCGCCGGCTAGACCCTTGTCGCTGGCGATAACAATGAGCAGACGAGTCTGGACCTCGCGCTTGACGAACAGCGGGTGGTCGTCGGTCGCACCCTGGCTTGCCAGATAGGTGAGTAGCTCATTGGCTGCGCGGGTATAGTCGAGTGTGGCTTGCTCGGCTTCCTGCGCCCGGCGCATCTTGCTGGCCGCGACCATCTGCATGGCCTTGGTAATCTGCTTCGTGGATTTGACGGAGCGAATACGGCCTTTGAGTTGACGTTGGCTAGGCACTTCGCACCCCCTCTTCCCACCGAGCATGCCTCCAAGCAGTCCTGTTGAGAGTAATGTATGTTAGCCAGTCTTCAACTTGGTCGGCTTGCAGGCTATCAGGAAGGACCAGTCCGCCCTCGACAACTTTGCTCGTCGTATCTACTAATGAAGACCAAAACCAGAAATTGGGACCAAGCTTCCCGGACTCATCTTCCGGGTACATCATGGCTGCAATATCGGACGTTCTGTTATTGAAAGGAGCAGTAGCAGTATGGCCGTCAGTACGTGTACTTAGCCAGCGCGCCTCCTCGATAGCTCTCATAGTAATCGCACCAAAACTGGTCAGTTTGTCCATGCCAGCACGCGAAATATGTCCCTGAGTAGCCTCGAACCCCTCCGGGACACGAGCTGGAAGCTCAGGGTTTACCCAGTCGGGCCGTATACTCATTATCCCTCAAACCCTTTCGCAACTGATTTGGCGGTTTTGACAAGCAGCTTGCCGGTGGCAGAATCTTTCTCAACCTTGTCGCTGCCTTTGTCGAGCTCTTTCATTTCCTTCTTGTGGTCGGTCCAGAGGCGGGTGAGTAGGGCGGCTTGAGCGTCCTTGATTTTGCTGGTGGGTACGTCGTCGAAGGCGCCTTCGTTGACGGCAAAGATGCTGGCGCATTGCTCCCAGACGCTCATCGGTTCGTACTGCGGCTGCTTGAGCAGTTCGGTGAGGCGCTGGCCGCGCTCGATTTGGCGCTTGGTGGCTTCGTCGAGGTCGCTGCCAAACTGTGCGAAGCTGGCAAGTTCGCGGAACTGCGATAGACCGAGCTTCAGGCTTCCCGAGACAGACTTCACGGCCTTGGTCTGGGCATCGCCACCCACGCGGCTGACCGATAGACCGGCACTGATAGCCGGGCGAATACCTTGGTTGAACAGGTCGGTCTCCATAAATATCTGGCCGTCGGTGATAGAAATGACGTTGGTCGGAATGTACGCCGAGATGTCGCCAGCCTGCGTCTCGATGATAGGCAGGGCAGTCAAGCTGCCAGCACCCAGGTCGTCGCTGAGCTTGGCGCTGCGCTCGAGCAGGCGCGAGTGCAGGTAGAATACGTCGCCCGGGAAGGCCTCGCGGCCTGGTGGGCGGCGGAGCAGCAAGGACATTTGGCGGTAAGCAACCGCGTGCTTGGTGAGGTCGTCGTAAATCATGAGGGCGTGCTCGCCCTTGTCACGGAAGTATTCGCCCATGGCAGTACCAGCGTATGGTGCGAGGTAGAGCAGGGAAGCCGGGTCGCTCGGGCCAGTCGCCACGACGATGGTTTGCTCCATCACGCCCTCAGCCTTGAGGCGGTCAACCAGGCGAGCAATCTTGCTGAGCTTTTGGCCGACAGCGACGTAGACGTTGATAACGCCGGTCTTTTGCTTGGCTTGGTTAATCATGGTATCGATAGCTACGGCAGTCTTGCCGGTCTGGCGGTCGCCAATAATCAGCTCACGCTGGCCGCGGCCGATAGGGAACATAGCGTCGATAGCCACGATACCAGTCATCATGGGTTCGTGGACGTGCTTGCGACCCATTACGCCGATAGCTTCGCGCTCGACGCGGCCGGTCTGCTTCGCCTTGATAGCCGGACCGCCGTCAAGCGGGCGGCCGAGCGGGTCGACCACGCGGCCGAGCAGCTCCGGCCCAACTGGCACTTCGAGTACCTGGCCTTTGAGTTTGACCGTATCGCCGGCAGCAACTTCGTGGTCGTCGCCGAGGATAACGGCACCGATTTCGTCTTCCATGAGGTTGAGGGCAAAGGCCTCGACAATACCATGCTTGGTCTCAATCTCGAGCACTTCGCTGTAGCCTGCATCGCGCAGGCCGTGCACCCAGGCCACGCCATCACCAACCCGCGTGACGATACCGTATGATTCCAGTCCTTCGCGCGTCTCGAGACCCGCGATAGCATCGCGCAGTGAGGCGGCCAGTTCTGTTACTTGTAGTTCTGCCATTCCTTGCTATCCTTCCTTATACTTTACGTTCGCGTAGTTTGCTTAGTCGACGGCGAAAGGTCGCGTCGAGCACCCGCGACGGCGTGCGTACGAGCACACCGCCGAGCAGGCGGGGGTCAACCGATTCGTGTGCCAGCAGCTGCTTGGCACCAACGAGCTTTTCAAGCTCGGTGCGTAGCTCGGCATCTATCGCCTCGGCGCTTGTCACGTCAGCCACAACCGTCCCGGTAGCTTCGAGCTGTTCATAGATAGCCCGAACCACCAGCTCGGCCTCGCGCGTGCGGCCGGTTTCGACCAAGTACGCGGCGAGTTCCTGTATGGCTGCCTCGCCCGAGCCGTCAGCCAGCTGACCGGCGACGTAGCGGGCGAGTTTGGTGCGTGACAATTTGTCTGCCATAGCGTGCTACTGCGCCTCCTTGAGGGCACTCGCGATGACGGCTTTGTCGGCCTTGGCGGTATGCGCCTTACCGATGACTTTTTCGGTAGCCTGAGCAACGAGCTCAAGTGTTTCGTTGTGTAACGTCTTCTTGGCAGCCAAAACTTCCTTGGCGATTTCGTCCTGCGCGCTGGCAACCAAGTGCTCGGCATGCGCCTTGGACTTCTCGTCGGCCTTGGCAAGCATGGCGGTCGCTTCGTCTTTGGCTGTGGCGACGATTTCTTTGGCTTCTTTGCGAGCTTGGGCCAGCTGCTTGTCGATGGCAGCCTGAGCTGTGGCAGCGTGGTCTTCGGCAGCCTGAGCAGCCTTGAGGCTTTCGTCTATCTTGGCCTGGCGCTCATCGACTTGCTTCATGAGGATAGGGTAGACAAACTTTGCCATCAGTACTACCAGCACCGTAAAGCCGATAATCTGAAAAATCAGCATCTGCCAGTCGATACCGAGCGCGCCGAGCAAGCCGCCATCTTCACTGGCGGTGGTACTTGCAAATTGTATAAATGCTCCTCCCGGCATGAGCGTGTCCTAAATAAACTTCGCGATGATAGCTGCGATGATACCGATGATAGCCAGTGAGTCGGCAAAGACGATGGCTGTAATCATCATGGTGCGGATGTCGCCGACCTTTTCTGGGTTGCGGCCAAGCGCGTTAAGGGCACCGAGACCGATGAGACCGACACCAAGTGCAGCACCGAGTGCGGGCAGGGCGTAGGTCAGGCCAAATGCGAGTTCTTCCATTGTTGTATCTCCTTTATTTAATTACCTTCATTGTATCATTCCTGTCCGGCCGGCACCGTAGGTGAAGCAGGGGAATGGTCGTGGGAATCGTGGCTCTCGATAGCCAGGCTGGTGAATATCACTGTCAGGATGAAGAAAACGTATGCCTGGATAAAGCCGATAAATAGCTCAAACGCCATAAATACCGGGAGTGTCGCTGCGGCGAAATAGCCTGTCAGTACAGACATAATAAGTAGCAGCACTTCACCAGCAAAACAGTTACCGAACAGACGCAGGCTCAGTGCCGAATAGCGGCTGACTTCGCCGATAAGCTCGAGGATGCCCTCGAACGCGCCGATAGGGTCCTTGAGCGGATTGCGGAAGTAACGCTTCAGGTTGCCGAGGCTGCCGTGCTTGCGGATAGCGTAAACTTGCGTGGCGACCAGCGAGACAAACGCCAGTGCGAAGGTAAAGTTCATGTCGGCAGCAATACTGCGCAGGATAGGCGCGTCGCCGAGCTTGATGCTATCGAGTCCCGGCAAAATACTCATCCAGTAGCTGATGAGGACGTAGAAAAATATCGTCAATGCAAGCGGTGCAATCTTGCGCGCCACAGCTCGGTCGGGGATGATGTTGTAGACTTGGCCGAGCATGCCTTCGAATGCCCATTGCACCAGCCCAACGAAGCGGTTGTACTGGCCGAGCGCGACCTTGCGGCGAACGTAGAGGAATATAGCGACAAAGGCGAGCAAGCTTACGAGCCCGGTCATCATGGCGTTGGTGACGGCGAATCCGCCAATGTGAAATAGCGGCGCGGTCTTGATGTCGATATGGAGTTCGGCAGCAGCAAATAGTGGCGTCATGATAGTTGTTTAACCTTTTTTAATTGACGTCGTACGAGCAGGACAGCGAGCCACACGCCCAGCGCCATCCCTGCGATAAGCAGCAGCGGCGTGGTGTGCCATGACCTGTCGAGCAGGAGGCCGATGACCGTACCGCCAACCGTTGGGACAAATAGCCGCCAGGTCGTATCGGCAATATCACCGAGCACTAAAACGGCCGGACTGGTCGTCGGCGGCTGCGTAGGCTCCTCAGCTCTATTTGGCTGTTTGCTCATGTACTCTTATACTATAGCAGGAGAAACGAGATACGACAATATGCCCCGCCGCAACAAACCACTTATACCACTTCGACGTCAGCCGCCACACCTGACGTGCGCAGGCAAGCGCACCTTTGCTACACGTGAAGCAGCTGCCAAAGTAGCGCTCGAACTACAAAAACTGCACGATAGCGATGCGCCGCATCGCCCATACTTTTGCAGCGACTGTGGCAAGTGGCATTTGACTAGTAAATGATAGGTGGGCGAAGCTTTTTCAGCATGCTAGCTTCGGTGGGCACATTGCGGTCCTGCTGCGTGCCATCGCCAATCTGGCCGGCTGTGCCGCCTACGCCCCAGCAGTAGACATTTTTAATAGTTGTCATCGCACAAAAACGGTTAGCGCCGCCCGTAATCCAATCAATCGTCTGGCCGGCAATACCCGGTGTCTGAACGATTACCGAAGCTGCATCAGGACGATTGCTATAGTTAGGTATGGTTGTACCTCTCCCTAACACACCGCGGTCATTGCGGCCCCAGCAGTAAATAGTATTCTCCGACCCTACGAGAGCACATGCTGCCGGTCGCGCCACGGCGATATCGGTAATAACCTTGCTGTCTAGTCCAGAGGTTGTCACTGCAACCGGTGTCAATTGACGCCAGGGTGGGCTCGACGAGCTGTACGAGCTGTGGCTAGCGCCAGCGCCTAGCTGTCCGTATTGATTTGCTCCCCAGCAGTACATCTTGCCATTGCTATCGAGTACGCAAGTTTGTCCAGTGCGGGCGTAGTTGCGGCGGTTTGGGTCGGATACTGTGGTTGCAATATCTGCCAGCTGTGCGTCACTTGGAAATTCGTTGTTATTGATTCGAGTATCCGGATAGCGTCCTGAAGCTCGAATCTTTACCAGATTTTTGCCACTTAATACGCCTGAAGTGTTAACTGCCGTGGGTACCGAGCGATCGGTTGTCGTGTTATCGCCCAATTCACCGCGGCCATTGTATCCCCAGCAGTAGGCCCTCCCTGCGCCCGCTACTTGTGCAATTGCACAGATATGCATACTTTCTCCATCGGATGCGATGTCGGTCACTGGACGCGACGGGCTGGCACTAGCGCCAATGACAGATGTCTTCGTGGGGATTCTGCGATTCGAAGTTGAGCCGTTACCGATCCTTCCGCGCAAGCCAGACCCCCAGCACCACACATCGCCAGCCGATATAGCACAAAATGTTGAGCGTGATGCAGTAATTTTTGTTACTTCACCAGTCATACCTGCGGGTTTTGCGACTTTTGTCGGTACCGCGCGATTAGTTGTCGTATTGTCGCCCACCTGGCCACTACTATTCTCGCCCGTACAGTATATTTCATTGTCGGTCGTCACAATACACATATTGCCGGCCCCCACCGACACAAGTTTGTCTGTTTTGCCTAACAGGCCGCCAGCCAATCGACTCACTTTGATAGGTGAAAGGATGAGGATATCTTCGCTAACACCGTTACCTAGACGGCCGTTTGCTTGCGTCCCCCAACACCAAGTATTCCCATCAAATATCCCGCATACCTGTAGCGCACCGCTCTCGACAAACTCGGCGGCTAGCGCTCCGAGGTCAACTAACGCATTTTGCGTAAATGACTGTCTATAAATAGTACTCACCCCGTTTTTACGGACTTGACTCACCGTACCCTCGGCTCGCGTGACCATCTGCTGGGTGGTCGCATTGTAGTCGACATACACTGCATATGACGAAGCATACGTCGAGCCAGTCACAAGCGAACACGATGCAGTAGTATTGCTCGGCGGGCACGAAGTAGTGACCGCGCCACTGCAATCGGTATTAGGCCTCAGCGGGTGATCGCTGTCCCAGGTTACTTGAAAATCATTCTCTTCTACGCACGTCGTCGCACGAATAACACCCGACTCGGCTGCCTCGCGCGCTAGCTGGGCATAGTATTGGTTATCCAGCGATGTCTTGATGCTCGTTGTCGCGACCAGTCCGGCGCTCAGCACAATGAAGAGGAGAGTACCCGCTATCAGTGTTGTAGGCAGCGCAAACGCCCTTTGTCCGTGAAACATACACCCAGTATAGCACTACCGGTTTGATTGTTCACAGCAAATCGCCTATACTATAGTATGAATAGAGAAGGAGTGTTTATGTCAGATCAACCAACCCCCACCGTCACCGTCTATAGTACACCGTGGTGCGCCTTCTGCCGCACTGAAAAGCAGTGGCTCGAAAGCCTCGGCGTTACCTTCATCAGCAAAGACATCGAAGAAGACGACGGTGCCAAAGACGAACTACTGAGCAAGCTTGATGGCCAGTTCCAGGGCGTCCCAACGACCGATATCGCCGGCGAGATGATCATCGGCTTCGACCGTCCGAAGCTGCAGGCCGCATTGCAACAAGCTGGCCTTATAGCTGCGTAGATATAGCGCTCATGCTTGCATATACACCCTATAGAGGGTATTACTAGAAGTATGAGAAGAGAAATATCCCTACCTCAGACGGTTGACGATTGCCGTCTTTCCTATGGCAACGCTGCTCTTGAGTGGCCGGGTGTATCTGTCGAAGCACTGGTTCGGCCGCCAAGCAACATATCCCCTCGCACCGTTCATTGGACTGACCTGGCAAAGAGTAATTATTCTAACTGTTTTCCACTCACTACGATTGGCTCCGAGCTGTGGGTTTCGACAATGCGCACTCCAACAGCCTTCGTCACCGGCATGTGCGCCAAACTTCCACGCAAGTCGGCTGCCAGCGCACTCGACACGCTCCAAGCAGCCTACCAGGATATAGAGGGCGAGTCGGGTGCAGTTAGGCCATTAGTCTCCATTGGCACGCCCGAACAGACTCCCGGCTACGAGATAGAGCTACATCATCGCCAAGGGCTACCCCACAGCAGTACCCTCGTATGGATGACTGGCGCGGCAGAATTACCACCAGCGCCCGGCTATAGTGACGTAGCCGAGGCTTATAGTGTATTTGCTACACTGGCCTTCGCCACGACCGTCCTTATCGATAGTGTCATCAGTGCACAACGAGAACGAGACCGTCATAAAGTAGCCCTCACACTACGCCCGCTCCAAGACATTCGTCCGCCGTTGCCCGGACTGTACCGACCACCCAGCCGTACCACTCGACTGTTTGGACGCGCACTACTCACAGAAAAGCTCTTTCCCGCCCAAATCCCGGGCGATGATCTCATTGGTCGCTAGGTTCTTCCGATCGTCAGTACTTCGCCGCCAATCGCTTCGCGGAAATAGCCGTCGTGGCTGACGTAGAGGATAGCGCCGGCGTATTTTTCGAGGGCTGTCTCGAGCTCTTCAATGCTCGGGAGGTCGAGGTGGTTGGTCGGCTCGTCGAGGACCAGTAGCTGCGGGTCGTTTGCCAGCATGGCAATGATTTGCAGGCGTGCTTTCTGCCCGCCGCTGAGACGCTTGACCGGCACTTGGCCATCACCCTCAGTGAAAAGGTAGTCGCTCATGAGCTGGCGAATCTTAGTCTCGCTTGTTACCAAGTCGCGGTCCAAGTAGACGCGCTCAATTGCATCGTGAAGCGTCAGGTCGAAGTAGGTGGGCGAGACTTCCTGCTCGTAGACGCCGACGCGGGCTTGCGGGTCGAG
>CAZGGJ010000028.1:0-13271 GCA_964525315.1 uncultured Candidatus Saccharibacteria bacterium | reverse complement strand
GCGCTGAGCGGTCGTCTCGTGCGCGGAAAACGATTCTGCCCTTCGATAGGTCGTAAGGGGTTAACTCGACCTCCACGCGGTCGCCTGGTACCAAGCGGATATAGTGCTTGCGCATCTTGCCGCTGATGTAAGCGATGATACTAAGGCCATTCTCCAGTTCCACCCTAAACTGCGTATTAGGCAGTGCTTCCACTACCTTACCTGACAGTTTGATGACTTCCTTTTGACTCGCCATAGATATACAAGAGTATATTATAGCGCAAGCCTACTCTTAAGTAAATAGATAAGAGGCAGAAAACTTGCTATTCTGCACGTGCCTTTATTGTACCAAACCTCAGGCGGTCGTCAAGCTACTTATAGTCGTCGTAAGTGACCATGAGTGCGCGAGAGTTGATCTGGCGGAGCGTCTCGAGGCCGACTGCAACAACGATGAGGAGGCCGGTACCGCCAATGGCGAGGTTATTTGCCTGGATGCCGAGCTGTGCAAACACATAGTCAACGGCAAAAGGCAGTACGGCGATGATGCCGAGCGCAAACGAACCAAAGAGAATGAGGCGATTCATAGTGCGGCCAAGGTACTTCTCGGTCTGCGCACCGGGGCGGACACCTTCGATGAAGCCGCCTTGCTTTTGCAGGTTTTCGGCTATCTCGTTGGTATTAAAGACAATTCCCGTGTAGAAGTAGGTAAAGAGAATCACTAGCACAAAGTACGCTGCCGGGTAGATAAACACGGCCAGATCGCCCGTCGCGAAGTTGCTCGCAGTCGGCGTCTGGAACCAAGCCACGAGGTTATTGGCGAGGTCGGTGTAGGCCGGGTTGCCCGTGGCCTTGAGCACTTGGCCGACAAATGCCGGCAGCGCCAGGAATGCCACAGCGAAGATGACCGGGATAACGCCGGCTGCGATGAGCTTGACTGGCAGGATGCTCTTGACGCCGCCGTAGGCGCTATTGCCGCTGACACGCTTGGCGTAGTTGATGGTAATGACGCGCTGGGCTTCGTTGATTTTGACAAGGAGGTACAGCACGATAAGGGATAAGGCTCCAATGCTAAGCACTACCCAGAATGCCGTCGGATTGATCGGCAGCGAGAACCAGCCAAATACGCTAAGCGTACCGGCGCTTGTGTCGAAGAGTGAGGTAACGATGGTGCCGAGCAGTGTCGGCAGCTGGCTAATGATACCGGCGAAGATAAGCAGCGAGATACCATTGCCAATGCCCTGCTCGGTGACGAGCTCGCCGAGCCACATCAGGAGTATCGAGCCGGCACTCATGGCGGTCACAGCAACGATCCAGTCCATGATGGAGCTATCGAGCGCACCTGTGGTCGCGCCGGTCAGTACCGTCTGACGCAGAATGTAGATGATGGCGATCGACTGCACGATAGCCAGCGGCACCGAAATGATGCGCGTCCACTGATTGATCTTGCGCCGGCCTGATTCGCCGTCCTTATGGAGCTCTTCCAGCTTCGGGATGGCCTTGGTGAGTAGCTGCGTGATGATACTAGCCGTAATAAATGGCCCGAGGCCAACGAGAACGATAGACAGCTGCGCAAGCGCGCCGCCGCTAATGAGGTTGAGGAAGCCGCCAAAATCGGTCGTGCTGACGATATTGCTAATGATCGTCTTGAGGTTGGTCGGATCGGCCAACGGCACCGGTACATACGCGAGGAAACGATAAATAACGATAATGCCAAGCACGATCAGCAGACGCTTCTGCATGTCGCGGTTTTTGAGCGATTTCAAGACAATCTTCCAGTTCATATGCGGTCGGTCACTTCCCTATTTCTGTGCTAATAAACAATCTTCTACCAGTATACACTATTTTGTTCGATGGCAGCATATTGACTTTTGTATGCATAAGTGCTATAATGAAAGTATCAGAGCGAATAAAATGAGCTTGCTTATTTTATTCCGAGGATACGCATCATTACACGCAGTATAATGAGGATATAGAGCTCTGTGTGGAGGGGTATGAGCCAGATCCTCGTTTAAGGTTAGAGTACGTTCTGCTATAATGCAGTCAATAATAATGTGGAACGTGGGCAAAATCGCGATACGTACGGGAGAGAAGAATATGGCGCAAAACTTCCTATCTATCGCTCGCAATAACAAAACCGACACTATAAGCTTCACGCACGTTCTAAGACATGACTTACTATGGTGGCTAATAGGCGCAGGCGTCTCGACGCTGCTCTTTACTGGCGTGCTTGCGATAACGGCGAGTGCGCGCCCGGATATAGATACGATGGATGTAGGTTCAATACTATCTACGACAGGGCGGCCGTTTTACTATGCGCTTATCGTTGGGGGTGTTTTGCTGGCAAGGCGATCATTCAGCGTGTGGACGTGGGCGCTTGTTGGTATTCTAGTGTTTGGATTCATGAGTCCAAGCTCGTTTAGCTTTTCAGCTGTTTGGATGCCTCATAGCATTCTCTATACAATGGTCGCCATGACAGGTCTATTGGCCGTCGGTAGAGTCGTAGAATACCTCTATATGCGCTACATTATTAGGCTTGGCGAGCCGCACTTATCTGTCGGAGGCTGGACGGCATACTTAGCTTTCATCGTAGGGGCTATTCTTCTTGATTCATCGACATTCTATAGCCTAATACAAGGCTAGGGCGCTGGAGTGGCGGAGTATATACGAGCAGTAAGTCTTGGGAAGCCTTCCATAATTACAAGGACAATCCCAGGGAATTACTTTTTATACTCTAGTTATTAAATGATAGTTCTGTGTCTATAGCAGCATATTATGAATAGGCGTATTGAGGTGCGGAGTCTCATCTAAAAACTGCCCACCATGTAGTAGGCAGTTTTGATGGAGCGGTCAATCTCTCTTATTTGTCGTCTGCTTCGGCCTGTTTGGTCGATTTTTGCAGAGGGGTGACTACCTTTTCGAAGCTGCCGCCAGCCTTCTGAAGGGCTTCGACGACTGACTTTGAGGCACCCTGCGTCTTGAGGGCTACTTTGGCGGTCAGTTCGCCGCGGGCGATAACCTTGACTGCGTGAAACGGCGTCATGATGAGGCCGGCTTCGAACAGTTTGTAGTTGTCGACAGTACCCTTGAGGCTGTTCAGGTGGTCGGCATAGACGACCTGTGCCGGGACGCGGTGGCTCTTGAAGCCGCGGCGCTTTGGGGCGCTCGAGACGAGCGGATTCTGGCCGCCCTGGAAAGTCGCGTGCAGCTTCTTGCCGGTGCGGGCGTTCTGGCCCTTGGTACCGCGACCAGCAGTCTTGCCACCGCCGGCAGCGATGCCGCGGCCGACGCGCTTGCGCGATTTGTTTGGCAACGCCTGGAGTTCATTGTATTTCATTACTTGGCCTCCTTCTTTGCCTTTGGAGCCTTCTTGCCGGCGTTAATCCATTGCTCGCGCGGCACCTGCGAACGCAGGGCTTCGATGGTTGCGTAGGCAATGTTCACCTTGTTGGTGCTGCCGAGGCTCTTCGAGAGCATGTTGCGGATGCCAGTCACACCGATAACGCTGCGTACCACGCCGCCAGCGATGATACCGGTACCAGGTGCTGCTGGCTTGATGAGCACGCGGGCACCGCTGAGCTTGACTTCAGCGTCATGCGGGATAGTGTCGTTGACGACCGGGATGGTAATCAAGTGCTTCTTGGCAACATCAGTTGCTTTGGCGATAGCGGTCTGGACATCTGCGCCCTTGGCAACACCTACGCCGACCTTGTCTTTGCGGTTGCCGACGACAACAAGCGCCTTGAAGCGGAAGCGGCGGCCGCCCTTGACGACGCGCGCCACGCGGTCGATATTGATGACAGCTTCTTCGAATTCCTTCGGTGCTTCCGGTGTACTATCGCGTCGCTCATCACGACGACCACCACGACCGCGAGGGGCCGCTGGTGTAGTAGTAGCTTGCTTTTCAGCCATACTAGAACTCCAATCCTTCTTTGCGGGCAGCATCGGCGAGGCTCTTCAGGCGGCCAGCGTACTGGCGGCCATTGCGGTCGAATACTACCTTGGTAATTTTCTTCTTCTTTGCGCTCTTGGCAACTTCGGCACCGATAGCAGCGCACTTTTCGGTCATGGTGCCAGTAGCTTTCTTGCCGACAGTCGTAGCACTTACGAGCGTATGACCCTTGTCATCGTCGATGACTTGGGCGCTGACGTGCATATTGCTGATAGTGACGCTCAGGCGCGGGCGCTCGGCAGTACCATGAACAGTCGCACGAACGCGAGACTTGCGAAGCGCGCGGTTGAGTAGTTTATGTGCAAGATTTGCCATGGTTACTTACCTGTCTTTCCTGCCTTGCGCAGAATCTGCTCGTCGGCATACTTAATTCCCTTGCCCTTGTACGGTTCAGGCTTCTTGAGGGCGCGGATTTCGGCTGCTGTCTGGCCGACTTTTTGCTTGTCGATGCCGCTGACAGTGATTTCCATCTTGTTGAGGGTCAGCTGCACGCCTTCCTGGGCGCGGTACTTGACTGGGTGGCTGAAGCCGAGGCTGAGCTCGATTTCCTGGCCGCCGCCGCTGACGCGGTAGCCGACACCGTTGACTTCGAGTTTGCGCTCAAAGCCCTTGGTGATGCCTTCGACGGCATTGGCGAGCAGGGCTCGCTGCAGGCCGTGCTGGGCCTTGGCGATGCGCTCATCGTCCTTGCGGGTGACAGTAGCGACGCCGTCTTCGACTTTGACGGTGACGTCACTCAGATGGGGTACGACGAGTTTGCCTTTGGCACCTTCGACGGTGATTTCATCTGAGCCAACCGTGATTGTCACACCGGCTGGAACTTGAATGGGTAGTTTTCCGATTCGACTCATGTGAGATGTCCTTTCTTACTTTTAATACACCTTCAGCAGTACTTCACCGCCAAGGCGTTGCTTGACTGCTTCGGCACCGGTGATGACGCCCTTGCTGGTGCTGACGAGGACGAGGCCTCGGCCGCTTTTGACCTTGGGGATGTCGGCTGCTGCCACGTAGACGCGGCGGCCTGGTCGAGAGACGCGGGTGATTTCACTAATCGCGCTGTTTTCGCCTGGCTTGTTGATGGTAACGACCAGCGTGTCGCGCGGTTTGCCAGCTTCTACCTTGACGTCTGCCAGGTAGTTGTTGGCTTTGAGCTGCTCGGCAACAACTTTCTTGAGCTTGCTCGATGGCAAGCGAACTTCGGTTTTGCCGACCATTGCCGCATTGCGGATGCGGGTCAGGAGGTCAGCGATGGGGTCTGTAGATTGTAGTGACATATTCTGATTCCTCCTTTCCTACCAACTACTCTTTCGTACGCCTGGGATTTTGCCTTCACTGGCAAGTCGGCGGAAGCTGTAACGCGTCAGACCGAACTTGCGGATGTAGCCGCGTGGACGACCGGTGAGGGCGTCGCGGTTGCGGCCGCGGACTGGGCTTGCGTTGCGAGGCAGGCTTTGGAGACCTTCGAGGTCGCCGGCTGCCTTGAGCTCGGCGCGCTTGTCAGCGTACTTGGTGCGCAGCTTGGCGCGCTTGACTTCACGTGCAATCATTGATTTCTTAGCCATTAGTCATCACTCCCTTCATTATCAGCCTCTGGGGTCCAATCTGTACCCATAGGTCGTGCATCGGTTTCTGGAGTCCAGTCTGTACCGGTTTCAGAACCGACTTGTTCAGGGGTCCAACCAATCATCTGCTCAGCTGTCATTTTGTGCCTCCTTTTTCAAACGGTACACCGAACTTTTCCAGTAGCGCGCGGCTTGCTTCTTTGCTGCCCTGAGCGATGGTGAAGGTAATCTGCATACCGTGAACGACTTGCGTTTCTTCGAAGGTGAGTTCTGGGAAAATCGACTGGTCGCGAATACCGAGGTTGTAGTTGCCGCCGCGGTCAAACTTGGCGCCGACGCCGTGGAAGTCACGGACACGCGGCAGGCTGACATTGACGAAACGGTCGAGGAACTCGTACATACGAGCGCCGCGAAGCGTGACGAGCGTGCCGATGGGCGCGCCCATGCCGGCACGGATTTTGAAGGTAGCGATTGATTTCTTGGCGAGGCGCTCGGTTGGCGCTTGGCCGGTGACCTTGGTCAGGGTGTTCTTGACGACTTCGTGGAAGCGCTTATCTTCTTTGTTCTTGCCAAGTCCTACGCTGACGACAATCTTCTCGAGCTTTGGCACTTGGTGCACGTTCTCGAGCTGTAGTTCGGCTTGGAGTTCCTTGCGGTACTGCGACTCGTACAAGGCTTTCAAGCGAGGAGCTGGCGTGGCGGCTGTAGTAGCTTTTGCCATTAGTTAATCTCCTTGTTTTTCTGCTGTCGGGCGACGCGAGTCTTGCCTTCAGCGGTTACTTTGTAGCCAACGCGGCTGGTTTTGCCTGATTTTTCATCGATGACAAGTGCCAGACGGCTGAGCGGGGTCGGGACATGAATGTCCTTGGTGCCGCCGCGCGGGTTTTGTGGCCCCGGCTTGACCTTGCGGCTTTTGACGCCGACGCCCTCGACGAGCGCAGCGTTTTTGGCGGGCAGTACAGCCACGACCTTGCCAGTTGTGCCCTTGTCGGCACCGCTGATAATCTTGACGAAATCATCTTTACGAATGCGGTTGGCCATACTAGAGTACCTCCGGTGCTAGGCTGATAATCTTCATGTAGCCGAGGTCGCGCAGTTCGCGCGGCACTGGACCGAAGACACGAGTTGCCTTGGGGGTCTTGTCTTCGTTGATGATGACAACGGCGTTGTCGTCGAAGGCAATCGTGCTGCCGTCTTTGCGGCGGATTTGGTCGCGGGTGCGCACTACCACTGCTTTGACGACGGATTTCTTCTTGACGTTGCCGGTTGGGCTGGCGTCTTTGACCGAGCAGACGATGATATCGCCGACGCGGGCGTAGCGGCGCTTAGTACCGCCAAGTACGCGAATACAGAGGACCGACTTGGCGCCGCTGTTATCGGTGACTTTGAGGCGAGTTTCTTGCTGAATCATATTATGCAGCCTCCTTCGCCTCGGTCTCGACGTCGTCTTTGACTTCGACTGAGCCTTGCGAGCGCTCGACTACCTTGAGTAGTGTGAACGACTTGGTCTTTGATATCGGACGAACTTCGCCGATAACGACCTTGTCGCCCTTGTGTGCGTCGTTGGTTTCATCGTGCGCCGTATACTTGCGGCTTACGGTGTACTGCTTGCCGTAGAGCGGGTGGGTTTCCCGAACGGTGACGGTGACAGTAATGGTCTTGTCGCGAGCGTCAGACGTGACAATACCAGTCAGGGTTCGCTGTGCCATTAGTTTGTCTCCTTTGCTTTAGTTTCACGGATGGCGGTATGCAGACGCGCGATGTCTTTGCGGATAGTACCGAGGACTCGCGGGTTGACTAGCTCGCCAGCTCGGTGTGAGCGCTTGCTGTCGAGTAGGTCTTGCTGCTTGGCAGCGAGGTCTTTCTCGAGGTCGGCGACCGATTTGACGGCTGCGTCCTTGCTCTTAGCCTTGGTAGGGGTAGCTTTTGCCATATTATGCCTCCTCCCGCTTGATGAAGCGCGTCTTGACCGGCAGCTTGTGGCCGGCGAGGCGCATTGCTTCGCGAGCGATTTCTTCGGATACGCCCTTCATTTCGAAGAGGACGGTACCGGTTTTTACCTTGGCAACGAAGAATTCTGGCTGGCCCTTGCCGCCGCCCATCTTGAGGCCGAGCGGCTTCTTGGTGACAGGCGTGTGCGGGAAGATACGAATCCAAATCTTGCCGCCGCGCTTGATGTAGCGGGTCATCGCCTGGCGAGCCGACTCTATCTGGCGCGAGGTGATGCGCTCGTTCGACAAGCTCTGCAGGCCGTAGTCGCCAAAGGCAACGTAGTGGCCGCGAGTCGCGACGCCGTCGTTCTTGCCGATGCGTACCTTGCGGAACTTGGTTTTCTTAGGAAGTAGCATTATGCATCACTCCTTTCGCCCTTGTAAATCCACACCTTGACGCCGACGATACCGACGCCTGGGCAGTTGGCGCGGGCGACGTGGAAGTCGATGTCAGCGCGCAGCGTGTGCAGCGGTACTGAACCTTCGATGACCTTTTCGCGGCGAGCCATTTCAGCGTTGTTCAGACGACCGGCTACCTCGATGCGGATACCCTTGGCACCGGCATTCATGGTGTTTTGGGCCGACATCTTGATAGCGCGGCGGAAGTTGATGCGGCGCTCGAGCTGGCGAGCGATGTTCTCGGCTACCAGCTTGGCAGCGAGTTCTGGACGCTTGACTTCCTCGATGTTGATGCGGACTGGACCGCCGACAATCTTTTCGATGTCAGCCTTCAGTTCGTTGACGCCAGCACCACCGCGGCCAATCACGACACCTGCCTTGGCAGTGTGGATAGTGACAGTCGTGAGGTTGGCGCTGCGCTCAATCTCGATACGGTTGATAGTTGGTCGTGACTCGAAGCGACGTTCGATGTTGTCACGGATTTTGACGTCTTCCGCCAGCCACTTGGCAAAGTCGCGTTTGCCCTGTGAGAACCAGCGTGAACTCCAGTTCTTGTGGACTTGGAGGCGGAAGCTAATTGGGTTTACCTTCTGTCCCATATTATGCCTCCTTCTCTTCCTTAGGTGCGTCTGCCTTCTTGGCAGCTGGTTTCTTCTTGGCTTTTTCGACGCCGGTGACTTCAACCAGGATGTGGCTCGACTTCTTCTGGAATGGCAGAGCCATGCCGCGCATGTGCGGCTTGAAGCGCTTCATGCGAGGGCCGGTCGTGACGCTGAGCGTGCTAATGACCAGACTCTTGGCATCGAGGCCATGGTTGTTGGTGGCGTTTGCCTGGGCGCTAGCGATAGCTTTGGCTACCGGGCGAGCGCTGCGGCGATTGGTGTGCTCCAGGATAACGAGTGCGTCGGCGACACTGCGGCCACGCACCAGGCTAGCAACGATGCTGACCTTGCGCGGAGCAATGTCAACGCCCTTGGCAACAGCGCGAACGGTGTATTTCTGTGCTTCTGCCATTACTTCTTATCCTTTCCACCGTGCTTGCGGAACTTGCGGGTCGGGCTGAACTCGCCGAGCTTGTGACCAACCATGTTTTCCGTAACGAGCACTGGAATGTGCATTTTACCGTTGTAGACAGCGATAGTACGACCGACCATTTCTGGCGTGATGGTGCTAGCGCGCGCCCACGTCTTGATAACCGTCCGGTCGTCTTTGCTGAGCTTTGCTACTTTGGCAGCCAGCTTGGCGTCGACGAAAGGACCTTTTTTGAGTGACCTACTCATAGATTACCTCTTCCTCTTAGCTTCGTGACGACTGCGGACAATCATCTTGTTGGTAGATTTGCGGCGGCGGGTGCGGTAGCCGAGCGTCAGCTGGCCCCATGGTGTGCGTGGTGTGCGTCCGACACCGTGTGCACCACCGTCACCACCACCGTGTGGGTGGTCGACAGCGTTCATGGCGATACCGCGAACACTTGGGCGGATACCCTTGCGGCGCTTGCGGCCGGCCGAGCCAACCTTGATGTTCTGGTGCTGGACGTTGCCGACGACACCGATGCTAGCCTGGCACTCCAGGCGGACACGGCGAACTTCGCCGCTGGGCATACGGAGCATGGCGTAGTCGCCTTCCTTGGCCATGAGCTGCGCCTTGGTGCCGGCAGCGCGCATCATTTGTGCGCCCTTGCCGGGGTTGATTTCGACAGCGTAGACCTGCGTACCAACTGGGATGTTGGCCAGTGGCATGCGGTTCGACTCTTCGACTGGTGCTTCCGCACCGGTCTGGATAACCTTGCCTTTGGTCATGCTGGTGTCAGCTAGGATGTAGTGGTACAGACCATGCTGGTCCTGCACACGAGCGATACGAGCTGAACGGTTCGGGTCGTATTCGATTTCCTTGACGGTCAGCGTCAGACCACTCGCAATGCGGTGGTTGAGCAAGCGGTAGTGCCTGCGGACACCACCACCGCGGTGACGTACCGTGATACGACCGGTGTTGTTGCGGCCGGCTTGCTGCTTCTTGCTCTTGGTGAGGCTCTTGAGCGGCTTCTTGGTCGTGATGTCAGACATGTCTTGCGATGTCATACCGCGGCGTGCAGGAGTAGTTGGGTTGTAAGCTTTGATGGCCATTATGCAGTCTCCTTTGGTAGCGTAGCCTTGCGTACTCGCACGAGTGCTTCAGCTGCAAGCTTCTCTATTTCCTCTTGCGAGAGGGGCTGCTCTCGCACAATTTCTTCGTCAAAAAGTTTATCAGGTTGGAGTTCAGAACGATCTTTATCAGCCATTACTTCTTCTCCTTGCTTGATGCTTTTTTGTCGTCCTTCACTTCTTCGGTATCAAATACCTTGATGCTATTGCCTTCGGCGAGTGTGACGTAAGCTTTCTTGCTGTCGGTGCGGGTGGTGCTGCCTGGGTAGCGACCCTTGCCGCGTGAGAAACGGACAGCCTTGCCGGTGCGGACGAGCGTCTTGATGCTCGCGACCTTGACCTCGTACTGGCTCTCGATGGCGTCAGTAATCTGCTGCTTGTTGGCAGCGAGGGGGGCGTCGAAGATGTAGGTGTTTTGGCTGGTCGAGAGGCGGTAGGCCTTCTCGGTGACAGCTGGAGATACGTGGATGGTGTTCATATTACGCCTCCTCCTTCGGAGTCACAGCTGTAAGCCATGTCTCAGTTGCCTTGACGGCCTTTTTGCTGAAGACGATGTGGTCGGCATTTAGGATGTCGTAGACGTTGAGGTAGCTTGCGCGGACCAGCTTGACGTCTTGGATATTGCGGGTCGCGCGGATGAGCTCCGGGGTTTTCTCGTCGACGACGAGCAGGACACGGCGTACGAACTTGTTGTCAGCCAGGAACTTGGCGATTTCGGCAGTCTTGCCGGTCGTGGTGACTTCCTTGACGACGATTTTCTTGGCAGCGTTTGCCAGGCTCAGCGCTTGCTTGACAGCGACGCGCTTGCTGGTCTTGGACAGCTTCTTGGTGTAGTTTTCGGTGCCATCAGGACCGAAGACGATACCACCGCCGCGCCAGATTGGGTTGCGGGTGCTACCGAAGCGTGCGCGTCCGGTGCCCTTTTGCTTCCATGGCTTCTTGCCACCACCGCGAACTTCGCCGCGCTTGAGTGTCGTAGCGCTCGACGTACGAGCGTTTGCCAGGTAGGCGTCGTAGGCGACCTTGAGCAGCTCGTGGTTAGGGACCTCAACTGCAAAGACATCCTTCGGCAGAGTGGTAGCGGCTGGTTTGGTTGTAGATTCAGCCATTACAGGTTACCTCCCTTGAGATTAAGCGTGACTAGCCCCTTACGTGGGCCAGGTACGGCGCCTTTGATGCCGATGAGGTTGTCTTCAAGTGAGATATAAGCGACCTTGAGGCCCTTGACTGTCACTTGCTCATGACCCATACGGCCCGGCATGCGCTTGCCCTTAAAGACCTTTTGCGGATACATCGAACCGATGGAACCGACCTTGCGGACGTTGCCGTTGCCGCCGTGGGTCTTTTTGCTGGTATTGAAGTTGTGGCGCTTGACTGTGCCGGCAAAGCCTTTACCTTTGCTTGTTCCAGTTGCGCTCACGACATCGCCGAGTGTAAAACTCGAGACGTCTAGTGTGTCCCCGACCTTGAGGTCAGGAAGTTCGTCGACACGAAATTCACGGATGAACTTCGGAGTCACTTTGCTGGACTTTACGTGTCCAGCCACGGCCTTGCTCAGGTTCTTACCCTCACCAAATGCCACCTGTACCGCATTGTAGCCGTCGGTTTCGACAGACTTCACCTGAGTGACAGTACATGGGCCGGCTTGAATCAGCGTGACAGGAGTTGTCACACCATCTTCGCCGATGACTTGGGTCATACCAATTTTGGTACCGAGAAGTGCTTTCATCGCCCTTTTCTCCCATTTAAAACGCTTGGCGGCGAGTGGTATCTGTCGCAGTGTTGCTTCAGACCGGCTCATTCACCAAGTACGCCCTAGTTGTTATTACGTAATAAGTTACCATTTCATTATAGCATATCTGGGCGGCTCGTGTCAACAGATAGCGTCCCTGAAGTCGAAGTACGCTACAATATGAGTATATGCGTAGCTCCTCATCCTCCACACCGCTGGTCCGTGCGCGGGTTGTCGTCCCTGTTATTCTGCTGGCAATTGGCTGGTGGTATGGGCTGGCAACGTATGTTGAGGCGGATAATCAAGCGCAGCTGCGGCGCAGCGAGCAGGCTGTGATAGATGCCAAGCAGCATATCGAGCTGATTGCGAGGCTAACAAAGGAGCGCTTGGCACGTGAAGCTGTGGAGCGTAAGCAAACGGCCGAGAAGGTGACGGCGAGCTTGGTGAGTCAGATACAGGCCGGCAAGACGCCGGTACTCTCGCCAGATTTGCTGCAACTTGTCTGTAACCACGCCCGCGAGCATGATGACCCGGCGAAGCCGGATGTGCTAGCAAACAAGCAACACTGCATCAAGCCGCTTACCTATGTGCCGGCTGATTTGGTGTCGGATAGCGAAGTGACGTTGGCGCGGCCAGCGTATGAGGCCTATAGAGCTATGAAGCAAGCAGCTGCTCGGTCGAGCGTGTCGTTTACGCCGACGAGCGGCTATCGGTCATATGAGACGCAAATCGGTACATTTACGGATTGGTACCATAGTACCGGCTCGGCCGAGCGCGCGGCAGAGTACGCTGCCCTGCCCGGCTATAGCGAGCATCAATTGGGTCTGGCGGTTGACTTCAAGGCGGACGGCTGTGCGCTAGAGTGCTTCCGTTCGACGAGCGCGTACGCATGGCTGCAGGCTCACGCTCACGAGTATGGGTTCATCGAACGGTATCCGCGTAGCAAGGAGGCCGTCACTGGTTATGGTGCTGAGGCGTGGCACTGGCGCTATGTCGGCAAAGATATTGCGACAGATATGTATACGCGAAAGGTTGCTACGCTTGAGGCGTACTACGATATGCCGGGCGGGACGCCTTAGAGGACAATGCCTGCTGGGAAGAAATAGCTAACGAGTCCCACGACAATCAGCACGGTGTACCAAATTCGCCGGTTGATTTGTAGCGGCTCGTAGAAGCGTGCCAGGAGGAGTCCGATGACGACGCCGACTGGAAGCGCGTTGATCATGAATGGACCTGCTTGGATGGGCATACTGAATTTTAGCCAAAAGGTGCCGAGGAGTAAGGCGTAGATGAGTTTGAGGAAGAACCAGCTGTCGGTCTCATAAATCTTTTCGTTGCCACGGCGACTAAACACGCGGTTACGTGCATAGGTGCGCGGGCGGGATTTGTGCTGCGGCATTAGTATGATGATAGCATATATTGGTTATGTTTGTGAGTATTGCTCCTTCAAGCCCTACTCGGGCACCATTACGCGCCGGGTAAGAATCCTCGGTAAAGATACCGCGGTATTCTTACTCG
>CAZGGJ010000027.1:2886-13743 GCA_964525315.1 uncultured Candidatus Saccharibacteria bacterium | reverse complement strand
AATCGCATATACGTGAGTGAGCTTACCAAGCTCTGTGAGGTATGGGGTGAAATATGTCGTGATGAATTCGGCTTGCATGTGGATCGTGCGGATCTTATTGTCCGGAGTCCATGACCCACCGGTTTTGGGCAGTAGATCGCCACACAGAAAGACGTAGTCAACCCGCTTTTCAACGACGAGGTTTTTGATCTTTTCGTACTGCGTCGTATTGCCGTGTATATCCGCAGCTGATAGACAGAGTAGTTGATGGGCCATTAGCGGGCCTTATGGGGCTTTATCTTTGACCAATGTCGGGCGAGTTCGCCAAAAAGCCGATTCGTGATGACTGCCGGGTCGGTTTGTGTATAGTTGCCGATTGCGTTCATACTGCGTACGGCTGGCTGTTCGACGAATCGCTGCTCTGCGGCAGGGTCTCTGTATATTGGTGTGTCTGAGGATAGCTTGTCAAACTCTAGGCCGAGAATCATCACCTCTTCGGTGATGTTTGTGGGTACGTTCTTGTCGGGCATGCCGTCGGGAGTTAGCCGTATGACATCCTGAGCTGTTATATCGGTCTTTTTGCTACCATTCACAAAGATAGTGTCGCCTTTTAGTGTGAGTATGCCTGTCTGAGGTATATCTGTCACGGTACCGCCGCTCTCGATAGCGTGGCTCTCGCTCAGGAAGTTTATCAAGCGAATATTGCCGTTTCGGTCGGTACCAGAAAGGAAGTAGTTGCGTGGACCTGTCTTTGCATGAGTGTCGGGGCGATATTCAGTTGCGTATGGCTTGTTGATGTTTGGATGTGTATCGCGAAAATCAGGAGCGCTGATGTGCATGCTAATCTTGCGTCCATACTGGCTCCGTACCGAGGTCGAGGCATAGTCGATAGTACGTAGTGCACGCGCGGCCGTCAGTCCGGGCATCAGCGTATCGCGTAGCTCCGATGGTATATTGTCGAGTTCGCCGATGACTGTGAAGTCTACATCTGACTTTGGATTGATACGATCTGCCATGATGCTTCCATGCACAAACACGGTGAAGTCCTGACGACGCAGTCTATCGAAAAGCTGGAAGTCAACTGCAGTCAGCCCTGCACTCCCAAGCAATGTAATGACCTTTGGATTTTCGACGGCGTTTGAAAGTAGCTCCTGGGGGGGTGAATTGAGTCATTATCACTACAATACTCTCTCTTGTATGTTTTGTCAATGAGAGGAAACTCTTCAGGGCAACTGCATTCCCCCCATTGACATAAAATAAAAAAGGCCTGCATACTTTTGGTTGTAACATCAAAATAAACAGGGCCTTTTCTATGTCATATAGTACTATGCGGGCTATCCGTCTACAAGACGGGAGTGCCTGAGGCCGGACAGTTTTGTTATACAAAATCGAGCTCGAAAGGTGTTCCGAAGGCAAGAAAATTGACAGAAAAGCTAAAAAGTATTGACAAATGAAGAGAGAGAGAGAGTACAGTAAAAGCCAGTTAAAACATAAGTAAAAAGGAAAATCCACCACAATGAGCGAAAAAACACCACTACTACTCACAGGTGATGAAGCCGCTACTACTATAGCGGACGAGCATGGTCAGGAAATAGGAATTGCCGGCTACCCTTATGCCCAGGCCGAGGAGGTGCGGTACATTCCTCCAATGCAGCCCAGCCCGGCAGCGGAGCGTATAGATAAACGGAACAAGAAGCTAACGACTGTAGTAAAAGGTGTTGGTCTTGTCGTCGTCGGCGGAGTACTTGGTGCCGGCATTAACCACACCGCCAACAGTCCTCATACATCCCAGCCAGAGGCGGCTCCAGCGGCTCAACCAGCCCAAGAAGTCCAGCCGCCAGCCGGCGAGGAGGAAGAAGGCCTCAAAGACATCAGCGAAGTCACCAAGGCTGCCAAGGTAGCAGGCAAGATGAGCCTTGATGCCTACCTGCGAGGCAAGAAGCAAGCCGAGAAGAACCCTTTCCAGGGAAGTACTTTTTACCTGGAGGAGACCTCACGAGATAGCCTGCGTGTTTCTCAGATACTCCGGGTTTCTAAGTCCCAGGACTATGGTGATGATGTTACCATTCGCCAGGAGCTGGGCACTGATGGCGGTACGCGACTTACGATTGAAACCGAGGATAGCCACACTTATGATGGCAAAGATGGTGAGCTAGATATGGATAAAAGCACATGGCATGAAACAGGCATAACATTCGAGGCACCTTCTATACCATATACAAAGAAGCTCACGCCCGATAAGGTGAAGGGCATATTGGATAGCTCCGAGACTCGTATAGTCGAAGTTTCACAAACTGATGATTCTGGTAAGACAATGACTTACGATAGCTATACTATTGGTCCCAAGGGTGAGCTGTCTAAAAATGGTCGTACACTCACGACACCAGAAGCAACCGAGCGGGCAGCTGGGGCAATCCGAAGCGCCGTTACGGATATTACCCGGGACGCTGCCGACTTCTAGATAGCAGCCATCCGTAGAGCTCGTATCGCTTCCTCGCTCTATGCGAGGAAGCGATTTACTAGAACCGTACCTTGCCGAGTAGGAGGTGATGCGCACGGGTCAGCGTTTCGCGGAACACCCAAGGTGCCTTGCTGCGCACCCAAGGTTGTGTGGATTCGGGGTCGAAGGGAATAGTTGGCTCGTGCGGCGGTGCATCAGCAACGACACCTTGGCGTCGGATGATGGCTTGAGCGCGGACCAGCATGCCAGGGTGGGCGAGCTCAAAAGGCGCATAGAGATGTCGCTCCCTCAATAGAGCGATAGAATCACGCTTGACCTCTGTCGTGGGATAGAACTGGCCCTGAGGCCACAGTACATGGATAGCCGCGCTGTAGCGCTCATACCAGTCGCGGTCTGCCTGGCGGAGTGCGGCTGCGACTTCCCATTGAGCCATCGCCTCTACGCTAGCTTCTTCTATATACCGGCGAGTATTGAGGGCGAGCGCTTCATTAGATGGGCCAGGTACGAAGCTTTTGGCTAGGAGCTCGTCGAGTGCTTCCGTATCGGTGGCGTGGCTTTGCCGTATGTCTGCTATCTCGGGCAGCTCGTCGTCGGTGTAGGTGTCGCGGCCAAACGCCTGCACAAATATACTGTCAGCGGGACCCCAGTCCGAGGCTGCGCATGTCTCCTCTGGGGCATCGCGCCACGCGGCAAGGTAGGCACCGAAGCTGCGAAGACGCCCAAGTAGCGGCTGTGTCTGCATGCGAGCTGCGAACAGCTGAGCATGTATGGCGTCCGCAGGTACTGCTGTATCAAGCAGAGTCGTGTTCTCGCGGGCCTCGTGGATAATTGCGGCGTGGTCGAGCTGTGGATTTGCGTCGAATCTGTCTTCCGGGTTGCTGGCGATACTCGAGAGGAGACTGAGTCGCAAGGCTATATCTGCCATGTCATTGAGGCGGCGAATCCTTTCGCCTTCATGTTCGTGGTCGATAGGCCATGCTTCTATGGCTTTTCTGCCGAGCTCGCGTCGTCGCTCGCTAACTACCCGCAGGACCTCGCGGGGGGGGGCGAAACAGGAATAATGTTACCGCTCCGAGTAAAGGCTGCATACTGGTCAGCAAGGCGGTCGAGGTAGGCATGGGACATAGTACTATTATAGCACAAAAATATAGTAAAGTACATAGACATGCTAGTGTGAAGTTGTAGTGCTCGTCAATATAGAAACGCTATATATAGCGTTGTAAATATGAAACACACCACTAGTTTCTACCTCCCTGGGGTAGCATAGGCGGTTTGGTAGAAAATGCCGTGAATTGCGCTGAAAAGGCTTGCAAAACGTATATATAGCGTCCATAATGCTATGCAGTACGCTACATGCAGTAGTGCACAACAAAATACACACATTAGCAAGCGGGAGGACATACAATCACCTAGTTGTCTAGGGGGTATTCTTCTTGCGTGCAGGACGCTGTAGGGAGGTGTTCGGTGTGGAGGGTATTAAACTAACAAAAAAGGAATAGGGTATGAATGGGATCAATGTGGTCAAACGCGATGGCACCCGCGAACCATTTGACGCCAACAAAATCAACCTAGCGCTGGTCGCAGCAAGTGAGGGACTGCCAGACCAGATTAGCAAGGTAGTAGAGATAGCGACGCAGCTACAGTTGACGCTATTTGACGGCATTACGAGCGAGCAGCTCGACGAAGCAGTAATCCATACGGCACTGCAAAATGTTAAGGACGACCCCGACTACGACAAGATCGCGGCGCGCCTCCTGCTCAAGACAATTTATAAGCGCGTGCTCGGCGACTACGACACCGCTGACCAGCTCAAGAAGCTGCACGAAAAGTGCTTTCCGGAATATCTCAAACAAGCAGTGGCCGACGGCCTGCTCGACAAGCGCATGGCCGACAGCAAGGTCTTTGACCTCAAGAAGCTGGCTGCTGCGCTCGAGCCTGCCAAGGACGACCTGTCTAAGTACCTCGGCGTGATTACCAACAAGAATCGCTACGCGCTGCGTCGGGGCAGCGGCGAACCGATCGAGGTGCCGCAATTTACCCATATGCGCATCGCCATGGGCCTCAGCTACAACGCCAAGAATCCAACCGAATGCGCGCTTGATTTCTACCAGCACATGTCGAGCCTCGACTACGTGCCGGGCGGCAGCACCCGTGTAAATGCCGGCGGCGCGCACCCGCAGCTCTCGAACTGCTTCCTCATGAACATCGATGATGACATGGAGTCGATTGCCAAGGGCATCCGCGACACCATGTGGATTGCCAAGGGCACCGGCGGCATCGGTATCGGCTTTACCAAGCTCCGCGCCAGCGGCAGTCCGGTCAAGACGACCAACACCGAGAGCACTGGTCCAATCCCGTTCATGAAGATGGTCGATACCGCACTCTTTGCGGTGAGCCGCAAGGGCAAGAAAGCCGGCGCTGCTGCTATGTACATGGAAAACTGGCACCTGAACTTTCCGCAGTTCCTCGACCTCAAGCAGAATTCGGGCGACCCGTACCTACGTACGCGCTTTGCCAATACGGCTGTATTCATCAGCGATGAATTCATGAAGCGCGTCGAGAAAGACGACGACTGGTACCTGTTTGACCCAGCCGAAGTGATGGACCTAACCGAACTCTACGGTGCCGAATTCAGTAAGCGCTACAAGGAGTACGTCAAGCTCGCCGAAGCTGGCAAGCTGCGCAAGTTCGACAAAATCTCGGCTCGCCAGCAGTTCCGCGCCATCCTGATTCAGCTCCAGGCCACCAGCCACCCGTGGCTGACCTGGAAGGATACCATCAATACCCGTGCGCTCAACAACAACACTGGCGTGATTCACCTCAGCAACCTGTGCACCGAAATCACATTGCCGCAGGACCAAGAAAACATCGCCGTTTGCAACCTCGTCAGTATCAACCTGTCGGCGCATCTGAAAGACGACAAGACCTGGGACTGGGACCGCCTGGCCGACAGTAGCCGCAGCGCCATCCGTCAGCTCGATAACCTCGTCGACATTACCAGCCTGTCGGTACCGGAGGCGATGCATGCCAACAGTCAGACCCGCGCGCTTGGCCTTGGCTTGATGGGCTTTACCGATGTCCTCGAGAAGTTGCGCCATAGCTACGACTCAGACGAAGCCTTCGAGCTCATCGACCAGCTGACCGAGTTCATCAGCTATCACGCCATCGACGAATCGGCCGAGCTAGCCAAGACACTTGGCAGCTACCCGGCGTATAAGGGCAGCGGCTGGAGCAAAGGCATCCTGCCGATCGACACCATCGACGAGCTGGCGACCGACCGCAAGGTCAAAGTCGCTATCAGCCGCAAGGCTCGTCTCGATTGGGACAAACTGCGCACCAAGGTCAAGAAGGGTATGCGCAACGCCACCCTCATGGCCATTGCACCGACCGCCAATATCGGCCACATTGCCGGTACCACGCCAGGCCTCGACCCGCAGTTCAGCCAGATTTTCAGCCGCAGCACCCTGAACGGCAAGTTCCTCGAGGTCAATGTCAACCTAGTGGGCGACCTGAAGCGTCTCGGCATCTGGGAGGACGTCAAGGACGAGCTGCTTGCCAACCAAGGCGATATCCAGAACATCGAGGCCATCCCTGATGACCTCAAGGCAGTCTACAAGACCAGCTTCCAGCTCAGTCCGTATGCCTTCATCGAGGTGGCAGCCCGTGCTCAGAAGTGGGTTGACCAAGCCATCAGCCGCAACATGTATCTCGAGACTCGCGATATCGACGAATACGTCAAGATTTACAGCGAGGCGTGGAAGCGCGGCCTCAAGACGACCTACTATCTGCATGTCAAGCCGCGGCACCAGAGTGAGCAGACCACAGTAAGTTCCAACGAAAACAAAGTCCGTGTCGAGGGCAGCACTGGCAAGCGGCCCATGGGCTTCGGCTTTGCACGCAAGAAATAACAAGGGGGAAGAACAATGAGTGACACGAGCGACACAACCAACTACGTACATCCAAAGAGCGGTATCCTTGGGTCGGGCCTGCGCGACGGCCTGCAGCTCAAGCCAATCCGCTATCAGTGGGCCAAGGATCTCTACGACCAAGCGGTCGCGAACACCTGGTTCCCCAACGAAGTCCAGCTGGTCCAGGACCTAGCTGACTTTGACAAGCTGTCTGACGAGGAAAAGCACGCGCTCAAGACCGTCATCAGCTACCTCAACCCGAACGAGCTGCTTATTAACAAGTCGCTGGCCTTCGGCATCTACCCGTATGTCAATGCCGCTGAAGCGCAGATTTACCTGAGCAAGCAAATGTGGGAAGAAGCCAACCACTTCATGACCTTTGAGTACATCATCGAGACCTTTCCGTTCGACCGCGAAGAGATCTATGCGGCTGGCTTCGGCAAAAAGTCGCTGGCTGACAAGGCCGACTTCCAGAACAAGCACCTCGACATCATGCTTGACCCCAACCTCGACATCTACACGCTTGAGGGCAAGAAGGACTTTGTCCGCTCGCTCGTGGCCTACAACATCGTGCTCGAGGGCATCTGGTTCTACAGCGGCTTCATGGTCGGCATGAGCTTCCGCCAGCGCAACCTGCTGCGCAATGTCGGCAGCCTGCTCGACTGGATTACCCGCGACGAGAACTTGCACCTGACCTTCGGCATCAACCTGCTGCTGACCATCCTCGACGAGAACCCAGAGCTGCAGACCGAGGAGTTTGCGAACGAAATCCGCGACCTCATTCTCGAAGCCGTCAGCCTCGAAGAAGCCTACAACAAGGACATGCTGCCCAATGGCATCCTCGGCCTCAACGCCGACTATGTCAACCAGTACGTCAAGTTCATGACCGACCGCCGCCTCGAAGAGCTCGGCTTTGAAAAGGAATACAACGTCTCCAACCCAGCCAAGTGGATGGCCGCCGCCAACGACACGCTGGAGCTGGTCAACTTCTTCGAGAGCACCAATACCAGCTACGAGGTCAACAGCGTCAAGTAGGGCCTACAGCATGAAGTCTGACATACTGCCTATCACCGAAACCGTCCTCGTCGGGAGCCTGGCGACCGTCAACGACGACGGGTCGCCGTGGAGCACGCCGCTGCACATGGTATTTACCGACGAGCAGGTGATATGGCTGTCGCCAGCAGACACGCAGCACTCGCGCAATATCGAGCGCGACCCGCGCGTCAGCATTGTCCTGTGGTCTAGGGATGAGCTGCCCAATGTCAAAGGCATTTACGTTCAGACGACCGCCGAGCGCGTCAATGGTGTGGCCGAAGTGGCTGCTCGCCAGCGTTACGCGGCGCGTCTGGGCGGCAGCATCCCGGAGCGCTTCGCCGATGCTGAGACCTACGTAGCGCCGCTCGGTGACATTAATACAACAAAGACCAGGGGTGGCCGGCTGTACTTTGACGGGTGACAAACCGCTACATGTAGCGTACAATAAAACATAAGCGCCACCACAAAAACATACCAAATTAGGGGGAATCACTATGAACGCATCAGCAATTTTCGGCAACGACGAAGACACTATGACACTCGAGGAAAAGCTCGCCGCTATCGACAGCGCGATGGCACAGGCCGTTGCCAACGCCAAGGACGACGCCGCCAAGAACGGCACTGTCTTTGTGCAGCCCGACCCGGCCGATTTGACCATCTGCGATGGATGCGAATAACCACGCTAACAAAAGCTTCGCTCTCTAGCGAAGCTTTTTAAGAGGAGAGACTATGAATCCAGAAATAGAGGTAAAGTTTGTCGACGTCGCTATTGATGACGTACGCGCACGGCTAGAGCAAGCTGGTGCTGTGCTTGAGTATCCCATGCGCGATATGCGCCGAGCACTCATCGAGGAGCCGCACCATGCTGCCGAGCGATCGTTTATCCGTATCCGCGACGAGGGCGACAAGACGACGCTGTGCTTCAAGCGCCGCACACTGCCAGATGCGGAGACAACTATCGACAGTGTCCACGAGCTCGAGACCACGGTGGGAGACTTCGATACTACCGTACAGATTTTTGCCGAAGCTGGCTGGCACTACACGACCTACCAAGAGTCACGCCGCGAGACCTGGCATCTCGGCGACACGGAAGTCGTCATCGACGAATGGCCCTGGATACAGCCCTATATCGAAATCGAAGGCAGCAGCGAAGCAGCCGTACAAGAGGCAGCCGCGCAGCTGGGGTTTGACTGGACCGATGCCGTGTTTGGCTCGGTCGACGTCATTTACCAGCGCGACTACCCCAACATGACCGTCCGCGGCGTCATCGAAGTCCCCGAAGTCCGCTTCGGCGACCCGGTACCGGCAGCATTCGGTGCGTCGGTGACGGTAGAGTGACGTAGTATGGAGGTTAGCTAGTCGTGGGAGCGTGGGGAACCGGAATATATAGCAATGACTTAGCGGCAGATATACGCGAAGATTTTCGTGATTATATCGCAGCAGGCTATAGCCCTGCAGAAGCAACCAAGCAGCTACTACTTGAGTATAGCGTGAGGGCTGATGACAGCAATGTCGACAATAATGACTTCTGGCTCGCACTTGCCTATACGCAGCACAATCTCGGCCACGTTGACCCATCGGTCATCAGACGGGCGCTCGTTATTGCGAAAGATTCGCGCGAGCTAGAGCGTTGGGGCTCAAGTGCGCCCAAACGTCAAAAAGTTCTCGATAGGGTAGTTGCCACTATTTCGCAACCAGCACCTTCACCCAAAAAGCTTAAAAAACGTGTTGAGGTGACGACAGCGCTCGAAGCTGGACAGCATATACTTTGGTATCCTGGCCACAATCGTCCAGAAGTCGCGCTGCGAGTGACTGACATACAGCGCGATAAGGGAGGAGCGTATCCAGTCGTTGTCGTACTTTCCTACGACGGCTCAGAGGCGAGCCGACGCAACATACATCGACTGAAGCCTATTAGTGTGATGGACAGCCCTGCACCTGGGGCGAAAGAGCGGAAAAGCGGGCTCGGCTTTATACTGTATGGTCAGCCTGGTGACCCTGAAGACCTCACTATACTTGCGAGACGCACTAACTGGAGGACACCGACTATACCTCAGACATATTTTGTTCTTCCGTGGGGTAAGCTGCACGAATGGTTTACTGTTGACGGCAAAGTATCTCGTACAAAGGTAATATGACTAAGTGTATAGATACTATATTTAGCGGATATGACGCTGCATAACTACTAGCGGTAGCGTGCAGAATTCGGTACAGTAGGAGTATGCTACTTGCGCTACTACTGTCGCTACTCGCTGGCCTCGCCACCTCTATCGGCGGCCTGCTGGCGCTGCATAGGAAAGTGCTTGAACGGCCGTTCCTAGCGGCCAGTATGGCGTTTGCAGCTGGGGCGATGCTATTCGTGTCGTTCGTCGAAATCATTCCGCTCGGCATCACCGCCATGCTCGAGGCGTATGACGACAAGACGGCGCGCTGGTGGGTGTACGGCGCGTTTTTCGTCGGCATCTTGGCCGTGGCTTTGATAGACAAGGTGCTGCCCAAGTCGCTCAACCCCAACGAAATCGAAGGCAAAGAGGACGAGCTGTCGACTGGCGATAAGCGTGACAACAAGCGCCTGCTACGCAGCGGGTTGCTGGTCGCGCTGGTGCTAGCCCTGCACAATTTCCCCGAGGGCATGAGTACGTTCTTTGCCACGTATCAGGACGTGACGGCTGGTGCAGTGCTGGCCATCGCCATCGCTATCCACAACATCCCCGAGGGCATCGCTGTGGCGGCGCCGGTCTACGCTGCGACAGGGAGCCGCAAAAAGGCGTTCTGGTGGGCGACGCTGTCTGGCCTAGCCGAGCCGGTCGGCGCACTCGTGGCATTTGGCCTCGTCAGTGTATTTATCCCCGAGTACCTCTTCGGTATCATGTTCGGCCTCATCGCCGGCATGATGGTCTTCATCGCCATCGACGAGCTCCTCCCCGGCGCCCGGCGCTACCAAACTGACAAACACCAAGTGGTATACGGACTCCTCGCCGGGATGATTGTCGTGGCGCTGAGTTTGCTGCTATTGTAGCTAGATTATTCCAGCGGCGAGTGTGTCACTTGGTTAGTCTCGCAAAAGATGATAGATTAGGACTAACTAGGGAAACCTATGAATAGAAGTAAAAGCATAAAATTTGTCGTCATTTCTATACTGTGCTTAGTGTCGCAGTTTGTCCCTTTAGTGAGTGTTTCCGCTTCAACTGGCTCAAACCCTTGGGCCGTTGAAGACGGACTTACTTTTGGGGAGCCTGAAAAGCGCGAGAACAAAAGGCAATGTAGCAATAGAAAAGTTACTGTAATCGGAGGGCGATCGCCAGAGCGTATCAAGGTTTGTGTGTATGACCGTCTATCTTGGCGCTATGCTCGAGACACGACCGGTTTGATGGTCAGCATTGGAGCGGACGAAGATATGTATAGAGTGTCGAGTCCATATAACAGGATACTGGGTGGGATTGTTGAAGTGCCTTACAGTAACGATCTCTACTT
>CAZGGJ010000027.1:0-2876 GCA_964525315.1 uncultured Candidatus Saccharibacteria bacterium | reverse complement strand
TATTAAAGATTTTCCAAGTAAGCTCATACAGTCGTCCTCTTTTGGCGGGGCTAAGATGTATGAACTTATGGGCGATAGCGTCCAGCCATTTATTACAGACCAATCTATATACATCAAGCCTGTGGGCGTATCCGACAATGGACGCTGGATGGTTCTGGCAAATAGTAACAACGGTTTTGTCTTGCGCAATATGGAGACGGGTCAGTTGCACTGGTTCTCTGGCCATAGGTTCGGTATAGGTATCAGTAGCGATGCCTCTGCCGTAGTTGCAAATGACGGCTCGGTTGTAGCGATAAATGATGTTAGCAGTAGTTCTATTCAAAGAGTGTATACCCTGTCTGCTGACTGCGGGATGATTACGCAGTCATACCTTGGTGACATTTTCAGCGAACTGGAAGAAATAGGTGCTTGTCCGGATGATAATGGGGAGATTGGGAGAGCGGCTCAGCGACGCTTTGGCTCAGACTGGTTTCATATGAAGCTATCGCGATTGAGCTATGACAAGGATATATTATATTTTCGGGGCGATTCCTATGTCTATGGGAAGTATGGTGAAAATGAATACCCGCTGTATACGAGCGCTCTTTCGCCATCAAGTAAACTTGAGTATCTTGCCCTTGGTGACTCGTATTCCAGTGGGGAGGGGGATACAATTCGGTTGCCGTGGGAGACTGTGTATCGAAAAGGCACCGATGAAGTGGGACCACCGATAGAAAGGTGCCATATCAGTACGCGTTCGTATCCATACCTCCTGGCCGAGAAGTATACACTGCAGAGCAGTAGCTGGAACACTGTGGCGTGTTCGGGAGCGCAAGTACGCGAGGACTACTATGGGGATGATAACCTATACCTTGGCCAAGATAAAAGACTAAGCGTCATCGAGACACCAGATGAGCAACGGCTATATAAAAGTGGCGCTATGGAAATGTTTATACCTGGCCGCATCAAGCAGCTTGAATTTGTCAAAAAGTATCAACCAAAAGTCGTGACAATCACTGGCGCAGGCAATGATGCCAATTTTGGTGGAGTATTGAAAGCGTGTGTATCACCAGATGATCCACAAGATACCTGCTACTATGCCAGTGGTGCCCATGGCAAGACCATGCTTGGTCTGGGGATAAAGTCACAGTATGGGCGTATACGTGAAGCAGTGCGCGCCATCAAGGATGCATCACCAGGCACGACAGTCTACTATGTCGGCTATCCTCAATTTGTAAGTGATAGAGATGTGACATGCGGTAGTGCGGTAAGTCTATCGCTTGAAGAAAGGAAGGTCTTTCGTGCGAGCACAACCTACATTAATAGAATTATAAAAGCAGCTGCCGAGTCGGAAGGCGCTATCTATGTAGATATAGAGAACGTATTTGAGACAGGCCGTATGGTACGTACACTATGCGGAAGTGCCGGTCCGTCGCGTGTCAACGATGCCAATCTAGGCTGTACTGACGCCAACGATTTTCTGCAATGGCTTCTTGGTGCGAAACAATGCAATGAGTCGTTCCATCCGAATCATTTGGGACATCAAGAAATCGCCGATAAAATCGCTGCTAGCTATCCAAATCTTATGTCTGCAAAACCATGTAGTACCGCGGAGTGTATCAAAGAGATGGCTATAGAAGAGGTGTCTATCCCCGAGGTTTTCCAGCAAGCATACGCCGAAGATGCTGCAATAAATGCTACACCCGTGCCTGGCGGCAATATTCTCGTAGTTCAAAAGGGCAATCCGGCGGGGAACATAACGCAGCGTATAACGTTACAGCAGCCAAATAGCGATGCACGTGTGTATTTGACATCCGAACCGACTGAACTGGGCATTGTACGATCAGACACCGCAGGGACATTGACAATAGATATTCCAGCGCCTAACGAGGTTGTCGCTGGCTACCATACACTGCACGTCGAGACGCATAGCCCTTCGGGCGAACCGCGAGAACTGTGGTGGGTCGTCCTTATACTCGGCAAGGATGGAGATATAGACGAAGACGGCGTGCCTGATAGTGTAGACAAGTGTACTTTTAGGCCGGAGCAAGGACGTGACATTGACCGCGACGGAGTTGATGATGGATGCGACTCATACGTTGAGCTAGCTGGACAAGCAACCACTCGCAACCGACAACGAGACGCAGCGCTGCTATCGCCATCCGACTCTGATACAGTCCAACTCCATGATGAACGTAGCGGGTCGCGAGACATCGCCGCGGCTACAAGGCAATCTCCCCTCGAAGTCGGACTTAGCGATAGCCCAGAACTGGCGGCTCAGCCTTCTGGCGTGTCAAATGCGTCCGCGCCATCTGTAGATATACGAATAGCTGCAGTTGTCCTAGCCGTCGCTCTCATAATTATCACACTCATGCTAAAATCAAAGAGAACCCATGCCTAAAAACACACGATCCACAACTCACTCTACTTTCAGGACTATTCTTCCTTGGCTTTGTATTGTGGCTGGGCTGCTCATCCTAGGGGCGACTCTTTCTTTCGCGAGCTGGAAAGCCAGTCATCAGCCGCCAAAACTCGCTTCTCGTGAAGATGTCTTCAAGCTGAAAGAAGTCGTCACTGACATAAAGACTAAGTTAGAGGACGCAAACGGTACGTGGCAAGATATGAGCTCATGCACCATTATCGAGCCGCGATCGTTTGGTGATGAGACGAGGTATTATTGCGAGGTGCAGTATCGACATGTGACAACCATTGCTGGAGACGGCCAGATAAGAGACTTAATCAATCGCCAAGTTGATTTATTGCAGGAAGCGGGGTACGTCGTAACAGATATACGCTATCCAAAATTTGCTATTAATGCAAATGATACGTTCCGGGTTAATCAAGCTGGCTCTGCCGTGATACGGACAGATAAGTTGGAGAGTCTGAAGCAGAATTGT